>JBGPUU010000034.1:0-22990 GCA_041491305.1 Candidatus Methanoperedens sp.
GAACGGATGCGTAAAGTTCATTCGGTTGATCTGGAATCATTTGAAACAAATACCGCAGTCCTCGTTGTCAATTGTGAAGGAGGGCTCTATGTCAAGGAACTGGTTTCTGGCGATGGCGGACGTACTGTACCCAGCGTTGCTTCAATAATCGGAAGCGAGGCAAAGGTTATAGAACTTGAAGTGATAAAAGTAGGATAAAATAACACTTATATTCGGAGGAAAATTATGGCAAAGACCCACGGAACAAGAAGGAAATCAAGGTATAAACTCAGGAAAACAGTAAGAGAGAAAGGATTATCTCCGATAAGCAGGGCGATCCAGGAATTCGTTGAGGGAGATATTGTTAATATAGATCTTGACCCCGGCATCCAGAACGGAATGCCCCACCCCAAGTTCCAGGGAAGAACCGGGAAAGTTGTGAGCCAGCGCGGCCGTGCCTATATAGTCAAAGTAAAAGACGGCGGGCTCATGAAAGAAGTTATCATTCTGCCTGAACATTTGACCCCACAGAAATAATAAGGGTGAAATGATGATAGTAAAGCAGATTATCAGTGAAGATATTATGACTCTTGGTGAGGTCAGGGAACTGCTTGATGAGGTAAAAAAAGAAAGGGAAAACGAGAGCAAGGAACTCGGGTATGAACTTCGAAAAGCGATAGCCCATGCAGAAATATTCACCAAGCTTGATTCGAAAAAATCCCGTGAGTTAATGAACGAGCTCGTGAAGCTTGAGAAAATGAAACCTGAAATAGCAGTCCGGATAGTGGATGTTCTTCCATTGACAAATGACGAATTAAGGTCGATTTATGCAAAAGAGCGGTATACCCTCAGCGAGGCAGAACTTAAACAAATCCTGGAGTTAGTGGCAAAATATACCTGAAGCCGGTTGTAAAGTATATATACATATATTCTAATAATATTGATAGTTTGAGCAAGTAGCTAGAAATTATTGGTGGTGTTTGATGATAACATTAGGGAAGAAACCGGAAAAAGAAGATATTGCATATATACTGGATTTTTTACCATACGGGCGCTCGGACGATTCACGTCCGATGTACCAGAAAAAGCCTCTTGCCCAGGGAGTCGGAGAAAAACATTTCGTCCTGATGGAAATGGCGCCAAAAGAAAATGTCGCCCCGAAATCCCAGGATAAAGTGTATATAGGCGAAGGCGACCGTCCCGTGATAGACCATGTTAAAAGGCGAATCACATTTAATGAACTCAGTCATGGCGCCCAGATGGAACTTCCTGCTGTCATAGAAAAAATAGTACTCACAAACGAAAGCAGGTTTTTGTCTTTCTTCAATGATGCCTATCCTATAACAACACGCCTGCACATGCTTGAGCTGCTGCCAGGGATAGGGAAAAAACTGATGTGGGGAGTTATAGAAGAAAAAAAGAAGGGAAAATTTGCAAGTTTTAAAAACCTCGTGGAAAGGGTAAAAGGTCTTCATGCGCCTGAGAAACTGATAGCTCACAGGGTACTTGACGAATTAAAGGATGAAACTATAAAATACCGTATCTTCACCACTCCGATGCCGCCTAAAAGATAATGAAAAGGTATAAGAAAGACCAACATTTTTTAGTGGATGAAAGGGTTCTTGACAGGATAATCGAATACGGAAAATTAAACAGTTCCGACACGGTGCTTGAGATCGGAGCAGGCTACGGCAATCTCACCGGGAAACTTGCAGGGAAAGCAGGCAAGGTGATAGCAATTGAAGTGGATGCCGAACTTGCTGCCACATCTCTCAAATGGGATAATGTTGAAGTCATAATAGGCGACGCATTAAAAATAGGATTTCCGCCTTTTAATAAAGTAATATCCAACCTCCCTTATTCGATTTCTTCTCCCGTGACATTCAAACTGCTGGAGTGTAAGTTTGAATTCGGGATTCTCATGTACCAGTATGAGTTTGCAAAGAGAATGGTCGCTATTCCGGATAGTAAGGATTACGGCAGGCTTTCAATAGCGGTGCAGTATTATTCCGATGTCCAGATTCTGGAGGTCGTGCCAAAAAGCGCGTTCAGTTCCCCTCCAGAGGTCAATTCTGCAATAATAAAACTCGTTCCGCGCCCTGCTCCCTACGATGTTGTGGATGAGGGTTTTTTTATGAAGTTTATAAAGGCTGCATTCTCCCAGAGGAGAAAGAAGCTCAGGAATGCTATAATTAATAACGCCGTCTTTCTTGGAATAACGAATATGGATAATGCATTAAAGAAATTGCCGCAGGAAATCATTGAACGACGGGCTGAAACACTCGCACCGCGTGAACTTGCAAAACTGGCTGACATCCTGGTTTACGAAAGGATTTAAATACTATGAATAATAATTACAAATTAGGGGTCTGCACTAAAAATCATTTTCTATCCAGAAAATCGTCCTATCCTATCCAAAAAATAATGCAGATACCCTCTTTTTTCTTATAAAATATCCAGCATCATCCTCACGTCCCCGGGAGGATAACCTGAATAATACTTACTGAAATAGCCAAAAACTTCTATGGAATCATCAACAAAACCTTTTATCTTTATTCCCCAATTTTTTATATCCTCGTCTCTATCTCTTTCAACAATTCCTGCGGTTCCCTTGATTTTCCTCCTGTCCCCTTCCCATCTGATGTAAGTGAAATCGGCGGTTATCGTGCTCATTTCAGGCATCCACGGATGGTCTATTAACGCAAGTGCGACCCCGTTATCTTTCAGCAAGTCGTAGAAATTCTCATCCAGCCACTTTTTATTCTTAACCTCCACTGCAAACCTGTGCCCATTCGGAAGACCGGCCAGGAAATCCCTTAATATTCCAGACTTCTCTGGCTTAAAGCCGGGTGGTAATTGAATAAGCAAAGGCCCGAGTTTGTTTCCCAGCAATGACATGTGTTCAACAAAAACCTCCATATCTTCTATACAATCGTCAAGCATTTTGATATGCGTAATTTTGCGCGGAAATTTGGCTGAAAAAATAAAATCATCCGGCACCTCATCTCTCCATTTACTTACAGTATCCTTTGATGGTATTCGATAAAATGTGTTGTCGATTTCAACAGTGGTAAAATTCTTTGCATATTCGGTCAACAGGTTTTCTGAACCCTCAGGATAAAATTTCCCTCTCCAGAAATCATAACTCCACCCCATAGTGCCTATATGGATTTTATTCATCTCAATCACTCCCTTTGAATAACAGCCAGTTGTTCTTATCTGCTTTCTTGAACTTTACAAGAACATACATCCCTTCCATCTTTTCTCCCTTGACAATGAACTCGATCTTGTTCTCCTCCCAGACAACAGGTTCGTACAGACCTTTATCCCAAATTTTCACAGTCCCGGCGCCGTACTGCCCTTCAGGGATCGTACCTTCGAATTTAGCGTAATCCAGCGGATGGTCTTCCACCTGCACGGCAAGCCTCCTGTCATCGCTTCTTTCCGGAATACCTTTAGGAACTGCCCAGCTCTTGAGTACCCCGTCTCTTTCCAGTCTTAGATCGTAATGGAGCCTGCGGGCATGATGCTCCTGGACTACAAAAGTTTTCCCAGAACCCGTTTCCTTCGACATTGGAGGCTCAGTTGTCCTCATGAAATTACGTTTGGTTGTATAGTCTGAAAGAGCAGGCCGTATCTGGTCAATGGTACATTCAAGCGGGTCTTTATCCTCCCTGAATCTTTTGAATACCGGAATACGGAGCTTGCCGTCTTCTGTTATGGTCTGATAACCCACTTCACAGACAACCTCGGGTCTTAGCCAGGTTATTTCCCTCTCCATATCTACCCCATGAAGCGTTTCTTCCTCCACTTTATAATCATCCAAAAATCGTTTAATATTCTCCATATCTTCCTGTGAAAAACCAGTACCTACTTTGCCAATAAAAACTGGCCCTGCCGCATCATACAATCCCAGTATCAATGACCCAAAAGTGTTTTCCCTGTTACCTTCACCCCCGGTATAACCGAAAATGACACAATCACATGTCTTTGCCTGCTTTATTTTCAGCCAGTTATTGCTTCTTTTTCCGGGTTCGTAGGAACTTTGCTTCTTTTTGGCCATTACGCCTTCAAGGCCTTTTTCCAGAACTGCACGATAATAAGCATCTCCTGCATCTTCAACAAATAAAGAAAGGACGATGGATTTTCCTTCTTTTACAGAATTTTCCAAAATCCTCTTCCTCTCCACGAGAGGGGTATCCAGCAGCTCCTCCCCATCCTTTTCCAGGATATCAAATATTATATAAGTAGCAGGGAATTTGCCGGACATATATCTTATATCACCCGGTTTGGTGTTTTGCATCCTCTGGATGAGGGTCTGGAAGTCAGGTTTTCCATCCTTCATAACAACTATTTCCCCGTCCAGAACCGTATCGCGTGTCAGGTCTTTCAGTTCGGAAAGCTCGGGGAAATTATCAATCAGTTCCTTCTGGTTGCGGCTCCTGATGCTGAGTCCTTCCTTAACGTAGCTGATAGCCCTTATGCCGTCCCATTTTACTTCAAAAATCCAGTCGGCAGAAGAAAACGGCGCATCTCCCGGACGGGCAAGCATTGGTTTATATTGCTTCATTTGCCCAGTTTCTTGATAGTCTCTTGAAGGGCCACCATCAATTCCCTGACTTCCTCTTTCTTGGGAACTTCTGCAACAATGACTTCACCCTTCATCTTCATTTCTATGAGCTTTTCAATCTTTTCCCTGTAGCCGTCCCTGTACTCGGTGATATCAAATTCCCCCGACAGTTCTTTAATAATTTTTCCGGCCAGTTCAAGTTCATTTTTTTGGGGCTTTTTGAGTTTCGTGAGTTCTTCCAGATCCGCGGGATTCGTAACCTCATTGGCATAGCGCAGGGTTGTCAATACAAGGGCCCCTTTATATTCATACACAATTACAGGATATTCCTTGGTTCTAAGAGTGATCTTCCCCATTCCCGCTTTTCCCTCTTGCCGGATAACCGTCATCAAGAGGCTGTACGCTTCTTCGCTATTGTCAGGGACAAGCACGTATGACTTTTCAAAATATATGGGGTCGATGGAGAGTAAACTGATAAATTTTTCAAGCCTTATCCTCTGGTCTGATTCAGGTCTTATCGCGTCCAGTTCCTCTTTTTTGAAAACTATGAACTCATTTTTTCGTATTTCGTATCCCTTTACCGTATCCTTCCAGTCAATGACCTTATTATCCCGGCTGCATACCCTTTCATATTTCAATGGCTGCCCATCCTCATTATGTAAGAACCTGAATGAAAATGCCTGGTCACGTATCATGGTATAAAGTTTGACCGGCACATTCACAAGCCCGATAGTGATACTGCCGCTCCAGATTGGCCTGCTGGACGGTTTTGCTGAGTCTTGATCCTTTGCCATTATTCCACCTCAAGCGCCTGTCTATTTTCCAGTAACCCCTCCCAGGGATCGTTCTTCCTTTTCAGGATAGTATTTATGTTAAACTCCTCAGGTCTTAATCCTTTCTTAAGTTCCTTCCATTCAAGAGGTGTCGATACTGTTGCCTTCGCTTGCGCCCTCAGGCTATACGGAGCTATCATTGTCTTCCCGCGGGTATTTTGCAGGTAATCAATAAAGATAGTTCCCGGGTCTCTGGAGTTCATGAATTCTGATACAACAAGGTTAGATTCTCTTGCAAGGAACTTTCCGAATTGATGAACGAATTCCCTTGTCTGTTTGAAATTATAACTTTTAATAACCGGCAGGACAACATGCAGTCCCTTTTTCCCTGAGGTTTTGACAAATGACCTGAAGTTGAGTTCATCCAGCTTTTCTTTTAGTAATAAAGCGACATCCATGACATCGTCAAATGAACAGGGAGGTTCAGGGTCTATATCAAAAAACACAAGGTCAGGTGCATCATAATTATCAATTGTTGAAAGAGTGATGTTTATCTCAATGGATGCCAGATTCGCCATCCAGATAAGCGTATCAAGGTTATTGCATACAACGTAGTTTAACTCTCGTTGTGCAGTCTCCGAGTAGTTTTTGAAAGTTTTAACCCAGTCCGGTATACCCATTGGTTTATCCTTTTCATAAAATCCTTCGCTGTCAACGCCATCAGGGTACCTGTTCATGACTATGGGCCTGTTATTCAGGAATCCCAGCATCCGCGGGGCTATCCTGATATAATATTCAATGACTCGGGATTTTTTCAAACCCAACTCAGGATAGAGGATTTTTTCCAGGTTGGTGAATGATACTTTAGTGAGTTGGTCCATATTTATTAATATCATCAGGTTTAATAAATAACTCTTGGGATTTAAATTTCGTCTAAAGTAACTTTGCGCTCTTTGCGTCTTTTGCGGTGCAGAATTTTTCACCGCAGAGGCGCAAAGTACGCAAAGAATTCGCTCAACACCAAACATTTTTACAGTCTTTTTCCTCGGAAAATCTAAATACTTATAAAAGCCGTTTGTAAACTATGAAAATCGCCGTAGTGTTTGATAGCGCAGGAACACTGCTTCGCATGTACCGCGTGGCAAAAAACATACATACAGGTGAATATCTGGATGAGGTTGTATCAACCGAGCTTGTCGGCAAAAAACCATATTGCGCTCTTCTTGTAATGCAGGTTGATTCTAATAAACTGGTTAACTGCCCGCCTGAAATGCTTGTCTCGGATTTTATCAGGAAATACAAAATCGATATAGAGGTCGGCTGTTCGAGGGCACATGTGGAAAAAGCCACTGCCATATCCGTTGTTGAAAATGACACCCTGGCTAAAATGTCCGACTTGCAGGATGTAATGGCGTCTGTCAAACTGAAGTGCAAGAATATTTTCTACATGGGTGTTGGACTGGTTATCGACACTGAAACAAAAAGCATCCCGTATGTCATTTGCACCGGGGGGAAAATTTATTCCAGTTCCTGTTCCGTGATCCAGGCTCTTACTGAAAAGGGCATCGGGGTATATATCGCATCAGGCGACAGCATGCGAAACCTGCAGCCGCTTGCGAAGAATGTATGTGTACCGCTTGAATGCGTACATGAGATTTCCACGCCAAGGAAAAAAGAGGAGATTGTGAAGAGATTGAAACTGCAATACGATAAGGTGATTATGGTGGGCGATGGGATTAATGACCTGCTTGCGATGCGCGCGGCGGATCTGGGGGTGCTTTCGATACAGCAGACCGGGAAGTGCCCGAAGCTTCTGTGTGAGGAGGCGGATGTGGTGATAAAGGATATTAAGGAGATAATTGGGGTTATAGAAAGTAGGGTTCTCAGGATTTGATTTGCAGGTGAGTTTTTAAGAAGGAAAGAAAGTTAGAAATTTTTTTGGGAAAAGATACCATAGCCATATCACAGAAATTTATTTATACGAATGTGAGTAAAAATAACAATGAGAGTGAACGCCTACCTCATAGGTTTATCTTAAAAGGGAGAGGAAAATAAGCCATCAGGCGAAGGGCATTTTAAAAATGGAGGACAATAATTATGGTCAAAATTGATGAGGAAACTATTAAAAAATTTAAAGACAACCTGCGCGGTGAGCTTATCCGTCCCAATGATACCGGTTACGACGACGCCCGCAAGATATGGAACGCGATGATTGACAAACGACCTGCACTTATCGCAAGGTGCACAGGGGCTGTCGATGTCATCAATGCAGTCAACTTTGCCCGCGCCAACAAGCTCCTCGTGGCAGTGCGCGGCGGTGGTCACAACGTTGCAGGAAATGCTGTCTGCGACGGAGGCTTAGTCATTGACCTGTCGAAGATGAAGAGCATACGCATCGATCCTGTCAGGCGCACCGCCCGCGCTGAACCCGGTCTCACATGGGCAGAGTTCGACCGCGAGACGCAATCATTCGGTCTTGCTCTTCCAGGAGGCATCCAGTCCACTACAGGCATTGCTGGTTTCACTCTTGGCGGCGGGTTTGGTTACCTTTCGCGAAAGCACGGTCTGACCGTTGATAACCTCTTATCGGCAGATGTAGTTACGGCAGACGGCAGGTTATTGGTTGCCAGTAAGACCGAGAACTCCGACCTCTTCTGGGGTATAAGAGGTGGCGGAGGGAACTTTGGGGTTGTGACATCATTCGAGTATAGGCTCCACCCAGTCGGTCCAGTCATTCTAGGAGGTATGCTGCTCCATCCTCTTGCGAATGCCAAAGAAGTTCTCCGGTTTTATCGCGATTATATCGCCAGAGTTCCCGAAGAGTTGTCCATTTTTCTCCTTTTCGTAACAGCGCCAAAAGCGCCACCTATACCAGAACATATTCAAGGAATGCCAATGCTCGCTGTTGTTATCAGCTACTTCGGAGCAATCGAGGAAGGAGAACGTATCATTCAACCTCTCAGAAAGTTCGGACCGCCAGATGTAGATCTAGTTGGCCCGAAGCCCTATGTTGCATTGCAGTCCATGCTCGATGCAGCGAATCCACCGGGCTGGCAGAACTACTGGAAGTCGGAGTACCTGAAAGGTTTTAGCGATGAAGCCATTGATACCCTAATCGAATATGCCACCAAAAGACCTTCATCGATGTCGAAGATTATAATCGGTCATCTGCTGGGAGCCGTGAATAGGGTCAGGGACGATGAAACACCATACAGTCACCGGGACGCACCCTTTATCATTAACATCATTTCCATGTGGCAAGACACCACGAAGAACGAAGAAAATATCAAATGGGCGCGAGATTTATGGAATGCGGTGCAGCCCTTCGCTACTGGCGGAGTTTACGTAAATTTCCTGATGACAGAGGGCGCGGACAGGATAATGGCCGCCTATGGTAAAGAGAAGTACGAACGACTCGTTGCGCTGAAGAACAAATACGATCCCACGAACTTCTTCAGCCTCAACCAGAACATCAAACCAAGTGATAAAACCCGTACTTAAGAACGAGGCCTATATGTGACGATTCAGGATTATCCTGTTATAAACCATGACATAGCATCCCTATTCATACAAGCACCCTCTCCATCACCCCAATCGCCTTCCTCAAATTCCCCTCAGAAACTGCATACGAAATCCTGATATGCCCCTTCCCGTTCTCCCCGAAAGCCGAGCCCGGAGTAACAATCACCCCTTTTTCCAGCAACTTCTGCGGCGCATCCTCATCCGCAACCTCAGGGAATGCATAGAAAGCCCCCTGCGGCTTCACGCATTTAATACCCATTGAAGCAAATCCTTCCATCAGGATATCCCTTCTTGCCCTGAAACTCTCGCGCATCTCACTCACGCACTCCTGCGGCCCCTCAATCGCAGCCAGCGCCGCCTTCTGGGCGATTGAGTTGGCGCATGCCTGGATGTACTGGTGAATTTTGAGCATCTGCTCGATATATTCCTTCCTCGCGGCTGCATAACCGATGCGCCAGCCTGTCATGGCGTAGGTCTTTGAGACTGCGTTGATTGTAATTACTTTATCAGTGAACTGCGCCGGGCTGACATGCTCGCCCTCGTAGATGAAATGCTCATACACCTCGTCTGAGATTATCGTAATGTCATTGTCCTCTGCTATCCCTGCCAGCTCTTTAATCTCCTTTTTAGTCTGGACAGTCCCTGTGGGATTTGAAGGTGAATTAATAATCAATGCAACGGTTTTAGGAGTAATAGATTCATTCACGGCTTCAGGCGTCAATGTCAAAGCTTCGCCAAGAGGTATGCCCACCACCTTTCCCCCTGCCATTTTTGCCAGAGCTGAATACGACAAAAACCCGGGGTCAGGTATCAGAACTTCATCGCCTGTATCCACCAAAGCCTGAAGTGCAAGGTGGAGCGCTTCAGAGGCGCCCGATGTGACGATGATTTCATTTGGCTCGACTGTAAAATGGTTCTCACGCTCAAATTTCCTGCACAGGGCTTCCCGAAGTTCCGGAATCCCGAGGTTCCCGGTATAACCCGTGAAACCCTGGTTTATTGCATCAACTGCAGCTTTTTTAATATGCTCCGGCGTATCGAAATCAGGCTGGCCGAGGCCGAGATTGATGGCGTTCGGGCCCGCGCCTTCAAACATCTTCCTGATACCGGAGATGTCAATACCCTTTACGCGTTGTGAAAACATTAAAATCACTCAAAAACCGTATGCCTTTTCTTCAATTCCGCTTCGCTTGCCCCAGTTCTCACCATCAACTCGGATACGACTGCATCAAGAAAAACAAGTGCGGTTATTTCAAAAATAGTCCCGAGAGGCTCAAGCTCAGGATACCCCACCATCCGCCGTTCATGATAATCCTCATAAATGATATCTTCCCTGGGTCTCCCCGGGACTATCACAACGATATCTGAAATATTCCCCAGAGTGGAATCTTTATTTGAGGTTATGACTGCCAGTTTTGAGCCGATTTTTTTAGCGATTCCGCCAAGGTTTGCAATGGAAGGCGTCTCGCCCGAGCCGGAAACCGCGATTACGAGGTCATCGGGCTGCACTGCGGGAGTTGTTGTCTCGCCAACCACGAAAACATTAAATCCCATATGCATAAGCCGCATCGCAAAAGCCTTTGCTGCAAGACCAGACCTTCCCGCCCCCATCAGGAATATTCGCTTTGAGCCTATTATTTCATCGACCAGCTTTTTTACCGAATCGGTGTCGAGTTTAGAAGCAACTTTTATTATGTGTTTTGCAATGAGGTTCATTGAGGCGATTGTAGCTTTACATTCTCTTTTGGCCATTTAATTACCTTTTTCGTCTTCTTCCTTATATTCAATCCGCTTTAGTTCCCAGCCATCAAGCTTTTTCAACTCGTTGAATATTAAAATTATCCTGTCAAAGCTTCCATCCCAGAAAAGTGTTTTTCTTACATCCTTTTCCTTAAGCTGGTTGACGATGGATTTTACAAAATGCGAAAGTGCAGATTTCTTTGAAAACGGCACATTGAAAATCGCCCTGTACCCGCCTTTTGTTCTTGCATATGATGTCAATACATATCCCATATTCTCATACTCCGGGATGGCACTGAAATTACATATTACTTCCTGTTCATGATTTACAGAAGAATCTATCCCGGAAATCCCGAAAATGACGTCACGGATCAATGATTCGCCTACCTGCCTCCCAAACCATAATATGATTTTACCCGGGGTCAATGATACGGTTACATCATCCCGCCCCAACTCCACTATCGTTACATCACGCGAATCATCGAAAAAAATTGCCTTGTTCGGATCCTCAATTACCACGCTTGTTCATCTACCTTGAACCATATAACATTTTTGAGAAAAATTATAGATATTTCCCCACGAGATCATTCAATTTTCTCCTCGTCTCCACAGGAATCTTATCGTGCGCTGTGACTATCGCGCCGGATAATGCATTGGAGCAGATGCATTTCCTCTCAAGTGATATTCTCGGGATTGCCTCTTTTATGATATTCCTGACCGCTTCCTCATTCTTCACGGCATTCGCGATCACGGTTTCGATAGTGACGTCCTCCTCATGCCAGACATCATAATCCGTCACCGTCGCAATCATGCTGTAACATATCTCGGCTTCACGCGCAAGTTTTGCTTCAGGAAGCGCGGTCATCCCGATAATGTCAAATCCGAGACTTTGATAAACCCTTGATTCGGCGCGCGTTGAGAACTGCGGCCCTTCCATGCAGACATAAGTTCCTTTTTCCTGTACCGAATATCCGAGTTCGGATGTGATATCGCCAAGTAGGGACGACATTTCAGGACAGAAGGGGTCTGCGAAACCCATGTGAACAACAATCCCTTCATCAAAGAATGTGCTTTCGCGAGTCTTTGTCCTGTCAAAAATCTGGTCAGGGATAACGATATCAAGGGGTTTGAGTTCAAGCTTCAGGCTTCCCACAGCAGAAGCGGAAATTATCCTTTTAACTCCGAGTTTCTTAAGAGCCAGGATATTGGCGCGGGAATTCAATTTGCTCGGGGATATCCTGTGCCCTTTGCCGTGCCTGGGAAGAAATGCAACATTAGTTTCCCCGGATGAGCCGATGGTGATAGCGTCAGACGGTTTTCCGAAAGGCGTATCGATTTCAACTTCCTTTACGTTATCCAGCATCGAGGTATCATAAACGCCGCTGCCCCCGATTATTGCAATATCCGCATGCATGATTTTCACGCCCCAATATATTCCCAGGTTTTTCTGCCTGGAACGGATTTTGTTCTGAGCATTCCTCTTCTTGTCATCTCATCGAGTATCTCTTCCATCCTGTCCGGTTGGGCTATTTCAAAGTTGATGGGGTCGATATTATGATATTTCAAAAGCCCGGACCTGATTTTTTCAACATCCCATTCATTGAGTTTCTCTTTTGCCATAAGGCGCGATATAATGTCTATCATATCCTCGATGAAATTCCACGGATATACGATCCAACCCCATTCCTGCACAACTTCGCCGCAATAATCAGGCTTGATTTCGGATGTATACAGGTACTGGAGGACTGCGGTTTTTACCTCTTTTGGTTTCTGCTTCAGGACGTATTCTTTGGCATGGGCAATACTTTTGCCGGTATCTGTAATATCATCCACGATTAATACTCTCTTTCCTGCCACTGCGTTATCGGCCAGCGGGTATCTGATAGCGGGTCCGCTGCCTGCATTTGCAGTGCCCACATAATGTTCTATCTTGAGGCTTGTCAGGTCGTTAAGACCCAGGAAATCACACAGCACCCTGCCTGCAAACCATCCCCCCCGCGCCAGCGCGATTATCGTATCCGGTTTATATCCGGATTTCTTGACTTCGTTTGCGACATGCCTGCACAGGTCATAAATATAGTCCCAGTTTGTTATTACACACCTGAATTTATCGGGAAGTACCATTATTCCACCGCATCGGAAATGTATTACAGGGACATATATTTTTTGTAATCATCCAGAACCTCATAATTATCAGAAAGATGATGAAAATAAATAAGTATTTATATGGTAAAAGATTATTATTATCCAGGTTGAATACGAATGGCTGAAAAAAAGCAGATTAAGATAGAAAAAATGGACCCAAAACGGGTTCCTACCGGAATCGCGGGGTTTGATGAATTGTGCGGCGGGGGCCTGTTAAGAAACCGGACCTATCTTGTTTCAGGGCCGGCAGGAGCAGGGAAAACCATTTTCGGGCTTCAATATGTTTATAATGGGATTACAAAGTATGGGGAAAATGGCATTATTATAGCGACGGAAGAGCGCCCCGAACAAATAAGGGAAAATGTGAAAATGTTCGGGTGGGATTTTGCGGCCCTTGAGGACGAAGGCAAATTAGCGATAGTTGATGCATGTTCTACAAAAATCGGCATACCCTCGCATGAAAAATATGTCGATGTCAGGCCGTTCGACATGCGTTCGATGATGGACCAGATAATCGCGATACAGGATGACATCGACGCAAAAAGAGCAGTGGTTGACGGGACTACATCTATCGGTTTTTACCTCCAGGACCCTGCTAAGATAAGGGTTGAGCTTCTGAAATTAAGTACTACTCTTGAAATCCTGGGATTAACTTCAATCATGACATGCGAAATAGTCGATGAGAATATGCCGAGCAGGTTCGGGGTTGAGACATTCGTTACAGAAGGAACTATTTTGATGTATTATAAGCGTACGGACAGCGTAAGGGTACGCAGCATAGAGATATTCAAGATGAGAGGGTCAGACCATAGCAAGAACATTCACCCGTATGATATAACCACGAGCGGCATAGTGGTACATCCTCACGAAGAAGTATACACCGCCTGATTTTTTCTATCATGGAAAATAAACCGTTGATTGTGTTAAATTTTAAAACCTATGCTGAAAGCATGGGCGAGAAAGCGGTCATGATGGCAAAATTATGCGAGGAAGTGAGCGCCGATTCAGGAGTGGATATTATCGCATGCCCCCAGATACCTGATATTTACAGGGTTGCCAATGCTGTCAAAATACCGGTGTTCGCCCAGCATATCGATGCTGCCGGCGCGGGAAGTTACACGGGGCATATTACAGCCGATTGCGTTCGTTCTGCAGGTGCGAAGGGCACACTCATCAACCATTCTGAAAGAAGGCTTCTTTTATCTGAAATAGACGCGGCGCTGCAATCGGCTAAAAAAGCCGAATTGACTACGATAGTCTGTACAAATAATATCGCAGTAACTTCGGCTGCTGCTGCGCTTTCCCCTGATTTTGTTGCAGTTGAACCGCCTGAATTGATAGGCTCAGGCAATCCGGTTTCAAAAGCCAACCCCGAAATCGTGAGCGGGTCGGTGAGCGCAGTGAAAAAAATAAATCCGGGGGTTAAAGTGCTTTGCGGCGCAGGTATTTCCACCGGGGATGATGTTGCCGCGGCGATTGAACTCGGGACAGTTGGGGTGCTTCTTGCGTCCGGTGTCATCAAAGCGAAAGACCCGAAAGCGGCGCTGTTTGATCTTGTGAAGAAGATTTGATGTAAGGTTTTATTTCGGTGCACGTTGTTTTAATTCCTTAATGACCGCCATCGAATCAGCAGCCAGAGAGATTATAGAACAACTCCTTCGAAAAGATATAACAGATGAAAAAGGATTGAACGCAGCCAAAAAAGCAGCCAGCATCCGCTACAAACTTTCATCCCTTATGGGCAATTCCCAGATACTTGCGGCTGCAAGAGATGAAGATGAAAAAGAACGCGTTCTAGAACTCCTCCAGTTAAAACCGGTCAGGACGATATCAGGCGTAGCGGTGATAGCCGCCATGACTTCCCCGGCGCCATGCCCTCACGGTCTTTGCGTCCCGTGCCCCGGCGGCATTGAATCGAAATTCCATTCGCCGCAGAGCTATATGGGAGCGGAACCCGCTGCAAAGCGGGCATTTGAGAATAATTTTGACCCATATTTGCAGGTCTCATCCAGGTTAAAACAGCTTTCGCAGATAGGCCACCCCGTAGAGAAAGCAGAACTTATCGTGATGGGGGGGACATACACATCCCGAACACTCTGCTACCAGGAATGGTTTATAAAACGCTGTATTGAGGCGATGAATGATTTTTACGGCACAGAATGGCGAAAAGGCAGGGAATATGTTTCAATTGAAAAAGTCCAATCCGCAAATGAGAGCGCCGGAGTCAGGAATGTGGGGATAACCATAGAAACAAGACCGGACTGGACTAAAAAAGAGCATATCGATACCATTCTTGAACTTGGCGCGACAAAAGTGGAGATAGGGGTCCAGAGCACCTACGATTTCATCCTTGCAGGCATCCAGCGCGGTCATACCGTCGCTGAGAGCGCGGCTTCGAACATGAGGCTTCGGGACAGCGGATTGAAGGTCGGGTTTCATATGATGCCCGGGCTGCCCGGGGCTTCAGTAGAATCGGATTTTCGCATGTTCAGGACATTATTTGAAGATGAGCGATTCATGCCTGATTATCTCAAGATATATCCTACACTGGTGACGGAAGGAACGCGGCTTCACGGGATGTGGGAACTCGGTAACTATGCGCCGCTTGAAGTTCTGGATGCCGTCGAACTGCTCGCAAAAATCAAATCCATTTTACCGAAATGGGTTCGTTTGCAAAGAATTCAGCGTGACATCCCTGCGTACCAGGTGCTTGCCGGGATAAGGAAGAGCAATATAAGGCAGCTTGCAAAAGAAAGGCTCCTGGAAATGGGAGGAAAATGCAACTGCATCAGGTGCCGCGAGGTTGGGCACAGGATGCTTGAAGGCGCAAAGCCCGAGAACATCGAACTGACTGTTGAAGAATATTCTGCGTGCGGCGGAAAAGAACATTTTATTTCGTTCGAGGACACGGGAAAGGATGTATTGGTCGGGTTCCTCCGGCTTCGTTTCCCATTCGCGCCCCACAGGCAGGAACTACAGGACGCGGCGCTTGTGCGCGAACTGCATGTTTACGGCTCTATGGTGCAGCCTGGTGAGAGCGCGGGAAAGGCACAGTGGCAGCATCGCGGATACGGCGAGGAGCTTCTGGCGCATGCGGAAGAGACTGCACACGCTGCCGGATATGAGAAAATTGCGGTGACCAGCGGCATCGGTGTCCGGGATTATTACAGGAAGTTCGGATACGGGCGCGAGGGTCCGTATATGACGAAGAAACTGTGATTTTAATATTAACAGCAATGATAGCGAATCTCCATCTTTCGTCAAAATCAACAATTGCCAGCTTCTCCGCAAAGATTATCTGCAAAGGTATCAATAAGAAAAAAAAGGTATCAGTTTGAGCAAGATAACTCTATCCACACTTAAAAAACAGGTTGCACTCCGAATGCAATATTACTTGAAGAAAAACTTCAGGCCAACCAGTCTTGCTTATAAAGTTCTATCGGACTATCCTACCAGGCCAGGAAAAGGGATCCGGCCGGCGTTCTGTCTTGCAGCTGCAGCATCGGTAGGTGGAGACTACAACAAAGCGATTGATACAGGAGCGGCTATAGAACTGCTCCACAATGCGTTTCTCATCAAGGACGACATCGTAGACCAATCACTTTATCGAAGAGGGGACCTCACTTTGAACCGGAAATATGGTCTTGCCCTGGCTGCCAATGCAGGTGATGCCGTCAAGATTCTCAGCATGTCTCCGCTCATAGACAACCTCGGCTCGATTGGTGTGCAAAAATCGTTGCAGGTAATCCTGGAGATACAGGAGATGGCAAGGAGAAGCGTTGAAGGGCAGATAATGGAGCTGACATACGTAAAGCAGAACAGGATAGATTTGAAGGCCAGGGATTATTTCAGGTTATGCGAGAACAAGACCTGCTGGTACACTATAATTACCCCGATCAGGACAGGCCTGATTATTGGCAGTGAACATGCTACTCCGGAGCAGCTAAATACACTTACGAGGTTTGGACTGAACCTGGGGCTGGCATTCCAGATAACCGATGATACTTTGAACCTGACCGCATCCCAGAAACAGTATGGCAAAGAAATCAAAGGCGACATCTTTGAGGGTAAACGAACTCTCATACTTATTCATCTTCTTAACAAATGCACTTCGCATGAGAGACAACGAATGCGCAGAATTCTGAAAACACCACGTGACAATAAGACCGACCCGGAAGTTGCATACGTTGAGGAACTTATGCAAAAGTATTCCAGTATCGAATATGCTGAGAAAATAGCGCTAAGTTTGGCTATAAAGGCCGAAAGAATACTTCTTAATGAATGCGACTGGATGACCGAGAAACGCTGGAAGCAGTTCTTTTTTGATCAGACCAGTTACCTTATTAAGCGTAAGAAATAAATAGACATAGATTACTACAATATCAAGGGATTTTTATGAGTGAAAAAAAGAAGGTTACAAGATCCAAGCGTGAAAACACAGCTATACCCCGCCCAGTGATGATCAATCAACGTTCTATCCAGCGGGCTATGAATAAAGTCGTCGGGAACCTTAGCGATCCTGACTACCAGGAACAAGTGACGAAGTTGGCCCAGGCTTCGGCTAACAATTCCCTGGAAACACTCCAGAAATTAATCCAGGTTTCTGAACGCATGTCCAAACTGGATAACAAAGGCTGGGACTCTCTTATCGACGGTTCGGTAAATGACCTGATGCGCGCCTACCTTCAATTCAATTCTGACTTGATCGTGCTCCTGCAAAAACAATCGAGCAAGACAATAGCTATTCTGGATGCAGCTTTACCAAGCCAAGAAGAAAAATAATACAGGCCGCCATCCGAATGAATCTCTATTCCATAGATGACACAATCCACCTTGACGCCTTTAAAATACCTTCAATCTTTGACGATCGCCTGACGCTTTATAAAGAATGGCATGATTTCGTATTTTACGACAGAAAATCCCGTATCTTCGGGCTTCTGAATTTCGGGATTCATGGCAACCCCTTTGATGCCAAACGTGGATATGGAAGCGCTCTTTCATTTTTCGTAGACCCGCAGGGGAAAATTTTAACAGGGAGTAAGATAATCCCCTTAGGAAAGCTGCAAATATCAGCATACAACCCGGATTTTATCGGTGAAGATGTTGCGGTGACTTACCAGAAGGATAACACTTTCAAAATAAAAGGTAAGATAGATAAAACCTCCTTCAATCTCAGTCTTCCGGTTATCCTGCCTCCTGTATCCAGTAAAGAGATCGTTTTTGATGTTCTTGGAGGGCATGAACCAATAAGTATCGGAATGATTCGGGCAGCTGATGAAATGCGTAAGTTCTGGGAAAACTGGGTGGAATGTCCAAGACTGATGTCCTTGGGAGAAGTCACACTGGACGGAACTGTTTTTCCTGTTAATACCAAAACAGGATACCATGACCATGAGGGCGGCCGCTTCGATTGGGGCGCCCCATGGGGATGGGACACCGGAGTTATTCTTTGCGATCCATCGAATCCAAAAGAACCCGTGAGCGCAAGGTTTCTGTTTTACCGATACGGTCCATCCGACGAATTATCTTATGGTGGTTTTATCGTCGAAAAGAAAAATGGGGAAAAAAAGTATTTTGGCAGTGATAAAATTGAGATTACCCGGGAAGGAAGATTTTCCGGAGAACATAGCATAATCCCCGGAGTTACACGCCTCCTTTATCCGGATTACAATCCATGCATACCTGAAAAAATAGAATTCTTAGCAGTCGATGGTTCTGACAACCTCAACATTATCTTTAAGCCCAGGGCTGTTTGCAGTGTAATAGCTTCCAGCATCAATGGTACATCGGATACGGAACTCAACGAAATGTTCTGCACCGCATCCCTCACTGGAAAAGTGGGTGGCAAAACCTATAAAAAGACCATTCCCTGCTGGTTTGAATCTGTCAGGCCGCGTGGGAGCGTGAGAAATTTTGACTTTGAAGCTTAAGAAATTCCTGAGCGATTTCATAGAAATAATGAAAGAAGACTTCCCGTTCCAGCTTCGCGGAATCGTCAAAGACGCACATGGGATTACCTGCCTTCAAACTCTTGATAACGAAAAAGCCGTAATCCAGACACAAAAACGTGAAATCATTATCACCAAGGGGGCAGGCAAAAGCGAAATAAACGTCCGTGTCTCACTTTCAAGGGACTGTCTCTTTAAAATTATTGAAGGCAAACAAACTCTTGCAGAAGCGTTTTACACCAAGGAATTTGATGTCATCGGAGACCCTCAAACAATTCTAAGATGTTATGACATGTGGATGAGGATTATCTCTATAGCGCGGACTTCTCCGCGATTTCACTTCCTGATTTATAAATTGCGCTAGATAGCAAAATATTCGCAAGACTGGTAAGCCGCAAACAATAAATATCATCAGGATATATTGTATGTCCGGGTGCGATCTTGAGCAATAATTTGAGAAAAACTAAGTCATCAAATCCTGGGAAGGCAACTATAACTAATTCAAGAGTGGTAGAACCGATAACTAATATTAATATACCAAAAACAGATAAAAAGTGTGGAAGTTGTCCTCCTCCAGAATCACGCTGTCCCAGCCAAAAGGCCAAGAAAATAACATCCCGTGTGATAATTCCGAATTCAGAGATTGCCTCAAGCATTGGTGGACCGGTTACCATAGACCAAATCGAGATTAGTACGATGACTATTCCGAATGTCGAGTTGGATGATTTCGAAGGAGATTTCACATATGAATCGGTCAAGGCAAAAAACGTCGAAATAGCAATCAAGCTTTCCATTAATTCTTCCTTTTCAGGGACTATTCATACGCCCTGGTGGATGCCGGATTTGCATCCCTCTGGTACCGTGGATTTTGCTTCTTTTACAGAGACGCATTCCTTGGGCGACATCGACTTCCAGGGTGGCAGCATTTCAATGCAGACGCCAAAGATGAACATGGGTCCTTTTTCAATGACACCTGAGCCAATTCGGAGAACAACCATAGACGAAGTTACTACAGGGAAGGTCCAAATGAAATGTACGAGTATACCCCTGGACAGCCCATTGTGCCAGGCTCTCGGCGTCTGTCTTCCGATGCTGAATCCAATGTGTCCAAATAATGTAATAACTGAAGAAACAAACATCGAGAGAATGGATTCGATGAATATATCAAGCTCGCACATAGTAATGAATGACATAAGCGCATTAAACATCGAAATCCCGTCTGTCATTACCAAAGGATTTAAAGCCATTTCTACTACTCCGATTACAATAAATACGTCTAAGAAGACGTATGGCGCCGGGGTAACGCGTACCGGGGATGCGGAAGTCGCTGATATCAATACCGTCATGACCCTTAATATTGAAAAAGTAGTGATGAATGTTAAAGGTGGAATGGAAATAAGTAACGTAAAGGGCAAGGTCACAACAGCCTCAGCGATTTCGGATAAAATTGATATCAATCTAATATTAAAAGGAATCAAAATCAAAGGATTGAATTTGTGCGGCATGAAAATTCCTGAAATAGAGGTGGCATTCTAATGATAAGGCCTCAGAATATCGACAAAAATGCGAACTTGAATGATGAAGAAATTTCAAGAAGAGAAGAGATAGCAAAAGCACTCTGGGCACAAAAAGAGCCCGATAGAGCCGACATAAAAAGCACGCTTGAATTAATATATCTTAGCTTTATCACCCTTCTTGGAAATAGAGAGCTTGTCGAGGATGATTTGAAAGAAATCAAAGCTAAGCTTGACGACTGCGCAGACAGGATGAATGAAATAAAAGAGAAATCAAAAAGAAAATCCCGGAAGTAACTTCAAGAAATTAAGCCGGGATTTTATCTGCGGTTTCTAACTTTACCGAAGGCTTATCCTCAATATAAACCGACTCGACTGGCAATCTTTCGCATAATCTTTTCATAGCAGGCGCTTCCGTTGCATAATGAGTCGCATCAAACAGGCATAGCTCTCCTGCATAACGGAGCGCATCGTGGCGCAGCTCTCCGGAGACCAGCGCATCCACACCGTGTTCAAGCGCGATGTCGATGTATTCCCTCCTGAAACCGCTCCCGCCTACGACCATGACTTTTCTTATTTCACTGTTTCCTGTATACTGCACATGCGTATCCAGCTTTTTTGAGATAAATGAGGCAAATTCCGGCGCCGTTGTCCGTTTAATTTCACCAATCCTTCCAAGCGCAAGCTGTGTGATGTTGTTTAATCCAAGTAATTCAGCAAGCACATCGTTCACGCCGTTCTTTGCTTTGTCATAGTTTGTGTGCATGGTGTAGATGGAAATATCGTTGTTGATAGCAATTTTCAAAGTATCGGATAATCTTTTGGATATAAGATTCACCGGGTCGAAAATCAGCGTGTGATGAGTGATGAGGAGGTTTGCGCCCATGCGCGCCGCTTCTTTGAGAACGTGGTCGGTAGGGTCAAGCGCCACTGTGATTTTCCGGATGTCAGCGGCGCGGTCAAGGACGAGTCCGATCCTGCCTGTGTCGAAGTCTTCTGCGAGGGCGGGCGGGGCGATGGATTCGAGGATGGGGATGAGTTCACGGAGGTTCATGTGCTGTTTGTTGTCGGTGGAATTATTTAAGATTTGGTTCTGAAATTTTCTGTTTCCCCATTATTTCACTTCGCCGGCGCTAATTTCCCTAATATCCCCATAAACCATTCAGTTGCATATCCTGCCAGGAAACATAATATTAAGGAAAACGCACTGGGCTCAAGGGGTGAACCACCTTTAAGGCTTGCAGGAAGTTCAGTTATATTAGATTGGTTAAGAGAAACCTGACCCAGATTAATGTTAATCAATCCTCCCTGAAGCAACAGGAACGCCACGAAGCCAAAAACAAAACCAACAATGGGTAAAACAAAATACCATAATCTTTTGTATTTGGATATCATGCTGTTTCCTTTGTAGTCGTTCACAACCCCGACAAGAATTTGGATAGAAGCTCCAATTACGGCTGTTAAAGGAGCCCAGAGAGGAACAATACCTAAAATATCTTTTGGAATCGTAAATGGAAAAATATATAGAATATTTACTGTATAGCCTCTATAGCCCATTAATATAAATGAAAGGATAATTGCAATAATTGCTGTTAATATCGGGATCAAACCCCATGAGGATAAAAAATATGCAATTCTTCTTAATATATCCAGTTTGCTAATTTTTTCGATTACCTCGCTTTTAATGTCAATTACATTTTTTTCGGAATCAGTAAATTTCTTATCCGCAAAATTTTGGATTGCTGACTTTAACTTATCTTTTAATTCTGTTATGTTTTCCCCTTCCGTGCATCGTTTCTGTACTACAAAAATTTTATGCTCAAGGGTTCGTATTTGTTTCTTTAACTCATCTTTATTCCATACCAAACTTTCTTCTGGTGCTGTGTCATCTGCCATAAAGTGTCCACCCATATCTCAAATTTTCTCGATTGTATATATATTTGACGCCATAAAAAATGTTTTACTCTTGATTAAGTTCGATTTCGCTCGATGGTTTTATCGCCGGCCGAAAGATGGTGTTAAGCTTTGGGCGAAGGGCGTGAGGCGTGCTTGAACCCCGTCCAAGAAGTTCCCTGGTAAATTCACGCCGAGGTAGGGATTTGAAAAATTTGTTTAACGCCCGCACACAGTCTAAAATTTTCCATTTTAATATTTGAACAGTAGATTCGCTGCTGTTGATATTTGAAAAAAGCATCTTTTGACTTTTGCCTTGATTCTTTATCCTGCCCGCATTTCACTGTAAACATACCTATTTCTTATTAATATCAACAAGATATTTATATTCTTGGTAATTTTTGTCTCAAAAAGGGGCTGCACTTTCACTGGTACTTACCTTAAATATATAAGCCAGTTGTTAAATTAATATTAATTTGAGTGCGTGCGTATACCCGAATGAAGAACAGTGCGGCTGAAACAAAACCGCATAGCATCAATAGGCAGACGCCAAGGGGGGCGCTATAACGTCCCCGCCGTACTCTAAAATACAATATGTTTGTGGATGGATAAAACTTTGATAAAACGGAATGGAAATAGAGGAAGAAAGATAGCATGAAACTAAAACGAGATGAAGAAAAAAAAGTTGTTTGTGTATCCCCGGAAGATCATAAATATATAGAGGAACTTTACGGAAAAATCACCGAGCAATATAAAGTGCAGGCAGTGTTAGCCGGGGTAAGACCCACAATCGGGAAAAAAGGAAATGGGCCTAGGCATGTCATAAATTTTCTGCGTGAGCATTCTGCCTTTGGTGATATAGAAATACGGAATTTTGCTGCCAGGTTTGTTAAATAAAAGAGGAGA
>JBGPUU010000035.1:0-22736 GCA_041491305.1 Candidatus Methanoperedens sp.
CTTCCCGCCTGCGCCATAGCCGGTTGAGACCGGGACACCGATGACCGGGACACCGACCAGTCCAGATACTATTGCCGGGAGCGTGCCTTCACGTCCGGCTGCAACCACAATGGCGTCGACACCTGCTTCAACAAGTCTGGTTAATTCCGGGAATAACCTGTGGATTCCCGCCACTCCAACATCGTATATTGTAGTAACGGAACAACCCATCTCCTCTGCTATCACCTTTGCTTCTTCTGCTACAGGAATATCGGCGGTGCCTGCTGAAATGACTCCAACTTTCCCGCCGTTTTTCCCGGCAGGCTCGCCTAAGATTATAATTCTTGCCCGCTTTTCAAGCCTGATTTTTGCCCCGCATTCATTAGCTAACGATTTTAACGCCTTGTAATTTTCATCATTTACCCGGGTTACAATAGCACGCCCTTCATTTTTTAAAAGGACTCGCGCGATGGAAACCACCTCTTCACAGGTTTTGCAATCGGCGATAACAGCTTCGGGGATGCCAACCCTTGCAGTCCTGTTAACATCTACCCTGGCAATATCTGATAATAATTCAAAATTTGTTATCCGAAGCTGCATTTCAGCTTCTTCAAGACTTATCTGGGAATTTTTTAATTTCCTGAGTACATCGGATAATTCCATGCTCTTCAATACGATGGCATATAGATTATTCTTATGCATCAATCCAAATATGCGTGGTTCTTAAGAAAAATTATAAAATAGAGTATAATGAAACTAAAACCAAAAGTTATTTATACAAAACAAAAGTTTAGATAAACAATAAAAACGGATAGGTATAGAAAACGAAAATGGACAAAAACGTATTTGTCTAAAACGGAAGGTCGAGTACGATGCGTGTGAAATCATTTAATAAAGCCATAATATCATTCATAATATTAGCAGGATTCTTTTTTTTAGTCCCTGGTGCAACTGCTTCTGAAAATTCATGTGTTGATTGCCATAAAACATTGACGCCATTTATTGAAGAGCAGCAGAAGTTCAACCAGATAAGAATAAGACATCTTGAAATAAATGTCGGTTGCTCACTTGAATGCCATGAAGAAAGGGTGAGGCAGCTTGCTACAGCGAACTATCAACAGTGGTCTGAATCTGTTCATGCACTCAGAGGAGTGACTTGCGACGCTTGTCACGGGGGGAACCCGACACAACCAACAAAAGAGAAAGCGCATGCAAATATAATAAATACCACTGACCCTCAAAGCCCTGTCTATTATACCAATGTTCCAAAAACATGCGGAAAATGCCATTCTGATGAACTTGCCAGTTTTGAAACAAGCAAACATTTCCAGAAACTTGAATCCTTGCAACTTGCGCCGACATGCACAACGTGCCACGCCCCTCATACGTTTACTGTCATGAATCCTGAAAATTTCAGGATTTCCTGCGGAAATTGCCATTCAGTGTATAAGAAAATAGCGCCTTATGATATCCCGCTTAAGGCCGAAGATCTGCTGGGGAGAGTTAATAAATTGAAATTCAATATTGATATGACAAGGCAGGATATTTACTGGGCCAAACAGAATGGAACCGATGTAACACAGGCGGAGCAATATGCAAATAATTCGCTGACAGAGCTTCAGAATCTTGCGCCAATGTGGCATGAATTCAATTTAACGCATTTTGAAGATCAATTGGATGCGGCCAACAAGGATATAAGAAAAGCTGAATCGCTTGTTAAGCCAACCGGAACTCCAACAAGCACGCCGGTTCCAAGGACGCCTGGCTTTATAGGATTGACCGGGATAATCACACTGATGGCAATGTGGTACCTGATAAGAAGAAAATAGGGATAAAGGGATGAAAAAACGAATTATGAACCCGAAAGAACCCTTGTTGTTGGTGATTAACTGATGCAGCCGCATTTAAAGAAAGCATTTACTTTACTGGCGCTTGTGATAATTGCATTTATCTTTGTGAGGTCGCTTGTTGTCCCCTCTTCTTTTGGACAATACGGATGGTACAGGGGCGATTCTCTCGGTGATATCAAAGGTTTTACAGTGGAATATGCAGGTTCCGCAAGCTGCAGTGATGAAAATTGCCATAAGCTCATTTATTCGGTATGGTCAACTGACAGGCATAAGACCGTAAACTGTGAGACATGCCATGGTCCTTCGGGAAAACATGTCGACAATATTAGGGAACTACCGGTGCCTGCAAATGATTCAAGGGACTATTGCGGCATATGTCATTATAAACGTGCAGCAAGACCAACCACTTTCCCGCAGATAGACCCGGTAGTTCATGGCGAGGACCTGAAATGCACTTATTGTCACAATCCCCACAAGCCGTGGTTCATATGAACGGAGAATGAAAATGGAAGTTACAAGACGCGAATTCACTAAAATCGGTTGTAGAGTTATAATAGGGGCCGCCGCTGGCTCTGCCGTCATCGAATCCGTTGTAATGAAAGGCAAGGGGGCAGAAAGTATCCCTGCAGGTGAATATAACTGGAACGAGCATTTCTGGGGTTATGTTGTCGATACGCGTATATGCATAGGCTGCGGAAGATGCGCAAACGCCTGCAAACATGAAA
Organism: Candidatus Methanoperedens sp.; assembly: GCA_041491305.1. Lineage (GTDB taxonomy): Archaea > Halobacteriota > Methanosarcinia > Methanosarcinales > Methanoperedenaceae > Methanoperedens. The sequence continues at coordinate 2,555 of JBGPUU010000035.1, forward strand.
ATGATGTTCCTTTTGATGAACCTGTTTACAGGACATGGGTTGAAAGGTACAGGACAAAGCAGGACGGCGAGGTAGTGATAGATTCACCAAACGGAAGTATCGATGGCTTCACCGATGATATCCCTCCCGAAGAAGTTAAAAAGGCTTTTTATGTTCCTAAAATTTGCAATCATTGTGAAAATCCGCCCTGCGTCCAGGTTTGCCCTGTCGGGGCGACCTATGCGACAGAGGACGGCGTTATACTCGTGGATTATAAATACTGTATCGGATGCCGGTATTGTATCCAGGGCTGCCCGTATGGTGCCAGGTATTTTAATACTGAAAAGGGGACTGCGGATAAATGTACGTGGTGCTATCACAGGATTACAAAGGGTCTTTTGCCAGCCTGTGTACAGGCATGTCCCACAGGAGCGCGGAAATTCGGAGACCTCAAGGATCCCGACAGCATCGTCAATAAAATCCTGGATGAAGAAAGAATCAATGTCCTTAAACCGGATCTTGGCACAAAACCCAAGGTTTACTATGTAGGATTGGACAGGGAAGTGCGATAATGGAAGGCCTAATCTGGGGATACGTGTATCCCAACGAAGCTGAAATACAATGGAGCGTTCTGATCGTATTATATCCTTATATCACGGGGCTTGTGGCTGGAGCGTTCATAGCGTCGTCGCTGTATCATGTTTTCGGTAAACAGGAAATAAAGCCTGTAGCAAGATTCGCTCTTCTTACCGCATTATCTTTCCTTCTTGTCGCGACCATGCCTCTTCTTACACACCTCGGGCATCCCGAGCGTGGCATTGAAATCATGTTTACTCCGCATTTAACTTCCGCAATGTCGGGATTCGGGTATATTTATTCATTTTATCTTATTATTGTGGTGCTTGAGATATGGCTTTCTTTCAGGGAGGATATTGTCAAAAAAGCGCACAACTCCACAGGATGGAAAGAGCTTTTATATTCGGCTCTTGCTCTTTTCTCATATGATATATCTGCGAAAGCCCTTCATGAAGATGAGAAACTTGCAAAGAGACTTGCAATAATAGGTATCCCGTCGGCTGCGTTCCTTCATGGTTATGTTGGTTTCATTTTCGGCGGTATCAAAGCAAATCCATGGTGGTCAACTCCTCTTATGCCCCTCATATTCCTGATGTCTGCAATTGTATCCGGAATAGCGCTCTTGATTTTACTATACGTGTTCTCAATGAAGCTTAGAAAACATGCTATCGACCATAAATGCCTTCATTCGCTTGCGCACTACCTGTGGGTATTCCTGATATTTGACGTAACTCTGGAATTACTTGAGATTATAAGTATGAAATATGCTTCCCGGGAAGAAGTCGATATTATCAACAGGCTGCTTTCAGATAAAATCGCATTTACTTTTTATGGCGTGCAGTTGACAATGGGTATCTTCATCCCGTTCGTGCTGCTCCTTCTTGTAGGTATGATAAAGAACCGTGAAACACTCAAGATGTACATGATATCAATTTCATCTGTTTTTGTGGTAATCGGAGTTTTCGCAATGCGATGGAACGTGGTAATTGGCGGCCAGGAAATCTCAAAAAGCCTTAGCGGAACACTTACGTATGTCCCGGTTTTCTTCAGCCAGGAAGGCGTACTGCCAGCTATAATAATTTTGGTAATTCCATTTATAATCCTGAGAGTAATAACCTATATACTTCCTCCATGGGCAGACATGGAAGAAGAACAGCCTAAATGAAAATCACTTTGTTTCGTGGTTAAGACGGAAAGTCACAATGGAAGGATTTTCCATGACTCTGTAAGCGGAGTCATTATCTTTTCCTATTTTCACATCCCCTTTCCTTCCTACTGTAGCTGTGAAAAGATAATCTTCTCCTGAATAAACGTCAACGGTTTCCCCGGCTAATCCTTTGACTGTCAGTACAACATATTTCTTTGAACGCTCAACAGTCGGCATGAAACTTGAAATCTCCTTTTTTCCTGTTTTTTTCTTTTTTTCCTTTTCCCTGATATCAAGGTGAATACCGAGTTTTCTTTCTATCTGGTCGATATTCTTTCCGCCTTTTCCGATAACGCCCGCGATATCTTCCTCATCAACATAAACTGTGGCGCTTGAATCTGAAACGACATCGACATTCACCTCGCTGCGGGTGTATCTTTGTATTTCTTTCTGTATCTCTCCGACAGCAAGCGCCCAGGTACCGGGACGTTCCTTCTCAATCCCGGTGACAGGCATCACTACAACCTGCTCGCCGTACGTGTATATCTCATACTCAATATTCCCGGTCTCAAAATCAGCTACGGTTATCACGGGCCGCGCTAAATCCTGCTCGACCATACCGTGCGGGACTTTTACCGTGAATTTAATATCGTAGACCTTGGAAATTTCCCCTTTATCTATGAAAACAACGGTATCCACGACCTGCGGTATTATTCCGAGTTCAACTCGCCCTATAAGCCTCTGTATTGCATCAACCGCCCGCGTGGCATGGACAACCCCAATCATCCCCACGCCCGCCATCCTCATGTCCGCGAATACCTGGAAATCCCTGGTTTTCCTGACCTCATCATAAACCGTATAATCCGGCCTGACAAGCAGCAGGATATCTGCAGTCTTTTCCATATCACCTTTTATCGGCGCATACTGGGTAATTGCATCGGATACCTGTAAATCGCGGGGTGATTCCATAGTTTTCACGATGAAACCCTGTTCGTACAATACCTCTGCCACACTTGCAGCAAATGTGGATTTCCCGGCGCCGGGCGGACCTGCGACAAGCACTCCGCGCTGCCTTTCGATAATCCGTGCTTTAAGCTCCCTGCTCAGCCTGTAATCATCGAGCCTGACGTTGGCGATGGGTCTTACAGCTGTTATTTCCATGCCGTCTGAAAACGGGGGCTGGGCAACGGCTATGCGCATCGAGCCTATCTGGAATACCATGACGCCTTCGTATTCTATTTCAAGATGCGATTCCGGGTCACGCTTTGACCTTTCGATAAACTCCTTTAATATTGCATGAAGCTCGGGTTCCGAACATTCACTGTCCCTTATCTTTACAAGTTTTTGGTTCCCCACGCTTCCCCTTTTCGCCATCGGAATAACATTTGTTTTAAGGTGCACGGAAAGGGTGTCATCTGTGAAAAAGTCTTCAATCGTGAGTGATTTTAACTCTTCCATAAGCGGCATAAGATATTCCACGTTCAACCCCTTGGCACGGGCGACTTCAGCCTGTACCCTGTCGCTTGTAATGAAAATAGCATTATTCTCGACTGCAACTGCGCGTATCATTGAATCTATCTCGCCTGAAGATGCGAGCTTTATCTGTTCGAGGGAGGGTCTTTTTCCTGTAAACTCAAGCCGTATTTCCATATTCTTTGCCATGTCGCTCAGTTCTTTTAATTCCTCAAGCCCTTTGAACCCTGTTTCTCTTCCCCTGTTTGCCTGCGCTTCCAGTTCGGAAACCAGCGCCTCGGGAACAATGACCCTGGCATTCTTAAACTCCCCGGCTTTTAATTTTGCAGTAATGCGCCCGTCAATGATAACGCTTGTATCTGGAACTATGGAAAATTCATCATTCATAATAACGTAATAATTCTTTTGATGCTAAATATATTCTCGGATTCAACAGATAGCCGGGATATTTTCCAGTACCGCCGAATCATCCAAAATTTATAGAAAACTATATAAGTAGGTAAACGGTAGCTTATAGTCGGTCTTGCATATCCTTTGAGGCAACCTCTCAATTTGGGAAATACATTGTAACAGTTGATTCAAATTAGCGAATCTACATTTGTCAAAAAAGGATATGTCGGGACCACAAACTTCAAAGGAGAAAAAAAATGAAAGCACCTGAAACGTTTCCAGAATCCACAAAAGATAATAGTACAGAATGGATAATCACACAGGCGAGATATGCAAATCGAAAAGCTGTGATGACACAGAATGATTTATTAACACATATAGTAATTTAGGTTTAATACCAAGGGTAATGAGTATGATTAAAACAAACGAAGATGTATTAAGTTCGATAGAAGAAAACCAGGTACGATTTTTAAGACTCCAGTTTGTAGATATCGGGGGAAATGTAAAGAACGTGGGAATTCCTGTATCACAGGCTGAAAAGGCATTAAAATCGGGTATAGCTTTTGACGGCTCTTCAATCGAGGGATTTGTCAGGATAGAAGAATCAGACATGATATTAAAACCCGATATAAATACTTATCAGATACTTCCATGGGACGTAAGCGGCGGCAAGGTAGCAAGGCTGATATGCGATGTTCACAGGCCGGATGGCAAGCCATTCGAAGGCGACCCGCGCTATGTTTTAAAGAGAGCGATACAGGCAGCCGCCAAAAAAGGTTATGTTATGAACAACGGGCCTGAACTTGAATTCTTTTTCTTCAAGAGAAAAGATGGAAAAGCTATCAATCCCCCGGAACCTCACGACTTTGGAGGTTACTTTGATTTTCCTCCTATCGACCAGGCTGAAGAAACACGACAAAATATTGTTGTAGCGCTTGAGAAAATGGGTTTCAACATTGAAGCTTCACATCATGAGGTTTCAATCGGGCAGCATGAGATTGATTTTAAATACGCGGACGCGTTAAAGACAGCGGATAATGTCATTACTTTCAAGTTTGTTACAAAAACTATCGCACAGAATAACGATCTTCATGCCTCCTTCATGCCAAAACCCGTTTTCGGTATCAACGGTTCGGGCATGCACACGAACATATCCCTTTTCGAGGGGAACCAGAACGCTTTCTACGACGAGTCAAAGGACATGGAAGTGAGTGATACGCTGCGGTATTTCGTAGGCGGATTGAAGAAACACGTAAAATCCTTCACGGCGGTTACAAACCCGATCGTGAACTCGTATAAGAGGATAGTGCCGGGTTATGAAGCGCCTGTGTATATCGCATGGTCAGGCGCCAACCGCTCATCCATGATACGCATACCTGCAGCCAGGGGCATGAGCACACGTGTCGAACTCAGGAGCCCTGACCCGTCATGCAACCCATACCTGTCCTTTGCTGTTATCTTAATGGCAGGGCTTGACGGCGTTGAGAACCAGATTGACCCGGGCGAGCCAACCACGCTTAACCTCTTCCACCTGAACGATGAAGAACGGAAAAGCCACGGGATTGAATCACTACCAGGCAGCCTGAAAGAGGCGCTGGACTACCTCGAAACCGATAGCATTATCAGGGACGCCCTTGGAGAACATGTATATACTGATTTCATGAGGCTTGGAAGAGCTGAATGGGATGCATACAGGACAAGCGTACATGACTGGGAAATTAACCGCTATCTGAATATCGTGTAAAAAGGTGAAATGGCAACAACTACTATCGATTCAATGGTGCAGAGGAAACTCATCGAAATACTGAGGATACTCTTTGAAAACAAAGAACCGATAGGGGCGCGGCTGATAGCCGACAGGATGAATGAACGCGGATACCCCATTGGCGAGCGGGGCGTCCGTTATCACCTCCGTATCCTTGATGAGCGCGGCCTCACCCTGCGCCACGGTTATGACGGCAGGGTTATTACCGAAAGCGGGATACATGAACTTAATAATGCACTTGTGGGGGACAGGCTTGGTTTCATCATCACAAGGATAGAGAAACTCATTTATGATACCACTTTTGACCTCAAAACCGGGGAAGGAAGTGTGATTATTAATACTTCGATTATCGACAGGAAAGATGTTGACCGGGCATTCGAGATAATGAAGCATGTGATTTATGAAGGTTATTGTTTCAGCCCGTACATAAAATTAATAGAGGAAGAGGAAGTGGCTCAGGATATTGATATCCCCGAAGGTAAAGTAGGCATAGCCACGATGTGCAGTATAACGATTGACGGGATTTTGCTTAAGAGCGGGATTCCTGTAACGCCTAAATATGGCGGCTTGTTGGAAGTAATAAACAGGAAAGCCGTAGGGTTTGAGGATATTATTATTTATAACGGGACTTCGATTGACCCGATGCGTATTTTTATTTCAAAAAAGATGACAAGGGTTCTTGATGCTGTGGATACGGGTTCAGGCAGGCTTCTTGCAAACCTGCGGGAGATTCCGGCGTCGGCAGTTCCCGAGGCTGAAAAAATCATGGAGTCTGCAAGAGGTATAGGTATTTCAAACGTTGTGCAAATCGGGAAACCCGGAAAATCGGTTCTGGATGCGCCAGTTGAAACAGGGAAGGTTGGCGTGGTGGTTTATGCGGGAACGAATATAATGGCTGCGGTTGAAGAGAGCGGGATTAATGTTACAACTTATCCGATTTCTACTGTTATGGATTTCAAGGAATTGAAGAAGCTGTAAGTAAGTTTTTTTGGCGGGATGGGAATTGTTATGTCATAACACGGAGTAATCATGTTTGAAATCCAATACCGAAATTATGAATAAAAAAATCATAATCACGCTTATTGCAGCATTATTGTTTATTGCAATTTTTGCTGGTTTGATGGCCCGGCATATCCCCCCAAAAACACTCACATCCACGCAAATAAACAATGCTTTAAGCTCTGAATGGGCAAACTCAAAGAACGATTTAGGAAAGGTCAAAACTTCGGTCCTTTTCGAAAATATAATTGATGGGCCGCCGTTAGGGCCGCAAAGAAGCACCGGCGAAATCATCCAATTACTTAAAGAAACGAATGCAAGCATGGTATTCCGCGGATTCTGGAGATGGCTGCCGCCTCCGGATTCTCCGGATAATATTCCTCTGGAACTCGCTTCGTATCTTGCAGAGCGCGCGAAAATTTCTCCGGGGCAGGTTCCTGAATTGGTGGATAAAAGCGGATATAATTATAAAGAACTTAACAGCAGGATTTCCGCAATAAAAAAAGAAATCCCGGGCATAACATTTGTCGGGGCAATACCTGCGCAGCGCATCAGCCGGATTGACAAGAATGATATTACCGGAAAAATTTACAGGGCTAACGAAACGTGGGCAATGGCGCTTGACCCCGGGAAATGGAACCTGACGCAAAATGGCAAAGCACTCACAAAAGAAGAATTTCAGAAGCAATACGCACTCATGAACGGGTGGATAAAACCCGGCGAAACTTATGACTTCAATAAAGTTGAGGCTTATTTTCCCGATATAACAAATCCGGATTTTCAGGAAATTCTTGTAAGCTGGGCCGAAAAGCAGATCGACTCCGGAGCGGATGTGATCTGGATCGATGGGTTGCCGCAAACACAGCTTGTTTACCTTCTTATCAAAGATGCAAATCACCCTGCAATAAAAGATCTAAACTCAGCCGCAAAAAACATCATAGATGAAATACACAAATATGGCGAGTCAAAAGGGAAGAGAATATATGTGGGTTCGTGGGGTGTACCGCCGTCTAATTTTGTTGAAGGGCTTCCTTATTTGCCGCCAAATATAGATTTTGTCACAATGACCCCGACAGAAAGTGAAGTCCAGAATAAAAAGCTGGACGAGAGCTACGCGAAAATATCGAGTATAAGAAATCTTTACCCCAATACGCCGATTTTCGTGTTCATTGATTGGGGTTTTGCCAGCTCGCCGACCGTGACATTCAGCCAGAAACTGGACAAAGCCGGGCAGGAAGCGGCATTAATATCCCTAGATGATTCTTTCGCGAAGGTTGGAGTTAATTTTGTTTATCCGGTTCATGGGGGGTATATGGGCGCGGGCGCTGCCACGAAGATGCTTTCTTACGGAAAATACAGAACGTATGATTCTCTTGCGCCTGAATTTGACACTTATCAAATCATAAGAGAGCTTGCGAATAATAAATCCAGAGTGGACTGATATGGACAAAAAAAGCACAATTTTGATTTTAGTGGTTTTAGTTGCGGTTATTCTGGTTTCCGGCTGTGCCGGCAAGAAGGCAACGAATCCAAACATTCAAAACAACGAAACACCGCAGCCGAATATTACTCAGCAGGCCGCATTCAGTGAGTTTCAAAAAGAAGCGCGTGAAAATCTTTCGCACGTTAAAGTCGCTTCCCATTACAGGTACATAACTGACGGAATGAGAAGCGTTGATGATGCCATAAATATCTTCAAAGAAACTAAAACGGATTTTATAGTTTTAGGCTGGGCGAGAATAAATTTGATCCCGGATAAATGTTCGGACCTGGCCCAGGCAGAGCAACAGGCGTGCAATACGAAGGGCTACAGCTACGAATATCTCCGCAATGCCGCGGCAAAACTAAAAAGCGCGATGCCGAATGTTATTTTAGGCGGAGGGCTTTCGGCAGAATTTCTCAATCCTGAATCGATAAATGAAATGACGGGAGAGAAACTTACAAAAGACCAAACATGGGCCATGGCACTTGACCCGCAAAAATGGGGAATTCCAATGTCAAAAGAAGAATTCCAGACCAGAGTGGCTATAAGCCATGGCTGGACGCAACAGGGCCAGACATATAATCCGAAAGAGCAGATGCTATATTATTTTCCAGACCAGACAAATCCCGAATATCAAAATCTTTTCTTGAGCTGGGCCGAGAAACAAATAGACTCGGGAGCCGACCAGATACTTATTGATATAAACACCAAACAAGCGAAATTAATGGAAGGAGCAACCGGCGACGTTAATCATCCGGCGGTAAAAGATGCATTTAAGGGAACTTCTGAAATAGTAAATAAAATCCATCAATATGGCTATTCAAAAGGAAAGTATGTTTATGTTATGAGCTGGGCGACTGTCACAGACCTGGAATCACCATACCCCGCACAAGACCTTGACGCCGTTATAACCACTCCTTCAACAGATGAAATCAAGGCTTTGAAGATGGATGAAGCCAAATGGGATTCATATATTGCCAGCATCAGGAAAAAATTCGGCAATATTCCGATATTCGTGATGTTTGACCAGGGACCCGATTACAGGCCGCTTGAGGCTTTTAGCCAGGAACTGACTGGTTCCCAACAGCAGCAATTCTTAAAAATTGCCGACGATTTTTTCACTAAAAAAGGATTGATTTTCATTTATCCCGTCCACGGGGGTATGATGGGAGCCGATGCAAGAGTGAAACTAAGATCATACGGCAAATATAATTGGTATGATTCGCTTGCGCCTGAATTTGACACTTATAATATGATAAAAGAGCTTGCAACTAAAAAGTAACGAAATAATAATTAAAAGTGAGTGGTATGGACAAGAAAAGCACAATTCTGATTTTAGTGATTTTAGCTTCGGTTATTCTGGTTTCCGGCTGTTTTGGCCAGAAATCAACGATTCCAAAGGCCAAAACAGCGCAGCCAAATATTACTCAGGAGATTCCTGCTATACCGGGCGAATTTCAAGAAGAAGCAAGAGCGAGGCTTTCCCAGATCAAAATCGCTTCTCATTACGAGAGAATAACCGATGGCTCAGAAATTCCGCGAAGCATTGACGAAGTGGCAAACATTTTCAAAGAAACAAAAACGGAGTTGGTATTCAGGAGTTTCTGGAGATGGAATCCTGTTCCGGAGTCTCCTAGCGACAAGATTCCGGGCATACCTGACAGCTTGATAAAAGAGGCTGCAGATGCAGGATATACCTATAAGCAGTACAGCGATGCTGCAGGCACAATAAAGGAGAAAATGCCTGACATACTATTGGTTGGCGCGATATCCGCACAGCGTGTAAATAAACTGGAAATAAACCCGATAAGCCGCGATATTCTCGAACAAGATAAAACATGGGATATGGCGTTTGATCCCGGGAAATGGAATTTAAGTGTTTCTAAGGAAGAAACCCAGTGCAAAATGACGAAATCGTGGAATTGGATAGGTTCAGGTATTGAATGTCCTTCGGGGTACAATCCTGAAAATGCCGCAGCTTACTTTCCTGATATAACCGACGAAAAATATGAGGAACTTCTTTTAAGCCTTGCGAAAAAGCAAATAGATTCCGGCGCAGACGCAATCTGGATCGATATGCTGTTTTATCAGGCAAACTTCATCGCAAAAAATACCAACAATCCAAATCATCCTGCTGTAAAAGCGGCGTTTGAAGCATCTTCAAAAATAGTTGATGAGATCCATAACTACGGTTATTCAAAAGGAAAGTACATTTATGTCGGAACATGGTCAACATTCATCGATTTGCCTTATGCGCCCCCGGATGTTGATTTTGTGACTGTCACACCAACATCGGAGGAAGTTAACGCCGAGAAAATCAATGAAGCGGGGTGGATTAGTACTCGTGAGAAAATAAATGCGACAATGGGAAATATTCCAATATTCGTGTTTATTGACCACGGAAATGATGGTTTGCCGCTTGCTGTTTTCAGCCAGAAACTGACTTCAAAAGAACAAAACGAATTTTTAAAGTATGCGGACAAGTTTTTCACAGAAAATGGAATGGTATTTGTTTACCCCATTCACGGAGGATTTATGGGACAAAGTGCAAAAATTCTTGCTTTCGGCAAGCTGAAAAATTATGACGCACTTGCTCCTGAATTCAATACTTATGGAACCATTAAAGAGCTTGCGAATAAAAAGTGACGAGAAAGATTAAACGGTAAATGATATGAATAAAAAAATGGCACTTGTTGCATTGATTGCAGTTATAGTCGTACTTTTAGTTTCTTTTTCAAACCACAACGAAAAAACAGGGAAAACCCCGGCGACAAACTTCCCATACACTACAAGCTGTGGAACCGAAGAAGCGTTACCTACAGGGTTATCCAAGGAATATAAAGACGGATATATTAAAATGTGCCAATGGCTGGGCGAAAAAATTGACGAATTGAAACCGGCTCAATACAAACCCATGCTGTTTACAGGATTTCATCTGCCAATCAGCTATGAATTATATCCTTACACTAATTCTGCCGATGATATAAAGTTTCTTGATATGTTAAACGAACTTGATGTGGACGTGGTCGGAGTGGGAATACGCGCCCCGGAAAGCCACACCAGCGCTCAACTTGAAAGGTTTGATGCCTTATTTAATGAAGTACGGAAGAGGAATTTAAAATTAAAAATATGGTATTTTGGCGGGGCATTTAATAGTAAAGCGGAGTACATCGAAAAGGGATACCGCGCCACTAAAGACATAATTGAGAGATGGCATCCGGATTATTATACAATTGTCCATGAACCAACAACACAGGAACGGGCATATAATTTTGAAATGTCGCCGGAAGAATGGCAAGAATATATAAGAAAGTCTGGTGATATAGCAAAGGGTATTTACCCAAATGTTAAAACAGGGGTAACAGTGGTTAATTCCGCTTCTGACATAAAGTATATTGACTATTTTGTACAAATACCAAATCTTGATAATGTGGGATTTGATATATATAACACCTGGGGATTATGCAATGATCCTATATGCAATGGAGGGAATGCGCTTGAACAAAAAATTGACTTAATTCAGTCGCATGGCAAAAAAGTCTGGATAGAAGAGACTTGGCTCTCTACTCAATGGAAACGTCCAAAAACAGACCCTCCGCAGCGGTTTGAAGGATTTGACCAATCAAACAGAGCGATATGGGACGCAAAATGGATGAGATTTATTACGTATTATGCTCAAAAACATAACATAGAAGCCGTTGAACCATTTTTTACTAATTATTTTATTCTGTATCCGGATTATGATCCATACTTAAATGAAGAAAAATATATAAAAGATTACAAAAAAGCGCTTTATGACGGAAAAAGAACTCCTACTTTTTATGAACTTGAGGATGTCATAAAAGAAGTTAAACAAAAATAAAATTTGGTGCGGCTAGATTGCGAAGGCAGGTATAACTAAATTAAATACGAATGTGCGCAAAAAATATTTTATGGTTTGATTAACACCAAATTCAATACTTATGGAACCATAAAAGAGCTAGCGAATAATAAAGCAACAATTTCTGACTGAAATCAACTCAATCATCACCACCACCTCCGCCCCCAGGATTATTTGACGAATGGCATCTGCTTCCAGTGCATGAAGTCTCTATATATCGAACAGGATGACAGGTTACGCATGAGAGCGGTCTTTCTGAACGGGCGCCCATATGTTCACCAACCCTTTGATGCACAAAGTTAGCCGGCGTAAAACCATCAGGGGAATGACATTGGGCGCAGTCGGTACTCATACCGGCGTGGGTCGAAGGCGGCTGATGACAATTTACACATCCTGAAGCAGTCCCGGTATAGGTTCCATGGTGACACTGGTCGCATGTGAGGGACGCGTGTTTTCCAGTTAATGCGAATGTTGAATGGTCAAACGTTGCAGGTTTCCAGCCTGCGGTAGTGTGGCATTTTTCGCAATTACTCACAATCCCTGCGATGTGATTTGCTGGCACTTTGTGGCAGCCTGCGCACATCGATGATGTCCCGTTATAGACTCCATGGTGACACTGGTCACATGTGAGGGATTGATGTTTCCCTGCCAGTGGGAATTTTGAATGTTCAAAGGTTGCAGGTTTCCAGCCTGCGGTAGTGTGGCATTTATCACAGTTTCCCGTAATCCCGGGAATATGATTTGCGGGCACCTTATGGCAGGATTCACAATTGGGGCTTGTACCCTTGTATTTATCACCGGGGTGGCATTTTTCACAGCTCAACGTTGCATGCACACCCACAAGTTTGAAATTGGTATGAGCCTTGTGGCATGCGTCACATTGGGCCAGTGTAATAACACGCGGCTGACCTGACTGGTTATGGACGAGCCGGCTGTGGCAATCGGCGCATAACACGGATTTATCCATGTGCAGGGAATGTTTTGCCTCGATGGCCTTATCAGTGATATTGCGGGTTTCATTGTGGCATGTAAGACACTGGTCGTTTTGTACCCTTCTCACGATTTGAATGGGTACCTTGAAATTTCCTGAAACATGGGCGACGACTTGCTCTACTCCCCGGACTTTCTCCCCGATAAAGCCTTCAAGACCGGGCTCTGAATGGCAATTAAGACATACTGCTTTTGTGCTGTGCGTTGAATTTTGCCAGGAGTTATAATAAAAATTCATTTCATGGCAGGAGTTACAAAACACAGGCTGTGTGGTCACAAGCTGAACCCCAACGCCCCCCACGATTATTACAATTGCCAGAACTGCCAGTGAAGTTATTGAAATTACTTTACCGAACACCATGATTATTAAAAGGAATATATATTGCCAATATCTATTTAGTCTTTGGTTGGCTGAGTTTGCGATTTATTTAGATCACCGCAAAGAAAATAATCATAAACTGTTTTTCTTGCCCACGTTTTTCAAAAAGCCGACCCACCTGCGCGCATCATCGACTTTTTGTTTTATGTCTTCTTTCGGCTCTATTAATCTGACCCTGCCGGCTTCGCAGTCCCTTAAATCCATGATAGCGCGGATTAAACTTGCAATCTCATTGTATAATCGTTTTGCCTCTTCGCGTGTGAGAAGAGTTTTTAAAAGGACTTCCTCATCCTCTTTTGCCTTTGTTTCAAGCAAATTCACAAGGTCCAGAAGGCGGGCTTTTTCCTCCTCCGACATGTCTTTTTTGTGAATACATCGCCAGATGAGTTCATGAAGTTTAATGTTTTTCCCATTCACCATAACTTCATCGGGAACCTGTTCGCCTACCCAGATAAGATACCTGTGCAACCCGTTAAGTAAATGCTCACGTTCTTCCAGGGAGATATAATCGTCAAGCCTTGTCGGTTCTTCTTTATTCATTGCCTGGTCTATATTCCCTCAATATACCTTTCAGCAGAAACACCGGCGATTGCCCCGTCGCCTACTGCTGTAGCTATCTGGCGCAAAGGAGTGACCCTGCAATCGCCGGCAGCAAAAATTCCCTTTACCGAGGTTTCCATTTTATCATTTACTATAATAAAACCACGCTCGTCCTTTTTTACATTTGAAGCAAACGCTGTATTTGGAATAAGCCCGACATATATGAAAACACCGTCTGTTTTTATTTCGGATAGCGCGTTTGTCTTTACGTTCCTGAGAATCACTTTCCCGACTATCTTATCGCCTACTATTTCTTCCACAACGGAATCCCAGACAAAGCGAATTTTCGGGTTTGCAAAAGCATGTTCCTGGTTAATCTTCTCGGCGCGAAGTTTGTCCCGCCTGTGCACGATAATCACGTTCTTTGCCATTTTGGTGAGATAAATGGCTTCAGTAATAGCGGAATCCCCGCCGCCGACTACCACGACGACCTTCTCCCTGAAAAAAAAGCCGTCGCAAGTGGCGCAATACGAAACCCCTTTCCCAATAAAATTAAGCTCTCCTCTGGCACCCAATTTTTTAGGCGTGGTGCCGGTGGCTATTATCACGGTTTTAGTCTCAAAATCCCCTTCATGTGTTTTCACTATTTTTGTTGCCCCCCTGTCTTCAATTCCGCTGACCTCGACCAGACCTTTTATAGGAAGTCCGAATTTCAGGGCCTGCTCCTCAAATTTCATCGCGAGGTCTCCTCCCGATATTTCAAGGAAACCCGGATAGTTCTCCACAAGGTCCGTAATGATAATCTGCCCACCGACTCCTATTTTTTCAAGCAGCATTGCGTTTAACATTGCGCGCTTTACGTATATCCCGGCTGTCAGGCCTGCGGGTCCGCCTCCGATAATAACGACATCATATACCATATTTTTTCATTCCTTGTGCTATCATGTATGGATGTTGAATTAAATAATATCATCTATTACTAAATTAGCTGTGCACTTAAAGTAGTTTCATCTGAAGTCTTTGAGATTTTATCTTTTTATTTTGTACTTCCATACCCAATAGATTAGAACTAAAAACGCAATTATCAGCGCTGCAAATATCACGTTGTAAACAACCGGCATTTTAGTTACTTCAGGTGTTTGAACGGGCACAGCAGTAAAACTTTGCACCGGAGTTGGCTGTATAGAAGGACTGTAAATTACCTGTATAAGGTCGGTCCTATTATTCCCTTTTTCATCTACTGCTGAAATGGTGATATTATTTATTCCATCGGCAAGGGTGAGGACCTGGTTCCACGACTCTTTTCCTGCAAATTTACCATTGACAAGAACTTCACTTATTCCGCTTTTGTCAAAAGCCGTACCCGATACGGTAATTGTTTTGTCTTTGGATATTTCGCCGGATTTGGGTTTTTCTATAAATATTTCTGGCGGGAAAGTGTCCGGTACACTGAATATATGCCATGTTTTACCAGAGGCCGCATAGATATAATCACCTGGCGGATGGATGGCTATGGCGGCTCTGTCTGCGGTTTCGGGTATGAAAAAACTATCAATAATCTTTGGTAAATTGGGATTGCTGGCATCCAGCAAATCAAAATCGGACGTGCCATCCGCCGTTGCAAGATAAACACCATTTTCCGATATTTGTAGATCATATAGATTTTTCCCGACTGAATGATACACCTCTGTGGGGTTTATCGGATCGGATATATCGATTACATATAATCCTTTTCTCTCTGCACCGCTCAAAAATGCGTAATTTCCGGAAACAGCAACTGCTATACCACCCCATCCCTGAAAGAAACCGCTGATGTTGGATTTCAAGACATAGAATTTGCCGACAAGTTCCGGATTTCGCTGGTCACTTAAATCAAAGATGAGCATTCCGGTATTGGAATCGGCAACATACATGTATTTACCTGATACTGCCACATCATTTGCCGAATCAGGATAATTTATCTGGTACATTCGTTTCGGGTTTTCCGGATCGCTTATATTGAGTACATATATCCATCCCGGGCCTGACGCGACGTACATTTGTTCTTCTGAAATTGATAGTCCAAGCACCCGGCCGGGCTCATCAAAATCCTTAAATCTGGTGACCAGTTTCGGTAACCCCGGATTGCTTGTATTGTATACCAGAAGTGAGTTCCAGTCCGCTATAAACAGATAATCTTTGAAAAATTCTGCGCTATGTGGTTCTTGCGTTGTAAACGTGCCAACTTCAGTCAGGTTTTTTTGTGGATTCGCCCCTGCAAATCCCACAGTGATAGATGACAGTAAAACCAGAATAAAAAAACACCCACATTTCATAACCAGATTTATGATTACGAAGTTATTTAAGTTTATCTAGCCGGTTCTCAATGCGCTGACAAAAAAACAAAGCAATCACAGGTGCTACCGCAATGAGCGCGAAGAACGCAAATTGTGTCATCAAATGTGATGATGGCATTGTTTGTTGTTCTTCGCTGCGGAACTTTTCCAAAAATTTAATTAAATCTCTTTCGGATTAGAACCGCTATCAACAGCATCACTGCCGGATATTCAAAACCCGGGGTTTTCTTTGTTGCAGTTGGCGTGACCGTCGGACTCAACGTTGGCGTTACTGTTGTCTCTTTTACGGTTGGTGTTGTTGCAGGGGCGGTCTGTGTCGCCTGGGCGGCTCCTCCTGAATAGGCATAGACAATTCCGCTATTAGTTACCGCGTATAGCATATTTCCGGATATGGCTGGTGATGATATGTAATCCTTATCATTTTGTCCTGTTGAGTTCCTGAATAGAAGTTTACCCGTATTCACATCAAGACCATATAAGAAATTATTCCTTGAACCGAAATAAACTATATCATTCGAAATAGCGGGAGAAGAGTCCACATAACCTGAGGTTTGAACCTTCCATTTCAGGTTTCCTGTCCCGGCGTCTATTGCATACAGGTTGGAATCCCTTGAACCTATAAAGATAGTTCCATCCTTATAAGATGGTGATGACTGGATATTGCTTCCTATTGAATATTTCCATTTCAAGGTCCCGTTGGTTGCCGCCAGGGCATATACATTCCCGTCATTTGAACCCACAAATACATTGCCTTCTGCAATAAGCGGTGAGGATAATATATCGCTTATTCCAGTGTCATAACGCCATTTTTCTTTTCTGGTAACAGGATCAACAGCGATTATTATTCCGCCATTGGTTCCGAATACGATTATCCCATCTCCCATGGCTGGCGATGATTCGATAACTTTTCCGGTAAGAACCTGCCACGATATTTCACCATTCCGGACATCAAAAGCATAAAATGAGCCGCCTTTTGAACCTTCGTAAGCCAGGTTGTTTACCACTATTGGAGAAGATGTATAGCCATTTGTTGAGTTTTTATATATCCACTTCAAAGTGCCATCGTTGATATCCATGGCATAGAAGCGATTGTCATCCGCCCCGACATACAATACTCCATCCGCAACAGTAGGAGCAGATTTTACAAAACCGTTGGTATGTGTTGTCCAGAGTCCTGCTCCTGTTTTAGCATCAATGGCATGAATTCCGTAATTTGAGCCCACGTAAAGGACATCATTGACTATGACAGGGGAAGAATCCGAATCAGACCCCAGGTCGAATTTCCATACCACCGTTAACGGCGGGTTCACCGCGTCTGTCGAAAATCCCGAATGTGACGCATCTTTCTTAAACATACTCCAATCGGACGCAAATGCAGGCGTTATCAGTAGCGATGCCATCAACAAAAATATAAACGTTTTCATATTTTCTATTCTCCTATTTTTCTACTCCTCTTCATTTTAATATTTGATTATAACTGTTTAAGTTTATGGCGCGCCAGTGTATGCGAAGGGTCCAGATCAAGGACTTTCCTGAAGCAAGCGGTCGCTTCATCCTCATTTCCAAGTTCCTTGAGAGCCAGTCCCTTTTCGTACCAGGCTCTGGTGTTATTCGGATTAATCTCGATTGATTTATCAAAAGCCCTTATCACTTCATTTTTCCTGTCAAGTTCTTTCAGGATAATACCCTTTTCAAGCCACAACATTGAATTAACGGGACTCGCACCTATTGCTTTTTCATACGCTGTAAGTGAAGTTTCGAATGCCTTTATGGCATCATAACGCCTGTCAAGCGCGGCAAGGTCAGTTCCTTTAAGCCCCCAGACCTTTGCTTTTCCAAACCATGCATTCCAGTTTGAGGGGTCAATCTTCAGCGCCCTTTCAAGCAAAACAAAACTTTCAGCATATTGCCTTCTCGTTCCGATAATCAATCCTTTGCGGGCAAGCGCCCCGGCATGGTTCGGTTCAAGCTCCAATACTTTTTCATACGCTGCGAGAGCATCCGCATCCTTTCCGGACCCGGAAAGAATTAATCCCTTCTCAAACCACATTTTTGAGTTATTCGGATCCGATTCAAGCAGCTTTTCATATATCTTCAATGTTTCCGAATCCCTTTTCAATTCCCTGAGAATCATTGCTTTTTCATTTAACAGTTTTGTATTTGCCGGTTCGGATTCCAGTACCTTATCATAAGCTTTGAGCGCTTCATCCAGATTACCAAGATTTACGAGAATAAAACCCATTTCATGCCATGCTTTTCTATTATTGGGGTCAAGTTCTAAAATCGTCTTGTAAGCATCATATGCAGGATTATATTGCTCAAGCGTCAGGTGTATCGACGCTTTATCATACCAGGCTTTCAGATTTTTCGGATCGGCCTTCAGGATATTCCCATAAGCTTCCAGTGCGCGATCATACTTTCCGGAACTTTTGAATTCTTCCGCCTCTTGCATTAAATCCTTTTTCTTGAAAAAACCGCTCAGTTTCATGTATGTTACCTCAGTCTCGAACCAATAAATCCATTGATTTTCGTTTTTTAAAGTGTTTTTTACTGGATAAATCTTTCTATAGCTGCATTGTGAAAAAGGAAAAAATAAGGCGGTTTCACAAATCTGAAACGGTTCAACCAACAGGAATATATAGACGTTCAAACATTACGAAATCTACATTCCAATAATCATTAATTGTTGCATGTTTTGGAGAATCTTCAATGCTGAAAGTTAATAACCTTGTTAAAGACTATGTAATCGACTCTGATACAATAAGAGTTCTGGACGGGCTGAGTTTCAATATCAAAGAGGGTGAAATCCTCGGGATAATCGGGAGAAGCGGGGGAGGTAAATCGACTATATTGAAAGTATTACGCGGGATGGAGCCGTTCGTTGACGGTAGTTTTGAGCTCGACGGATTTACAATCAAACCCGGCGCGACGCAAGCGGATATCAGGAAACTTCAGAAAATGACGGCCATTCACCTTCAGAGAAATTTCGGGTTGTGGTCCGGGGCTACTTATGAAAACGTATTGCGGCGGCTTTATTCAGAAAGATTCGGATTCGAAGTCTTGCCTGAAAAAGATTCACCGTATTATGACGAATTGTACGCGGAAAGCATTGAGTACCTGAAACTTGTAAATCTTGAAGGGAAAGCAGAGCATTTCTCATCTGTGCTGAGCGGCGGGGAAAAGCAGAGATTGCTGATAGCAAGGCAGCTTGCAGCAAAACCGCATCTTCTTCTTCTCGACGAACCAGCCACTATGACCTGCCCTGCAACAAAACAGGGAGTTCTCGACACGATAAAGAATGTGAACGAGAAATTAAAACTGAAGACACTTGTAGTTTCACATCTGCCGGAAGTGCATTCATATCTTGCCCATCGCGTGCTGTGGCTTGAGAACGGGAAAATAATTGAAGAAGGAGAGCCTGCGGATGTATTAAAGAAATTCCTTAAGAAAATGAAACCTGCCGTCCCGATGCCGGTGCGGAAATCCGATAAGACCGTGATAAAAGTCAGCAACATTTCAAAGAGATACTGGCTTATCAGGCAGGGCGAAGTGCTTGACCTTGAGAATATTAGTATCGATTTCAAACAGGGTGAGATAGTCGCGCTCATAGGCCCGAGCGGAGCCGGGAAAACCACGCTTCTTCATGCCATGGATGGGCTTACATACCCGGATGAAGGCGAGATAGAATTCCTTGTTGGTGATGACTGGGTTGAAATGTCCACATACACTCCAAAAAGAATGGAGGTAAGAAGGATGACAAGTATTATGTACCAGGAGTTCGCCCTTTCGCCGCATTCCACAATAAAACAGCAGCTTGCTTATAAACTGGGTGTAAAGGGACAGGATGTTATTGAAGCATCAAGAAAACGAGCCAAAGAACTCGGTATATCCGATAAGGACCTTGATGAACTCTATAAGATGACCGATATGCCTGAAGAGAACTCAAAGGAAACCCTGGCAAAAATGGGTTATACGCCTGCTATCCTCGGCGTACTCTTCCCCAGCTATCCGCTCACAGAAGTGATGAATTACGCAAAACCTGTCTTTGAGGCTGTGGATTTGCCATTGGGTGTTCTTGATGTCAAGCCATACCAGATAAGCGGGGGCGAGAATGTTAGAGCTGCCCTTGCGCTGGCGCTGTCTACAAAACCCTCAGTACTCCTGCTGGATGAACCATTCGGCGACCTTGACCCCCAAACATTGAGGGACGTTGCAAATTCACTTAAGAATATCAACAGGACTTTC
>JBGPUU010000036.1:0-22430 GCA_041491305.1 Candidatus Methanoperedens sp.
CTTTCATCAATGAGTTCCTTAAATTCTGTGAGAGGCTTTGGCGGGTTTTTTATTCCAAGCGCTGAAGCGAGGTTCATACTCGGGTCGGCGTCGATAGCCAGGACATCGTAACCTTTTCTTGCAAAAAGCCGGGCAAGCGTGCCTGATAGAGTTGTCTTCCCCACGCCGCCTTTTCCTGAGATTGCAATTTTAATCATTTAGCATCAATAAACTCTGTGTTTATATTTTCATTTATCGTAATTAATGCTCCCTCGCCTCTGGCAGCCGTGCCCGGATTAACCACTTGCGTTCCGTTCACACGAACAATCCCCCGCGCTTCATGGATATGCCCGCAAACAACGAGGTCAAATCTTCCCATATACCGCGCCAGCGCTTCGCTTCCCACATTCCCGCGCGGCAGCCTGTCTGTGGTATTGCGCGGCGGGGCATGGGATAATAAAATAATCCTCCCGCTTAATCTGGTTAATAATGTGCCCACATATTCTCCTATCTTTTTTTCCGAGAGTTCAAACGGCGTATTGAACGGTGTGGGGTTTGAGCCGCCAAGACCAATAAAGTTGAGCCCCTGGAATTCATGAGCTGAATTATGAAGATTTATGGTATTTTCATCTTTGTCCAGTATCCCCAGCAGTGAGGGTTTATCGCAATTTCCGGGCACTGCAAGAACCGGCTTCCTGAACATTGCGAGTAATTCAAGCGCTTTTTCATCAGGCCCGAAATCCGTCAGGTCGCCTGCTATCAATACAGCATCAAAATCCCCTGCCTTATCACAAATGGATTCCACATGGGAATAATCGCCGTGAAGGTCTGATAGTGCAAGCAGCTTCATAGGGTGTAATATCAGGTCTATGTTTATAATTGTAATGTTAAAAATGAGACGGTTTCATACGATCCATCAATGTAGATGCAGAAGCTTTTTTATAGATATATAAAATTTTGATAGAAACTCTCTTTTTCCGGTAATGGTAATAAAATTAAAAATTAACACTACTCCTAAAAACATAGATATAAAGGAAATTATTAACGGGAAAGCTCCAAATAAATCCTGTGACAAAAAATAACCCAATTCCCACCCGATAATTGCCAGCGTCCCCGTTAATCCTATAGCAGAGGAAGTGGTGTGCCCTTTATAGCTTCCAATTGATGTGAACAAAGAAAATATAAGACCTGCAATTATTAATAAAATTCCAAACTCAATATTCTGCATTTCAAAAATGATAATTAAACCATTCGCTACAATTAGAAATACTGATTCTATAGAAAATATATATAAGAAATCTAAAAGGTGATTAAATTTTAAATCGAGGTTTTCAATTTCTCCCATTTGATACTTTTCTAAAATACCCTTAAAAATAAATCCAATTAGAAATAAGAAACTTGGCAATGCAATGACTAATTTGATTCCTAAACTTAGTACCATAGTATTGTATTTAATATTGTTATGGGTATATTTAAACAATACCAATTATTTCATTAAAAATCTTAACAGACTCCAAAATAAGAAAATGAGAATAGACAATTGATGGTGGGGGGAGGTTTCTGATACTCTAATGAGATTTTATCTATATGATGAAAAATTGCGTATAATTTTTTGTAATATTCATTTTTTAGGAACGTTTCAATTTACCACACATGATGAAACCTTTCGCTAAAATTCGCTCAGGAATACAGCGCGGCTTCAAACCCAGTGCTCCCCTTCGCTGTCGTGTACGCATACCCCGCTTCCTGAAGGATTGAAGCCCCGAAACCTCTCAAAAAGGGCAATCGCCTCCTTAATCTCAGCAATATATCTTTCCTTGAGAAGAGTTGCGAGTTTGCGGCTCTCCTCTTCGCTGATATCGCCTCCAATGCCTTCACACTCAGAAATCATGAGGCGTCCATCCAGCAAATAAAAAGGATAGGTTTTGCAGATATAAGGTCTTGATTCGTAGATTTCACATAAACCACCTTTCAGGAAAATGCAGTCCCCGTTTTTCCTGAGAACCCATTCAAATGTATGGATATTCCCTTCCGAGTCCCTGTCTTCTGAAGGCGTTGGAATTACGAAATCATCACATTTGAGCCCTGTTTTTTCCTGAATGCGTCTAATCTCAGAAGGAAAGACAAATACTGTGTTATCGCCATATTCAGCCTGACAGCACTGCGCGCATTTGCGGCATTTAAAGCCGATGGATTTTATTTCATCCGCAAGCTGCTTTTCGTCTATTTTGAGGGCTTTATCAAGCGTTTTCAAAAGGAGGGCGATTTCTGTTTTACGTGACATTGCTACCGGTTATGGGGGATTATGCCTTTTATGATGTCTCTTTCCATTTTTTCTCTACTCTCGAAAATCCTGCTATTGTTCGATTCCTATTTTAATTGAAGTGGAGTTTTTGATTTCAAAGTTCCACTGAAATTTTTCAGCCGTTATCATTTGACGATAATTGTTTATTCCAGATACTGTCGGGATTGGATTGCCTTTAAAATTATGCGTAATCACTAATGGAACGCTCTCGTTAGCCGAAGAATACATTTTAATCTTAGCATTTTTATCCGTGTTCAATCCAATAATTGTATTATTCGATTGATTTATTGAAACTGGACCGACTTCTACAATGATGCGACTTGGAGGAAGAGCTACTGTTGAGTTTATGCTTACTCCATCTGGATTGGAAAGCTCAAATAATATGAAATCACCCTCCTCATCATTTGAAGCTACTATGCTGTAAATTACGTTCTTCTTTTCTAATGCCTGTTTATCAGGCACTGCAAATATTAACAATACAAGAGCTATGAGAACAATCGCGATTAATATCAAGGCGAATTTTACAGTTCGAAGCTTTTTAATTTCCTTTGGGTTAATATCAGATGGTTTTTCGGGTTCAATTTTTGGTTTTTCTATTCGATTGTCGATATAATCACTGCCCGATCTGGTTTCATCGATAACATGTGGGGCGAGATTTGCAAGCTTTTTATGCAAATCGACGGCAGGCAGTTTTAATTCTGGCAAAGCCACGGCGCCGTTATCGAAATCAAAAATCAGGTCAGAGTATCTGCCTCCACAGTCCTTGAACCTCAATGCCTTTGGTGATAAATACACTCCTTTTGTTTCAAAATCTCTTTCTTCAAAGAATTGTGTATTTTTCATGAACCGTTTTTTAAGGTTATACACAACCTGTCCCTCTATCGGTGCGCCAACATCGGTAAAAGCTTTTTCGATTTCATCAAGATTCGGGAAACGGTCTTCCTTTCTGGCATTATTAACAGCGAATGCATACGCCTTTAGAAAATTATGCATCTGTTTATTGGGTGTTCTTTCATCTCTTTTACTAAATAATGCTTTGAAGCTTTCTGCATCGACTTCTATTTCCGGCGCCTCTGAGACTTTTTTCACCCATTCAGAATACTTTGGAATTTCCACAGGGGTTTCTTATGATACCACAATGTAAATAAGTTATTATATTGATACATCAAGCCTGCCTACCATTCGCCTTCAATTTTCTCAAACTCCTCGTCAATAAGTTTCTGCATCTCTTTTGCCTCTTTATGCGTCAACGTTCCAGCTACTTCACGCAGACCTTTTTTGATAGGGCGCGGACGGACAGTTACCGCTACATTCTCATGTTCCATACTACCTTAGAGGCTTAATGGGTTTTAATAATTTTCTTCGGGATGATAACGATAGGTTTATACTCTTTTCTGTATAACGGAATATAAAAAATTATATCGGAAGATATTGTATGGGAAAGTAATTCAGGTGGTCATTATTCGATTAGAAAATCACGAACCGCAGATAAACGCAGATGAACGCAGATTTTTTAATCACGCATCCAAATTCAGATTACTTTTTTTGAGCGATAATTTATGCGTATCCTCTTTGGCATCGAGCGATAGAAAAGTATCCTGCATGATACCTACACGTTATCTACATTGCTTATGTAGATATACACGGAATATAAGGGCTTTTATGTAGAAAAAAGGGATTTATAATATGAATTACTAAAAAAGGAGTGATAATAATGCTCAAATCAGGAATCTTAACGGCATGTTTGCTTATACTTGCGCTTGCGGTAAGTGCCGCAGCACAGGTCGAGCTGACCGTGAATCAGGGCGTGAGCAAAGAGAAGGTAGAGGTGGGAGAAGATGTAACAGTCACACTATCTCTTGCTAACTCAGGCGCCATACCCACCGAGGTAACTGTCGTTGCAGTCCTCCCTTCAGGAATGACCGCGACAAATCCTATCTCTGGCGTGCGTGATGCGACAGGCAACATGAACGTATGGAGCGGCGCGCTTGCGCCAACTGAGACAAGGTCGCTGGCATTCATAGTGCGGGCGAATGAACAGGGGCACAAAACCATATTCTCCACGATAAAGTACAGAGATGGCGACATAGAGCGAAAGATACAACTGACGAGCGAGATTACAGCAAGCGAACCACCGCCTCAGAACACCAACACTCCTGTTCCACCTGTTCAGGAAAAGAAGATTCCGGGTTTTACATCACTGGCTCTTTTGATAGGGCTTGGGGTGGGCTTTCTTATCGAAAGATATGGGAGGAAACTACAATGAGAAAGGAAACGAAATATGGGAAAACAGGAAAAATGCCACTTGCGGCGCACATCCTTGCGATATGCGTGGTTGCGGCGCTGGTGATTGTGGGCATAGCTGGTAGCGCAGGAGCGACACCCTATGCCTATATCTCGAACGAGCGCAGCAACAATGTCTCAGTGATTGACACAGCAACAAACACTGTTACCGCCAGTGTGAATGTGGGAAGCGGTCCTTTTGGAGTTGCAGTCAACCCGGCGGGAACGAAGGTATACGTGACGAATGAAGCAAGCACCAACGTCTCTGTAATTGACACAGCAACAAACACTGTTACCGCCAGTGTGAATGTGGGAATATCTCCTGGTGGAGTTGCAGTCAACCCGGCGGGAACGAAGGTGTACGTAGCGAACTATATCAGCAACACTGTCTCTGTGATTGACACAGCAACAAACACTGTAACAGCCACTGTGAATGTGGGAGGTTATCCTATTGGAGTTGCAGTCAACCCAGCGGGAACGAAGGTATACGTGGCGAACGCTGGCAGCAACACTGTCTCTGTGATTGACACAGCAACAAACACTGTTACAGCCAGCGTGATTGTAGGAAATTTTCCTTATGGAGTTGCAGTCAACCCGGCGGGAACGAAGGTGTACGTGGCAAACTACTACAGCAACAACGTCTCTGTGATTGACACAGCAACAAACACTGTAACAGCCACTGTGAATGTGGAAAGCGGTCCTCGTGGAGTTGCAGTTAACCCGGCGGGAACGAAGGTGTACGTGGCAAACTACTACAGCAACAACGTCTCTGTGATTGACACAGCAACAAACACTGTAACAGCCACTGTGAATGTGGGAAGCGAATCTCGTGGAGTTGCAGTCAACCCGGCGGGAACGAAGGTGTACGTAGCGAACATTGGCGGCAACACTGTCTCTGTGATTGACACAGCAACAAACACTGTAACAGCCACTGTGAATGTAGGAAGCAATCCTGCTGCTTTTGGTCAGTTTATTGTAGGTCCAACATCCACACCCCCGCCAACCACAGGGACTATAACCGTAACCACCAACCTCGCAGGCGCAACCTTCACGCTCACAGGCGCCTCAACCTATTCTGGAACTGGAACATCATGGAGCAATACCAACGCGCCTGCCGGCACATATACGATAACATATGGAAATGTAGGAGGCAACAATGCGCCGCCGTCTGAAACCAAGACGCTCACGGCAGGAGGAAGCATTGCGTTTAGCGGGACATATACTCTAACTCCAACAGTTACAGTTACTCCAACAGTTACGGTTACCCCAACAGTCACATCAACCACAGTCCCCGCACTCAAACAGCCCCTCCTCACCGTCAGCCAGACCTCTCTCAAAGAAGAGCCTGAAGTCGGCGAAGAAGCACTGATAACCATGACCGTCCTGAACAACGGCGAAGGCATTGCAAAGAACATCCGGCTCACGGAGCAGCTTCCGAGCAGCATCTCCGTAAGCTACATAGACGGCGCCACTTCAAACACTGGAAATCTCGTTACATGGAATGGTGAGCTTGCTCCCAACAGAGCGCATGCGATCACGCATACGTTGAAGATACTGGAAACGAAGAGCAGGGCCATTCCTGTTATAATAAGATACGAGGACGAGCAGGGCAACCCGAAAGAAAGCTCAACCACGATATATGTAAGTGCACAGGTGCCTGTTACGCCGACTCCGGTGCAGACAAGAGCGCCCGAGGCTGCATCAGGTGAGACAACCACGAAGATTCCTGGGTTCACTGCGCCGCTGGTACTCGCTGGATTGGTGGGTGTGTTGCTGCTGGTCAGGAGACGCTGAAAAGCGTTCTCCACTTTTTTATTTTTTTTAAAACAGTTTTCTGAAAGGTATTCGATTCCGTCTATGTGTGGTGGTATTCGCCCAGCGACTTAATCGTAATCTCCCCGTTCTTCATAGCTTTAATTGCATCTGCAGCCGCAAGCGCAGCCTGAATCGTAGTAATATAAGGAACGCTGAAATCAACAGCAGCACGCCTTATCTGGAAACCGTCCTTAACGGTCTGCTTGCTTGTCGGTGTATTAATAATGAGGTCAACCTTTTTTTTATGGATAAGGTCAACGATGTTTGGCGTGCCTTCGCTTACCTTGTTTATGACATCAATCTTTATCCCGTTCTTTTCGAGGTACCTGACAGTACCGCGCGTGCCGAGGATATGCAAACCTGCATCCTGCATTTTTCTTGCAACACCGATGATATGCTTCTTATCTTCATCGCGAACCGACATGACAACCGTTCCTGAAAGCGGCAGGGTATTGTCAGCAGCCCATTCGGCCTTGAAAAAAGCCCTCCCGAAATCATAATCTATCCCCATAACTTCACCCGTGCTTTTCATCTCAGGCCCGAGCACAGGGTCGGCGCCCGGGAGCTTATCAAAAGGAAGCAGCACTTCCTTTACTGAAACATGCTTTGGGATTATATCGCCGGTATAACCAAGCTCTTTCAACGTATGTCCTGCCATGACCTTTGCAGCAATTTTTGCAAGCGGTAACCCGACAGCCTTGCTTACAAATGGTATGGTGCGGCTCGACCTGGGGTTTGCCTCAAGCACATAAACCAGGCCGTTCTTGGTTGCCATCTGTATGTTGACTATCCCGACCACATGAAGTGCAAGAGCTATCTTTTTTACATAATCGCGAACAGTAGCGATAATCTCAGGTTTCAGGGACTGCGGCGGAATGACGCATGCCGAGTCGCCCGAATGAATGCCCGCTTCTTCTATGTGCTCCATTATTGCGCCGATAAGAATTTCCCTGCCGTCGCATATTGCATCCACGTCGATTTCAACCGCATTATCCAGGAAATCATCGATAAGCACCGGATGCTCGTTTGAGACCCGCACAGCCTCTTTCAGGTATCGCTCAAGGTCGCGGTCATCGTAAACGATTTCCATCGCCCGCCCGCCAAGCACATATGACGGGCGTACCAGCACCGGATATCCGATTCTTGTCGCTTCAATGAACGCTTCTTTATAATTGGTGGCGCACCCTGCCTCAGGCTGGAGGATGCCCAGTTTTTTCATCATGGCGTTAAAGCGTCCCCTGTCCTCTGCAATATCCATGTCGTCTGGGGTTGTTCCGAGTATGACGGTATTCAGGTCTGTCCTCCGGTCAAGCTCTTTTTTAAGCGGAATTGCAAGGTTTACAGACGTCTGGCCTCCGAACTGCACCATCACGCCATAAGGACGTTCCCTGTCTATCACGTTCATGACATCTTCAAGCGTGAGCGGCTCAAAGAAGAGTTTATCAGAGGTATCGTAATCCGTGGAAACTGTTTCAGGATTGTTGTTCAGGATATGGGTTTCGATACCTTCTTCCCTCAATGCTGTCACGGCATGAACTGTACAGTAATCAAACTCGATGCCCTGTCCTATGCGGATGGGCCCTGAACCGATAATGAGCACTTTCTTCTTTTTGGTGGGCGCTGCCTCGCACTGGTCTTCGTATGTTGAATAATAATACGGCGTGGCTGCTGCAAATTCTGCTGCGCATGTATCTACCATCTTGTAGGTGGGAATGATGCCATGTTCCCTTCGCATGTCGTTTATCTCTTCGCGTGTCCTTCCGCACAGGAACGCTATTCTCTCATCGCTTAAACCCATGCGTTTGGCTTTCCGCAGGTTATCAGCCGACAGCTCTTCTTTTATCGTATCCTCGATGTCTATGATATTCTTTATTTTCCGGATAAAGAACGGGTCGATATTGGTGTGCCTTGAAATTTCGTCGATTGGCATGCCGTTTCGCAAAGTCTGGTAAATGACAAACAGGCGCTCATGCGTTGGATGGCGCAGGATATCCAGAATCTCTTCGTTGCTCCACTCCCTGAATCCGAAGTACATATCCACTTCAAGCGAGCGCACCGCTTTCTGCAGGGCTTCTTCGATAGTCCTCCCTATCGCCATCACTTCGCCCGTGCTTTTCATTGCAGTGGTAAGATGCTTGTCTGCTGTCACGAATTTATCAAAAGGCCAGCGCGGGATTTTGACTACGGTATAATCGATAGTGGGTTCAAAAGATGCAGGGGTTTTCTTGGTGATGTCGTTCGTTATCTCATCCAGCGTCATGCCGATTGCGATTTTTGCAGTGACGCGGGCTATAGGGTATCCTGTGGCTTTTGAAGCAAGGGCGGATGAGCGTGAAACCCGCGGGTTGACTTCCACGATCCTGACCTCATCATCACGAACAGCGAACTGGATATTGCAGCCGCCCTCGATGCCGAGCGCCCTTATTATCTTGATTGATGTGCTCCTGAGTTTCTGGTGGTCGGCATCCGACAGCGTTTGTGAAGGCGTTACAACTATGGACTCGCCGGTATGGATGCCCATCGGATCGAAGTTCTCCATATTGCATATCACGATACAGGTATCGTTCTTGTCCCGCATCACTTCATACTCGAACTCTTTCCATCCGATGATGCTCTCTTCTATAAGCACCTGGTGAATGCGTGAGCGTTCAAGCCCGCGCTCTGTGATTTCAAGGAGTTCCTCACGCGTATAGGCGATGCCGCCTCCCGCGCCGCCGAGGGTGTATGCGGGGCGGATGATAAGCGGAAGACCGAGATCTTCAATCAGCGACTCAGCCTCAGAAAGCGTATTGACTGCTTTTGAACGCGGAACTTTTTCGCCGATGCTTATCATTTTCTTTTTGAACAGGTCGCGGTCTTCAGAGTCCTTGATTGCCTGGAGCGATGTGCCAAGAAGCTCGACATTGAACTTATCGAGAACCCCCATCTCGCCAAGCTCGGTTGTAATATTCAGGCCGGTCTGCCCGCCAAGACCGGCAATAATACCGTCAGGTCTCTCTTTTTCTATGATTTTTGCAACGATTTCAGGCTCAAGCGGTTCAATGTAGATGGCATCGGCCATATCGGTGTCCGTCATTATTGTTGCCGGGTTGCTGTTGACAAGGACCACCTTGATGCCTTCTTCCCGGAGTGAGCGGCATGCCTGGCTGCCTGAAAAGTCAAATTCCGCAGCCTGTCCTATCATGATGGGGCCTGAGCCTATGAGCAGTACTTTCTTGAGGTCGGGTCTTTTGGGCATATTTTTAGCCTAAGATGTCATGGCATGTTATAAATTCTATCCATTATCGCCATCGGAACTATTTGGGCAGGGTTAGTGCAGTGAACAGCATATCTTTCTGTCATAGAAGCACGTTAACCCGCTTTTGCAAACCCTTGTTTATATGCGGTTTTCATTGTTCTTCAAGCATTTACTGTTTTAATTTCTTAATAAATTTCTCGTAAATTTCTCTATATGTCCCGTCTTTCTTTAACCAATTGTTAGTGTCGTTTGGTATCCAGTCAGCGTTTGCAAATTCCTTTTTCGCTTCTTTTTTAACGTCCAAAATGTTTTGAACAATTCCGATTTCTTTTAGAATGAAGTCGTCTAAAGCAGGGTCAAGGCTTAAAGTGTATTTTTCAGCCGAGTTGATATTTGGCTGTCCATTTCTTTCAATTTTTCAATCAAGTCTTCAACTGTTCCAATTTTAGTCAGGTTGTCTTTAAAGAAGTAAATACCAGTTAAAGCAACAAGAACGTCATTGATATAATTGTTTTGCAGTATTTCATAACTATTGGTTTTTTCGGTCTTGATACGATTTACTTTTTCTGCAATTCTGTAAGCAAGTATTAATTTGTAAAATTGGTCATCTTCATTTGTCGTCATGCTGAAAATTTGGTCGTAATAAATTTCAGAAAAAACGAGTTTGTGTCTTCCAGCAGTTGAAATAGGAACTTGAAGATAAAAAGAAAGGTATGCAACGCCCAAGTCCGTATTGTGAATTTTCAAGTGCATAGGATTGTTGCCAAACGGATTTCTATATTTCTTTTTGGAAAGAGTTGCCCATTCACCGTCTTTCTTGTCGTAGAAAATACCGACTGCATCAAGCTTGCTGAATATTTTATTTTGAATTCTGTCGCCTGAATGCAAGTCTCGCGCACTAATTGCATTTTGGCTATTACTTGCTACCGCAATGTCCATTGAAATTTTTGATGTCTGTGTTTTATCTTTGATTTTTGTTAGCCTCATTAAAATCTGAACTTCGTCTGGCAGGTCGTTTACAATTCTGGTTAAAGTTTTGGTTGTTTGTCCTCCGTTTACAATTTGAAAGTTTTTAATTATTAGAGAACCGTTGTCAATTTCAAAGTTTTCACAAACTGCATTGATACCGTTGTTTAAAATCCAAAAGTTTGATTTCTTGCCTTTTGAATATTCTGTTTTGATTCTGGAATTAATGTCGTTTTCACCTTTATAATATCTAACATTCAAGGCAAGTATCATTTCTTTCTTTTCTTCGATTATTGGTTTCAAAGAGTTAGCTATAATGCTTGTAACTATTGTCTCAACAGGCGTTTCAATTTTGTCGTGATAGCTAACTTTTTTAATAAAAAATTCATTAGGAACTATTTTAAGAATTACTTCATTTTTAGGAATTTCAATGTCGTCATAGAGTCCTTCTAATTCTTCGTAGTTGTAAAACTTGATTTGAAAGTTTATGCCTTTGTCATTGTAATTTGTGTATAGAGCTTTAATGTCTGTTTTGATTGTCCCTTCAAAACCGTTGTCTATGTAGTAAAAGCTAACACTATAATTGTTTGAAGCAAGGTTTTCAGGAGTTAGTATTTGAGAAATTTCTTCGTCAATTATTTTTTTGAGTTTTACATTAGGAATTAATGCATCCGGGCTAATATTCAAAATCCAGTCAACAAACTTTTTGTTCTTTTTTATTTCGTTTGTATTTAGAAGCTGTCCGTTTGAGTATTTGAATTGAAATACTATTATCTCTCTGTTTTTCTGATTTGTAAAAAGAGCGTCATTACCCAAATCGTTAGCCATATCAACAATATGGTCTTTGATAAAGCTGTCATAATCTGTTCCATCATATTCAAAGTCTACGATTTTGTTGAAGCACTCTCTTAAAATAAAGTGTCCAAAAGCAGTTCCATCGTTGGGGTAATTAAACTGTCCAGCTAGTTCGGTTACTTGGTCTTTGATTTTTGAGTAAAAGCTCATATTATTGTCTGTTTGTTATTAGTAGTATCGTTCTTTGCCTTTAACTTCGTATATCTAAATATTCGCATATACAACTTCAATCTTTATCTCCTCTTTTTAACTAACTCCTATTTTAATCTTACACTCTCTCTTTTTGCAGAAATACATAAACACCAAAGTATCAATTTAAGCACCGAGGTACGATAAGATGTTTTTAGTAGGCGAGGCTTTAATCGGCGAGGAACCAGAACTTGCTCATATTGATTTGATTATATAAGAAAAGACAGGACCTAGGACAGGCATTTGCGAACGGTTTTACACAATTATCCAAAGGGCACATTCCCTTTCTTTCAGTGATAAGGCCAAACCTTCTGACCAAACCTGCAACCCTTATTGTGCCGAAAGTGAAGGTCAATAACATGGCAGGAAGTACTGGCATTATAGGAAGATATATGAAGAATTGAAAGGAATTATGCCTCAAATGAACGTTGGATGACCGAAATGGATGTAATTAGTAAATTCAATGGTACCAGGATACACAAGAAAAACTATACGTCCTCAGAAGAAGGAATATTAGAGCTGATACAATGATGGATCTAAAATCTGACGAGATAAAAAAATTAAAAGATAAAGCAACTGTTATCCGCAGACATATAATAAAAATGGTACATAGTGCAGGTTCAGGTCATCCGGGTGGTTCCTTATCATGCACAGATATTCTTGTGGTGTTATATTTCCAGGTGATGAAACATGATCCGCAAAAAAAAGACAGTGAAAGGGACAGGTTCATTTTATCAAAAGGACATGCAGCCCCCGCATTATATGCCACGTTGTCTGAAAGTGGTTATTTCCCAATAAGCAAATTGGAATCTTTGAGGAAAAACGGTGGATACCTTCAGGGGCATCCTGATTCAAGCATATCAGGCGTTGAAGTTTCATCAGGTTCATTAGGGCAGGGTCTCTCAATAGCAAATGGGATTGCTCTTGCTGCCAGGTTGGATGAGAATCCATCAAGGGTCTTTGTATTGTTGGGTGATGGGGAGTGCGATGAAGGGCAAGTATGGGAAGCTGCTATGCTTTCTGCCCATTATAAACTGGATAATTTAGTTGCAATAGTTGACCGGAATGGGCTTCAAATAGACGGGCAAACAGAACAAATAATGTCCCTTGAACCACTATCAAAGAAATGGGAATCATTTGGCTGGAATGTTATTGAAATAGATGGAAATAATATTGAAGAGATCATAAAAGCGTTTCAAGAAACTGAAAATCGCACAGGAAAGCCAACAGTGATAATTGCACGTACATGTAAAGGAAAAGGAGTCTCATTTATGGAAAACGTATGCTCTTTCCATGGCAAAGCCCCGACAGATGAAGAAAAGATAAGGGCTCTGGAGGAATTGAAGTAATGGATAATCTCCTGTCTACAAGAGAGGCATGTGGGCTAACCCTTATGAATATGGGTCACAAAGAAAAGGATATCGTTGTTCTTGATGCTGACCTTTCGGGTTCTACAAACACAAAAAAATTTGGAGATAAATTCCCCAGCAGGTTCTTTAATGTTGGCTGTGCAGAACAAAATATGATAGGAACCGCGGCAGGATTAGCTGTTGGCGGGAAAACTGCCTTTGCAGGCACATTCGCCATGTTCTTGATGCGTGCCTGGGAACAGATAAGGAACACCGTTGCTCATGATAACCTGAATGTAAAGTTGCTGGGAAGTCATTCCGGTTTAACCGATTCTAAAGACGGCGGTTCTCACCAGTGTCTTGAGGATATTGCACTAATGCGCTGTTTACCGAATATGAGTATATTGAATCCGGTAGATGCTATTGAAGCTGAGAAAATTATAATCAATGAAGTATATCGAAAAGGTCCTTCATATATCCGGATGAATAGATTAAGTACACCGGCTGTCAATACTGATGATTATAATTTTGAATTCGGTAAAGCGGTTGAAATTCGTGAAGGGGAGGACATAACAATAATTGCGACAGGCACTATGGTATCAGAGGCAATCAAAGCATCTGAAATGTTAAAAAAAGAGAACATTTATGCACGAGTATTGAATGTGCATACGATCAAACCGATAGATAAGAATAGTATACTCAAATCAGCAAAAGAGACAGGACACATAATAACGATAGAAGAGCACAGTATTTATGGCGGCCTGGGCAACGCTGTTGCCGGGATCATTGTTGAGAATTATCCTGTACCGATGAAGATAATGGGGGTAAATGACCGGTTTGGAGAGTCTGGTGATTATAATTATTTGATAAATAAATTCGGGTTGAATGATGTTGAAATAGTAAAAAATGCAATAGAACTTATTGGTGATAGAAAATGAAGATTTTTATTGATACAGCAAATATTGATGAAATCAGGACAGCTAATGATTGGGGAGTTATTGATGGTGTTACTACAAATCCAACACTTGTCGCAAAAGAGGGAAAGGATTTTAAGTCTATCGTAAATCAGATACTGAGTATAGTTGATGG
The DNA here is from genome assembly GCA_041491305.1 of Candidatus Methanoperedens sp. Classification (GTDB taxonomy): domain Archaea; phylum Halobacteriota; class Methanosarcinia; order Methanosarcinales; family Methanoperedenaceae; genus Methanoperedens. The sequence continues at coordinate 14,069 of JBGPUU010000036.1, forward strand.
TCCCATAAGCGTCGAAGTAATCAGTACTGATGCGGAGGGCATGGTTAAAGAAGCAGTTGAAATGTCCAAGTGGTCGAAAAATATCGTGATAAAGATACCAATGATCCCGGAGGGATTAAAGGCTGTTAAGATATTAAATGAAAAAGGCATCAAGACAAATGTTACGCTTGTCTTTTCAGTGAACCAGGCGCTTCTGGCTGCCAAAGCTGGAGCGACCTATGTAAGTCCATTTATTGGAAGACTGGATGATATCGGGCATGATGGGATGCAAATAATACGAGATCTTGTGCTGATATATAAGTTATATAATTTTAAAACTGAAATTATCGTAGCAAGCGTCAGGCATCCTCTGCATGTGGTTGAGTCTGCTAAAATAGGGGCACATGTTGCTACCATTCCCTATGGTGTCATTGAAAAGATGTTCAAGCATCCGTTAACGGATATTGGGCTGGAGAAATTCTTGAAGGATTGGAAAAAGGTTGTTGAATGAGAGGGCAGTGGCAGGTATGGAGCGCTAACACAAGAACCATATGAAAATATGAAACTGATCATTCCTGCAATTATTGCAAAAACGCAAAACGAATTAGATGAACTTTTAAGCAAAGTTGAAGATTATTCAGAATTAGTCCAACTCGACATTATGGATGAAAAATTTGTCCCAAGTAGTTCCCTTGATTTTGATTTTGATGTATCAGGCAGAAATATCAGTTTCGAAGCCCATTTAATGATCAGTGATCCTATGGTGTGGATTAAAAAAAACTGGTGGAAAGTTGATACTATCATCGTTCATTTTGAAACATGTGATAAACCGGAAGATATTATATGTTTTGTCAAAAACAAAGGTAAAAAAATAGGGTTTGCAATTAATCCCCAGACTGTGATTGATAATGTGAAAGCGTATCTGGATGATATTGATCAATTGTTGATCATGACCGTTAATCCAGGATTCTATGGAAGTAAATTCCTGCCCGATACAATTGACAAAATAAGAGAGGCAAGAAAGATAAAACCTAACCTTGATATCGAGGTTGATGGCGGCGTTGCGCCTGATACGATCAAATTAATTAATGATGCAGGAGCAAATATGTTCGTCTCAGGATCATATATATTAAAATCGAATAGTGTTAAAGAATCTATTGATACATTAAAAAACCTGATACAGTGAAAACTAATCCTTGAACTAATATTAACACATGAACGGATAGAATAAAGACCGTTCATGGGGGTATGAATATGATTAATTTAACAGGTTGTGGGGGATTGAGATTATTGAAATATATACTATACCATATAATAGTAAAAAACTATAAGTGATAAAAGTTCTATAATTATTATTAATATTGTTAAGAATCCGGGGGTTGCAGGTAATCTGGTGGGTATTTCATGAGAACACGTACGAAGATGCTAATCATCATCACAGTTACGATAATTTGCCTGAATGCAGTTTTGTTTGCAATCTCGGAAATCATTCTCATGGGCGGTTTCGCCGGGCTTGAAGAACAGAATACACGCCAGAGTGTTCAAAGAATTAATGGGACTTTGTCCGATGACTTGTCAACCTTGAGCGGCGCGGCTGGCGATTGGGCAGCCTGGGATGAGACCTATAGTTTCATCCAGAATGCGAATCCCTCTTACATCGAAAGAAATATCCCGAATAGTACTTTCAGTGAAATCCGGCTTAATGTTATGGTTTTTATCAACTCGTCCGGAGGGATAGTCTGGGAAAAAGGTTTTGATCTTATTAATGATACTATTACCCCTGTTCCGGTGAGCTTACATGAATACCTCTCCCCGAACAGCCTCCTCTTACTTCATAACAGTACGGAAAGCAGTTTAAAGGGAATTATTCTGCTTCCCGAAGGACCCCTGCTCTTTACTTCTAAACCAATAACGGATAATGAAAGAAAAATGCCTGTTAAAGGTGTAATGATATGGGGTCGCTATCTTAACCCGGCAGAAATCAAGCGTTTAGCTAACATAACTCATTCGTCTCTCAGTGTATACAGGTTTGATGATACAAACTTACCTGCCGGTATGCAGGCAGGACAGGCTTTTTTTTCAGATAAAACGCCCATTCTGGTTAGTGTCCCGGAGACAAATATAACTACAATTTCCGGATATACCATGCTCAAAGACGCATACGGTAAACCTGCTCTCTTGTTGCGTGTGGACTCTTCCAGAACAATCTATGAGCAGGGTCAAACCGTAGTGAATTATTTTCTCTTGTCATTTATGGTGGTTAGTCTTGTGTTTGGCATGGTGATATTTTCATTTTTTCAGATTCGTCTTGAAAACCTGCATCTTGCAATCGCAGATCAGGCAAAATCAGAGTTTCTTGCAAATATGAGCCATGATTTGAGAACCCCTCTGAATTCGACAATTGGCTTTTCAGAACTTCTTAAACAGGGTGTGGCTGGAGCATTGAGTGAAAAACAGAACCATTATGTAAATAATATTCTTACAAGCAGTCAATTCCTGCTTACCCTCATCAATGATATTCTTGACCTCTCCAAGATAGAAGCGGGGAAAATAGAACTGGCACCTGAAAAGATGTCAGTTCCCCTGATAGTTAATGAGACAATTTCTCTCCTGAAAGAAAATGCAATAAAGCATAAAGTGCTTCTGAAAACGGAATTCGACCCGGAACTTGAGTTTATAGACGCTGATAAACAGAGATTCAAGCAGATTCTTTTCAATTTGCTCAGCAATGCATTGAAATTCAGTAAGGAAGAAGGCGGAACGGCAACAATAATTACAAAAAAAGAAGGGGATATGGTGAAAATTTCCGTTTCTGATACTGGCATAGGAATAAAAGAAGAAAATTTTGGCAGGCTTTTACGTAAATTTGAGCAGCTTGATTCGAAAAGCGGTAAGAAATACGGTGGCACGGGCCTTGGGCTTGTGATTTCAAAGTATCTGGTAGAGATGCAGGGGGGAAAAATCTGGGCAGAAAGCAGGTATGGGGAAGGGAGCACATTTACATTTATACTGCCGATAAAGGCAAAAAAGGAGGATGTAAATTGAGAAAAGCACTCCTGGTGCGAATTAAACAGATTCCAATTAATTGGAAATCAATTTTTATTCATGATTTGGTAGCAATTTGGGTATAATCTTGGAAAAATACTATTATATGACAAAAGAAACATGTGTTCTGTAGAGGATAAATAATAATCATCAAGATTCACTTCCTATCCTATCCAAACCTATCCATGAAATCTTGTAATCCTCTACCTTTTTTAACCTATATCAAACAAAGACGTTGTGAGTTGTTTTACAACAACCTTTACATATCTTTGCCAGTATTATGATATTGAATGAAACGTCATGCAGTTCTTACGGAAAAAGTAGAAAGATACGAGGGCATGTTGCACAGGGCTCTCGGGGCTTTTGAGGTAGCTCCGCAGGAAAACTCCCATTTGAGAAAAGTTGCAGAGGATTTTTCCAATATGGCAGGGTCTTACTATAAGGATGGCAAATATTTCATTGAGCAGGGGGATCTGGTAAACGCCCTCGCCTGTTTCAGTTATGGGCATGCATGGCTGGATGCAGGTGTGAAACTTGGTGTTTTTAAAGTGAGTGATGAAGCTCTGTTTACGATTTAAAAGAGGAATAATAAAATGTCGAATTATATTGTTACACTTGAAGCCGGATGGCTTGTGAAAAATGTAGAAAGCGTTGAAGATGCAATGAATATCGCGATTTCAGAGGTTGGAAAACTATTGAATCCTGACCTGAACTTTGTGGAAATAGAGGTCGGCACTACCAGTTGCCCGGCATGCGGGGAGGCTTTTGACAGTGTTTTTCTGGCAGCGGGAACCGCGCTTGTTGGCATTTTGCTTGAAATGAAGGTATACGATGCGGAAAGCGAAGAACATGCGGCAAGGATTGCAAAGTCCACTATAGGCAAGGCATTAAGAACCACCCCTCTTAATGTTGTCGATGTCGATGAGTTTGAAGGCGGAAAAGAGAAGAAGGAAAAGAAGAAACCCAAAGAAGAAGATGAAGAATGAAACTGGCAGCCCTGATTTCCGGCGGCAAGGACTCATCTTTTGCAATATTTAAGGCATTGCAGGAGGGGCATAGTGTCAGTGACCTTATCACAATAAAGCCGGCAAATGAAGATTCGTACATGTTCCATTCTGCAAACATCCATCTTACCGAGATGGTTTCACAGGCAAGCGGAATTCCGCTGACAGTAGAGACATCAGCAGGTGAAAAGGAAAAAGAACTTGCTGATCTTGAAAAAGCCCTGGGCCGCGTAAAGGTTGATGGTATTGCTGTAGGCGCTATCGAATCTGAATACCAGGCTTCCCGCGTAAGGCGCATCTGCGAAGAACTCGGGCTTAAGATGTACGCGCCGCTGTGGCACCATGACCCTGAAAGCCTGCTTCGTGAGATGATAAAACACATGGATATCAGGATGGTCAAGGTCGCGGCCGCGGGCATGGATGAATCATGGCTCGGACGGCGCTTTGATGAAAAGATGATTGAAGACCTGAAAGCTCTCCATAAAAAGTACAGGGTTCATATTGCAGGCGAGGGGGGCGAATACGAAACGCTGGTGCTTGACGCGCCGTATTACATGAAAAGGATAGACCTGATTGAGACCAGGAATATCTGGATGGGAGACCACGGGATTATGAAAGTCATCAGAGCTGAGCTTGCTGAAAAATAGATGGAAAATTCTGTGAAATTTTTATGAAAACACAGCTCATTTCTTGAGCCCAATCAGCTCATAAAGCAATTCCATCGCTTCCTTCTCCCGCGCCCCGCCGCATTTTTTGACTATAGAATTGTAATATTCGATATGTTCAAGGTATTTTTGCTCCCTGAACACAACATATCTTGTGGCATGAATCGAAGCTTCAATGACCGCATTGAAACCGCGATTTACCGGCTTGATGTTTTGAATAGTTATTTTTCCTTTAACTGGGGACAGCTCAACAACCGAAATATTTTCGCCCTTTTTGCATTTGCAATCAAAAAGAATCCATCCCAAAGCACCCTTCAAAACAGGAAAACCTTCCACATATTCAAATCTTTCCGGCCCGACATCAGATAGCGCCGACTGCACGAACAATACAGGGTCATCCACGATATTTGCAACCGCGATGGGCTTTTTCATAATGTTTTCCAGGGTCTTTGAATTATAAATCCTCACAAAGAGCCTGCCATCCCTGTTATGCAAACCCATAGGCGCGGCATTCGGGATGCCCTCGGGCGAGATGGTTGTAAAAATCACTTCCGATATTCCTTCATGTATCCCGAAATCCTCCAGATTTATGAGCTCCGCTTTGCCGCTGGCGTTCAAAATCTCATCCCCTCAAAAAGCGATACGAACAGCCCCGCGATGATTATATCAGCGGTTGAGCCCGGATTCACGCCTTCGTTTAACAGTTCCTCATCAAAAGAACGTATTTTGTCCTTTATTTCGTCCAGTTTCCCTTTTTGCAGTATTTCTTTTGCCCGCATGGAAACCTCCTCTGCTTTTTTGCTGTCGAATTTTGTCTGGATGAAGGTGTCTTTATTGTTTGAAAGAAGTTCCATAAACGTGAGGACAACGGCATCATTAATACCATGCTTTTTGATTTTGTCCTGGATTGAAGCGGCGCACTCAAAGGTTCTTTTAAAACCGTTTGTCCATTCCTCTGCTATCATATCATAACCACAGGAAATTTCCATAAGATTAGAGAGGGTCAAGCCCTCCGATTTTATTTTGTCAGCAGATGCCGTATCGCCAAGGTCAAGGTCATCCACAGGTTTAACTTTCACTTTGGCTTCGGAAAATGCCCCATATAGTTCAATTGCGTCCTTCACGGTTGTTTCTCTTACAACCCTCTGAACCTCTGCTTTCAGGCATGTTCTATTTTCACATTTCCCTGCTGCCATCGCAAGCGGGATGAGCAGGAGAAACGCCCCGAAATGTGTGTTGCCTCCTTTCTGCCATTTGCCGCTCTCTGCGACAGCCTCATGGATAAGCGCGCCAACGCCGGACTTTGAGCGCGCGGCTTTTTCCATGATTGGATACACGCCCACGGCGCTTGCCAGGAAGTGTTCAAAGCGTGTATCGGTGTAATTATGGTCTCTGTCGATGTTGCCGGGCTTGGGCGTGGCTGAGACCTCAAGAATCATGGCGAGCTGGGAACAGCGGGCGATGTGGGATGGGTCGGAAGTGGTCATAATTTTTACGCTATACAGGGGTTCATAAATATAGTATTACTCAAATTTTATTTATCAGAGAAATTCCAGAAAAATGTTCACTCAAATGCGTATATTTCTGCACTTGATCACATTGACCGTCCCATTGATTCGGTAGAAAATTTAATGGTACATAATAGAACGACTGAGGTGGTTTGAAATCTTCAATTATATGATGTGGATCTATAGGGTTTAGGAAACTATCGACATTACCAATTTCAATTGCATACGCCACATCGGAATTTTTAAAATAAGCGAAAAAATCATTTTTTGATATACCCGCTTGTTTATGGCATAACTTCCAGATTTTCTCAGGGGAACCCTTCAGGATTTGTTCAATCTCAAATGCGGCAACGATTTTACTTACAGGTGAACTGGAATAGATATAGACTCTCTCTATATTCTGTTTCTTAAAAATAGACCTTCTGAACTCGTATTTTTTTCTGCGTGATAGTATTTCCTCTGCATATTTTGGTTTAACTGACAGTAAAACGTTCATCCAATTTCCCTCCTTTTTTGATAGCTACATATTGATTATGATTTAATTCTATAATTGTCTGGGGTACTGGAATATTATGAGTCCGAAGATAATTTAAGTCCGGAGGTGTTGGCAGATTAAGATGATGCCTGAAAAGAATTACTAAAACATTCTCTTGAGTGATGTTCTTGATTTCTTCGTAAGTATATACACTTCTTTGCCCAACTATGCTCACTACCTTTTCTGGCTCGTTCGTGTGAACAGGTTCACGATCAACAACCCCGATAGATGTTATTGCTTTCAGGTCATGAGACCGATAAAAAAGAAGGAGGTCTCCAGGTCTTATTTTTTTGATTGCCGAATGGGAAAGATATGCTTTCTTAATAGCATTTCCGGGTTTATTGATCTCCGAATAATCGGTAATTCTCATCTGCCGTTCCTTAAAATCTGGAAAAAGCCTGTCATGATATTCTGGCATAATGGGTATTAAGAATTTTTTAATACTTGGATGGTCTTTAAAAGATGGATAATATTTTCTCGCTAAATCCATCGGCGGCAAATCTTTTTCTATGGGAATGAGTTTTTTAAGATAAACTTCCTCATTTTCCATCATCCCTTTACGTGCTTCTAAAAATCCTCTGAATTCAAATCCGAAATTTTCAATTAGAGGTATCAATCGGTCATCAGGTTTGCGATAATGGGTGAGAAAAGCTTCAAAAATATGGTTGCTAATGCAATATTGAAATGCCATTTTCAAAAAAAGCTCACCCATTTTGGAGCCGGCTATATCTACTTTCAATGTAGCTATTTTGAGTCTCTTTGCTGCCGGTATAGGTGGAGATGTCGGGATAGTCTCATTTTCTTCTTTCAGCATCAAAAGTGCCTTGATATTATCGTTTTCACTATATACCCAGCATTTTCGCCCTTCTATTGATTTCCTTTTAAACCAATCCCTGAAATCCAAATTCCCATAATCCCCTTTTAAAGATTCGAAAAATGTGTCTTCTATATCAAGGCTGCGAACTAAAACTTCTTTTAAGAGGGTATGATGTAATTCCTTTCTTGCATAAAGATTCTTAAAATAATCCAATGCCGAATCGATGGATAGCACACGATCCTCAAGGTTCGCTCGAATTGCTTTTTTCTGAAGACCATAATCCTCAGTAATTAAAAAATCAGCCACGTTTCGCTGGATCGCAAAAAGTATTTCATTGTCGTTTATTTCATTGGAATTTGATGCCGTCCCTACTGTGGATAAAAAGTCAGCTATGGGTTTTGGTGGTGATTCTATAAGCGGGTAGCCGTTTAATTTAGATAAAATAACCTTTTTTCGGGATGCATTTTGGTCATTGTCTATATCTCTCAATGATGCCGGGTGGATGAATATTTTATGCCCGTGTTCACGAAATATCTTCAATAAATCTTGGAGATTTTTGGATAGCTCCTTTGGATCTTCTATGTGAATTAGGATATTTGTATCAAAAATAATTTTCATGTTGCACCAATCGTTATGTCTCTTTTGCCTCAATCACCAGTAATCCATTCGATTTTTTGATTGGCATACATTGATAAATTTTGGATATATCCTTTATTAAAGCTATGTGAAAGTAATCTCCTTTCGCAAACGCCTCGATATTTTTCATATAACAATTTTGTTATATAACATTCTTGTTATGTTAATCATCC
>JBGPUU010000037.1:0-22207 GCA_041491305.1 Candidatus Methanoperedens sp.
ATATTGTTGTTTGCATGCAATAAAGTTATCTCAAATGGTGCCATCTGGTATTATTATGGAAGAATTAATCGGTTTTGTTGCAAGTAACCAAAAAGCAAGCAAGATTCTTGCAGTGCTGGATTCAAAGGGACCCCTGGACAGCGTCACCATAGCTAAAACAGCCCGGATGGTGGGGGCGGATAAGAGTATTGAAGAATTGGTAGGGAAAAAGCTTTTAGCACTTTCAGGCGGGAAATATGCCCTGACGGAATTGGGGAAGCAGGTCAGTCATAAACTGCGTGGCGTAAGATGAGCCATGCTGGACCTTAACTTATCGAAATAATCTCACCGAAATCTTTAAGGCTAACAAAACCTATAAATTAGGTATACCTAATTAAAAGAATAAGGATACCTATGTTAGCAAGCTTTTTAATAACTTTCAGGGAAGCGCTTGAAGCAGCCCTGATTATCGGAATAATCGCGGCTTATGTCGCAAAAATAGGCAGAAAAGACCTCAACCGTTACATCTACGCCGGGATAATCGGCGCGGTAATCGCAAGTATCGGGGTTGCGCTCGTATTCAAATTAGTATATGGGGAACTTCAGGGCACCGCAGAGCAACTGTTCGAAGGCGGTGCGGCTTTAACTGCAGCTATTGTCCTCACCTACATGATTTTCTGGATGGCGCAGAACTCAAAACAGATTAAAGGAGAAGTCCAGGAAAAGATAGACCTCTCTATATCGAAAGGCCAGACGACGGGGATCGCAGCCCTTTCCTTTATCGCCGTCTTCAGGGAAGGGGTAGAGACTGTCCTGTTCCTTGGAACGCTTGCTATACAGTCCCCGTTTGATACGCTTCTCGGTTTTGCTGCCGGGGTTGCGGTTGTGGTCGTTATGTCGTTTGTCATGTTCAAAGGAATGCACAGCCTTGACGTAACCAGATTTTTCAAATATACAAGCGTACTGCTGATACTGTTCTCAGCCGGGCTGATAGCTACTGCCGTAGGCGGATTCAACGAAGCAGGAATCATACCTCCTGTGGTAGAGCATGTTTGGGACTTGAACCCGCCACTGAACCCTGACGGCTCTTATCCCCTTCTTCATGAGAATGGTCTTATCGGAAGCAGCCTCAACTCGCTTGTCGGCTACCACGCAGCCCCTTCACTGACAATGGTACTGGCATATATTGGCTACTGGATAATTATTGGCTTGTTCGTTTACAGGTCTTTTAAAGTACCAGAGAAGGTGATCGGACATGGAAGCTGATACCTCAAGGATTGAGGAATATCTTGAATCAATCTACAAACTCCAGCAGGAACAGCATCCAGTAAGCACATCCCGCCTCGCGGAACACCTGAAACTCTCACCGCCGTCCGTATCAGAGATGGTGAAAAAACTGGCGCATAAAGGTCTCTTGGACCAGATCGAAAAAGGAGTATGCCTGACAGAAGAAGGCAATAAAATGGCTAAAAAAGTCATCCGCAGGCACAGGCTCTCGGAGAGGTTGCTTACAGATATCCTGGGTTTCAAATGGGACGAGGTGCACGATGAGGCGTGCAGGCTTGAACACGCGATAAGTCCTGAGATGGAAGACCGCATTGCTGAGAGCCTCGGAAACCCGAGGACATGCCCGCACGGCCATCCCATACCTGACAAGGATGGCGTATTTGTAAAAGAAATAGTCAGGCCGTTATCGGAATTAAAGGCCAGTGATAAGGGGATTATTGTCAGCGTGTTTGAAGAAGACCCGAAAATGCTCCAGTACCTTGCATCGCTTGGATTGATTCCTGACGTTTGTGTAAAAGTGGAAGAAGTTGCGCCCTTCGGGGGACCTTTAATCGTGTGCGTTTCAGGCTCCCGATATGCACTGGGAAGGGAAGTGGCATCAAAGATAAAGGTAAAATGAAATGTCTCTTTCGTGTCACGGCGCCCTCAAAGAAATAAAAGGCAAGACGGATTTCACCTTTGCGCTTGCGGGCAACCCGAACGTAGGTAAATCCAGCATATTCAACAGGCTCACAGGAATGGGAGTCGTTACGGCAAACTATCCGGGCAAAACCGTGGAACTGAATATGGCGACCACGACTTTTAAAGACCTGCGCATCGGCATAATTGACCTTCCCGGCAGTTACGCTCTCGGAGCTGTGTCAGAAGACCAGTGGGTTGCCAGAAGGGCGGTACTGGATTGCAAACCCGATGCCGTGATAATGATTCTTGACGCCACGAACCTTGCCAGGAACCTGTACATGACTCTCCAGTTCATTGACCTTGGCATCCCTCTTGTGATTGCTTTGAACCTGACAGACGAGGCAGAGAAAAGGAAAATTATAATCGATGCGCCCCTGCTTTCCCGGCTTCTTGGCGTCCCTGTGGTAAAAACCATCGCAACCACAGGAAGCGGCCTTGATGAATTGATACAGAAAGCCGTGGATATCGCAGGGCAGAAAAAGAAAATCAAATATGATATTCACTATGGCGGGGATATTGAAGCAAGTATAAAGAAGCTATGCGATTTGCTTTCAACTTATGATTTCGGAATAAATCCGAGGGCGCTGGCAATACTGCTTTTTGAGGATGATTCTGAATTCATAGAACTTGTAAAGAAACACGAAAATGGAAATTCCATTCTCGAAGAGGCAAATAAAATCAGCCTGGAAATCGAAGAAAAACACGGCGAAAAATCACCACTCAGGATTGCCCGTGAACGGCATGGCCTTGCAGGAACTATAGCTTCACAGGTGCAGGGCGATGTCACGCCAGCAAGGTCGGATAAGCTCTGGGCATACACCACATCGCCGCTGACAGGCATACCTCTGCTCATCTGTGTCCTTGGAGTAATATTCGCTTTCATGTTTTATGGGGGCAACTGGCTTTCCAGCTTATTCAGCAGTCTCTGGACATCGTATATGTCGCCTGTCATCGATGGCGCAATATTTTATGTATTCGGGATGGGGCACATCGGCAAGACCCTTATCTGGGGATTTGATGCAGGCATCCTTGCCGCTCTTTCCGTCGGGATCCCCTACGTGCTTACTTTCTATTTCATGCTTGCATTTCTTGAGGATTCAGGATATCTGAACTCGGTCGCATTCCTGACTGACAGGCTGATGCACAAGTTCGGGCTTCACGGGCGCGCGATTATTCCGCTTGTGGCAGGCGCTGGATGTAATGTGCCAGCCATCATAGGCACGCGGGTATTGACAACCATGCGCGAGCGGACGATAGCCAGTACCCTCATTACTCTCATCCCGTGCAGCGCCCGGACGGCTGTCATTCTGGGCGCAGTCTCGCTATTCGTGGGATGGAAGCCGGCGGTTGCGATTTATATTATAGTCCTGGCGCTTGTGTTTCTTGTAGGTGTGGGGCTTAACAAAGTAATGCCAGGCAGTTCCACAGGGCTTGTCATGGAGATGTTCCCCTTCAGGATGCCTTTAATGGCAAATATCATCAAGAAAACCTGGTACAGGTTCAAGGATTTCGTATTCGTGGCATTCCCGATTGTGCTTGTCGGTTCTCTTTTTCTGGGGGCGCTTTACGAGACAGGATACCTCTGGAAACTTGCAGACCCATTATCCCCGGTAGTCGGGGGGTGGCTTGGGCTTCCAGCAGTGGCAGGACTAACGCTGATATTTGCAGTACTCCGGAAGGAACTTGCGCTCCAGCTGCTTGTAACCCTTGCGGTTGTCATGTACGGAGGGGGCGCAAAGAACCTTCTTTTATTCATGAAGCCTGCCCAGTTATTCGTGTATGCCCTTGTCAACACGATTTATATCCCGTGCGTTGCTACTATCGCCGTCCTTGGCCGGGAGCTTGGCTGGAAGCGGGCATTCGGGATTATGGCATTCACCATAATTCTTGCAATACTTATCGGAGGAATTGCCAATCTGGTTATCGGATATTATCACCTGCTATGAGAAAACTTAATTTTATCAAAACAAGGGGTATCGCAGATACCCCTATACGTCATAAAGGGGCGTAACCCTTTATGAAAACACAATGCCCTCTTTGCGGAGCCAGATTTGATACAAAGGATTGTCAAGCATGTAAGGTTTGCCCGCGTTTCATGAGATGCGGGTTAATAATGTGTCCTTTTTGCGGGCATGAATTTCCAGGGGAATGATCTGGCCGTAAAGTTTAAATCGTCAATTGACGTAGTATGATTAGGCAAAAGCCGAAGTAGTTTCCTCCTATATCCCGTCAACGATTCTATTTTTTTGGCTTTTGCCAACTTTTCTATTTAGATTCTCTGCCTAGTGCTTCTATTAACCAGTATCAATTCCTTATTTAGCTTCGTTTCCAACATTTGGGTACTTGGAGGCAGTATTTTAAGATTTGAGTTATTATTTCAACTTTTAATTTAAAAAATATCTTAATAAAGTATAAAAAACTAAAATAAGCTTTTATAGAGTGTAAAAACCCAAAAACCCTGAAAAACTCTCAGTATGGTTAAATTAGCATTTGTTATACTATTCGTATTCTGCCTTAGATGACTTATTGCATCTCAAGCACGAAAGGAGGAAAAGAATGAAAAGGATAAAACAAACGAGTGATACATTGAAAATTGGGCTGTTATTTTTAGTAATGGCTCTAATAGCAGTGCCGGGAGTATCGGCACATGCAAGTTATGACGAGGTGTGTTCGGACTGCCATACCATATCGTCGAGTGTCAGCGTCACAGCAACAACCCCAAAAACGACAGTAGCGCCAGGAGAGAGTTTTGATGTAACTGTAACATGGACCCCATCGAGTGCGACAGCAAAATGGGTGTCAGTAGCAAATGATAATGCGCTATTTGGCATTCCTTCAGGCGGAGTTATTGTTAGCGGTAGTGGAACAGGAATAACAACTTTAACAGCACCTTCGGCAGCAGGTACTTATACAGTTACTGTTGATGCTGCCACAAAATCAGGTGGTTTAATATCCAACTTTAAGGATATTACGATTACAGTGGAAGCAGCGCAGACACCGGTACTGACAACAATAACGGTCTCACCCGCAACAGCAATCAAAGTCGTGGGCGAAACGCAGACCTTTACGGCAGCAGGTTTTAACCAGACAGGTGGCTCCATATCGATTAGCCCTGCAGTGTTTTGGAGCAGCAGCAATACCACAGTTGGAACAATCAATAATGCAACAGGCGTGTTTACAGCACTTGAGGCAGGAATAACAACAATAATCGCCTCAAATGGAACTGATGGAACTGTACTCGGAATGGCAAGCGCAACTGTAATAGCTCCGGGAGAACAGGTTCTTACAACAATAACGGTCTCACCCGCAACAGCACTGAAAGTCGTGGGCGGAACACAGACCTTTACAGCAGCAGGTAAAGACCAGAACGGCGGTTCCATGCCGATTAGCCCTGCAGTGTTTTGGAGCAGCAGCAATACCACTGTTGGAACAATTGATTCTGCAACAGGACTGTTTACAGCAAATGAAACCGGAACGACAACAATAACTGCAACCAACGGAACAGGTGGAACAATCAGCGGAACGGCAAGTGTAACTGTAACTCTGACACCGGTACTGACAACAATAACCATCTCACCTGCAACAGCACTGAAAGTCGTGGGCGGAACACAGACCTTTACGGCAGCAGGTTTTGACCAGAACGGCGGTTCCATAGCGATTAGCCCTGCAGTGTTTTGGAGCAGCAGCAATACCACAGTTGGAACAATCGATAATGCAACAGGCGTGTTTACAGCACTTGAAGCAGGAATAACAACAATAATCGCTTCAAATGGAACTGGTGGAACTGTCCTCGGAATGGCAAGCGCAACTGTAACAGCTCCGGGAACATCGGTACTGAAAACCATAAAAATCTCACCCCCGAAAAAGTCCTTAAAGGTGAACCAGACGAAGACATTTACAGCCAAAGCCTTTGACGAGATGGGCCGCAGAATCAAGGCAATATTTACATGGGCGAGCAGCAACCCGTCCGTTGGAACCATTGATGCCACAGGCAAGTTCACGGCATTGTCAGCAGGAACTACCACCATCACAGCAACAAACGGCACATTCAACGGAAGTGCAATCGTAACTGTAAAAGCACCTCGTAATAAAACACATGAGCTTGAAGAGGAAGACGAGGACGAACAAAATCACGTGAAAGAGGACGAGCACGAGGATGAGCAGGAAGATAACGAGCAGCATAACGTTCAAGAGGATGAGCAAGAGAACGAACAACAGCACGAGCAAGAGCACAATAACGTAAATGAGCATACCAACACAATAGACCATACTAACACAGTAGTAAATACCAACACACACGTGAATAAAGGTACAACCAACAAGAACAAAAAGGATAAGCAAAAGGATGATTAAGTTTCCATAATGGAGATTTAATCAACCCTTCTTTTTTTATTTATCCAGTGATGCCCTTAAAACCTTTTACTGTATTTACCATCTGAGCAATAGCAATTGTTTTTCAGTCCCAATGGCCGTATGTACTTTCATCCTCTCTTTGCATTTTCAGCCAGAAAACATCCATTTTCCTGGTGTCGATTGCATGAGTCATCAGAAAGAGATAGTTGTATTAGTTTATATGACCTGAATTTTGTTTATTTTTAGTGTTATAGCTTTGATTTAAATAAAAATTATTTATAATCAATGAAAAACCATAATAAACTCAAGTAAAGCTTTAAAAACCCAATAAAAACTCAAAAATCATCGATGTATTTAAGTCCAATAAATGTATAGTAACTACTAGGAGGAGCCGAACCTTCCACATACCAAAAATGGATTATTGCTATCTGATCCATAAGAACCTCTTTTTTTTGGCTCCTCTAACACCATCACCAAGACGAGCAGAGCCTTTCACATACCAAAATGAATTATTGCTATCTGATCCATAAGAACCTCTTTTTTTTTGGCTCCTCTAACACCTTAACGATAACGAGCATTAGTCTTATTATTGATGCGCATAATTTCGTATTGATGAGAAAACTGTTTCTTTTATGCATTTTTTTAATACTTGGGATGCATATAGCAGGAGCGGAATCCATCATTACGGTCAATGTTAACGAAAGCGGAACCGCGTTTTGGACAATGGAAAAACGCCTGCCTCTTACAAAGCCTGAACTAACTGAATGGGAAGCAGCCATAAAGACTGGACAGAATATCTCACGGTACAGGGACGTCCCGGAGTTTAATGATACGATTAACCAGTTCCAGCGTTCATCTCAAAATTTCTCAAACCGCTCGATGGAAATAGCAGATGTCAATGTCTCTTTTGATACGCTAAGTACTGTTTCAGGGGATTTCGGCATTATTCGTTACACCTTCCTATGGAAGAATTTTTCTCACGGGGATTCTGAAAATATTTTTGTAGGAGATGCCTTCACGGAGGGGATGGTACTTTCCCCAGCAAGCGTACTTATAATCAATATCCCTGATGGTTATAATCTCATTTACGTTTCTCCCAATTATGATCAACGCGAAGGGAGCAGATTGATATGGGGTGGGACGCTGTACCGAAACTTCAGCAGAGGGGAGCCGGATCTAGTGCTCTCACGTTCCAATGTACCGATACCTGTTGCCAATGGGCCGGAAAAATTCATGTGGCCTTTGATAATAATTTCCATAGTTGTTATTGTGTCCGTGGCTTTAGTGGTATTCTTGAGAAGAAAACGCAGCGCTAATGAAAAAGGAAACGAGTCAAAGGCCGAGCATGGGGAGCTTAAGGAAATACTAAAAACCCCTGAGGTATGGAATAATCTTGTGCAGCTGCTGCACAAAGAGTTCGGGACGCAAAGCGTGGAAGAGCTTGAAAAGGCCGCAAGAGAACAAAGATTGAAAAAATTAGATGAAAAAGCACAGACACCTCGTGCCGAGGAGGATTTAGAGTATGAGGAAAAGATAGAACAGTACCTCCTGAGGTCGGGTGGGCAGGCCTATCAATCAGATATAGTTAAGGAAAGCGGCCTATCGAAATCCAAGATAAGCATGGTTCTTGCCGCAATGAAAGAAGACGGACTTATCATCAAGATCAGGAAAGGCAAAGAGAATCTGATACGCCTGGTAAAATAAGTTACGGATGTTTGGAAGATATGAAAGTATTCTTTGCAGGGTCTATAAGAGGCGGGCGCAGCATGCTGCTTGAGTACAAACAGATAATAGGGCTACTGAAAAAGGCGGGGCATGACGTGGTGAGTGAGCATGTGGCTTCAGTAAAGATTGAGGAAGCTGAAGCCAGACTCACAGAAGAGGAGATTTTCTTAAGTGACATAAGATTCATAGATGAGTGCGACTGTCTTGTGGCAGATGTGACCGTCCCGTCCATCGGCGTGGGCTATGAGATATGCTACGCTGTATCAAAGGGTAAACGCGTGGTCTGCGTCTATAAGGAGGGAACGAATGCGTCAGCAATGGTACTGGGGAACCGGCGCGTGACCAATGTCCCATATGCGAGCATGGAAGGATTGGAGAAAAGCCTTGCTTTACATTTGCGATAAGGCTCTATACTTGAGCCTCACGCAAGGATTGAAGCCTATTTTTTTCTTTTAGACACTCTGGAAATCAGCAATACGAGAATTAATCCAGCGATTTCAAACCCCGGGGATTTTTGAACCTGCGCTGTTTCTGCCGGCAGAGTTGTTTTCTCAGGTGATGAAAGACTATTTTCTGCAAGTTTCAATTCATCATTAGCATATCCCACATATTGCAATGCAACCGTATTGTCATTCTTCCAGAAAGACTGGAGCGCCTGGTTATTATTGTAATCTTCTGCATTATTGAGATGAGTTTGCGCAACCGAAACATCCAGACCCAGTCCATTTGCCTTCTTAACCCTGTCACTTAATTCCCTGTATTTTGCATCATTATCGACTATTTTCATTAATATATCTGAAAATGAACCCTTAATGCTGATAACGTCGCCGTTATTCAATTGGAACCAGGTAAGAACAACATGTTCGAACTGTAACAATTTCTTATATGGCTTCGGAGCACTGGATTTAACATCTACTGAAGTGGCAGTTACACCTTTTGGAAGGAAAACCTGACCTCTGATTTCACTATCCTGGGGCACTGACATTTCAGATTCTTTCCCGGCGGCAATTGCCTGAGGCGCTTTGACGGGTATGCTGATAGAATAATCCGAACCTTCTTTTATTGCCCAGTTTTCTGCCGTAAGACCGATGCGCCCGTCCCATTTAGTTCCCGCTTCAAGCGGTTTATTGAATTTGATGATTATCTTAATGCCATCAGGAACTGTTTGCTGCGTTACTTCCTGGCCTGTTGCCGGGATACTCATTATCTGATCATTTGTTATTGTAACTTTGGAAGAAGGAATCACAAAAGAAAACCCTTCAAGAGGCACAGACCCTCCATTCTCAATCTCGGTTTGTATTACCTCGTCTACAGATCCGGCGTCGTTCAAAGTCACGTTCAACACCCATCTATTAAGCGTTACGTCTCCTGCTAATACAGGGGAAGCGGTCAGCATCAATATAAGGGAAAAAGCAAGAATTTTTTTTGCGGTCATTTCAATCTGAGGTCTATTAAACTTGCAGAACTAATAACATTTACGCTTCCAATATCTCCCCGGTTCTCTCATATACCCGGAGTCCGGATGGCAGTTTTTCTTTGAACTCTTTTCCGCGCAGGACCTCAAGGAAGGTCTTAATCTCCTTCGTCACTAAAAGCCTGGAGGGGATAACAAAATCATATTCCTCATCCGCGATTTTGATGAACTCGAGTCCGTTTAATTCAGCTACCGTACGGATGCCAATTCCTCCATCGGCCTTCCCGAGTTTAACCGCAGCCGCTACAGCGCTGTGGGTTTTCGCTTCCGTGTGATATCCATTTATCCTGCCTGTAAGTTCTTCAAATGTTACTCCCCTCTGCTTTGCGATTTCCTTAAGTTTCATATCTGTCATGACCCTTGTTCCCGAACCAGTATTCCTGTTAATAATCCTTGAATTGAGAATATCCTCAAATTTCCTTATGCCGCTGTCCTTTCTCACAATCAGGCCCTGTTCTCTCAGATACCCTTTTACAAGCACAGCGTCAGTTATTCCGAATCTTTCAAGAAAAGGTACATTATAAATTCCGGATTCGTCCAGCAGGTGTATCCCCGCAATATCAGCGATACCGCTCCGGATGGCGCTTAACCCGCCAGAAGAGCCTGTGTTTATAACCCGAATTTTAAGGCGTGTAAGGTCTGCAAGCGTATCAAGCCCGAGGCAATGGCTGCCTACGAATAGCAAATCTGAAAATTCAAGCTTTCCGAAAAGTGTAACCTCGACAGGTTCACCGGCGTCTATCATCTCCACATTTCCAGGGATTTTTATAAAGCCGTCAGCCTCGGAAAGCGTGGTGATGGCGCCTGAACCCTTCTCGACTGGATAAGCAACGTTCCTGACAATTCCAACCGGAAGGAGCTGGCTTCGCCCTTCAGAACGGATACGGACAGCCATTTTTGCCTTTGTTTGCAAGCGTTCCTCCTTTTTTCCAAGCATTTTCCTGATAAGCGGGGCCACGAATTCATTAAAAATCGTAAGCGAGGATGCAGGATACCCTGGAAGACCGAAAACCGGTTTCCCGAATACTTTCCCGATAATTGCAGGCTTTCCGGGTTTAATATCTATTCCGTGAGCAAAAACTTCGCCATTTTTCTCGATTATCCTGTACATGATATCACCCGAACCTGCTGAAGTGCTACCTGAAGCAAGGATGATATCGCAATCTTCTGCCGCTTTCTTAAGGGTTTTTGTTATTTCTTTTTCATTATCCGTTACTATGCCGTAACGAACAGGCATCCCGCCGCATTCCTTTACCGCACATAAGAGTGAAAAAGAATTAATGTCATATATTTGTCCTTCACCCAGTTCGCATCCCGGCTCTGCAAGCTCATTTCCTGTGGAGATAATACCAACATTTAATCTCAAAACGCCTGCGGTTTTTTTCCCTGTTGCAGCCAGAACCCCTATTTCCCGCGAAGTGAGAGTTGTCCCTTTTTTCAATACCCGCTCACCGACCATGATATCCGAACCTGCATGCATTACATTTTCATTGATAGAAACAGGGCGGTGGACATACAGGTCGTTATCGATATGCGTATACTCTACCATCACCACGGAATCCGCACCTGCGGGCATGACAGCCCCGGTTGAAATTTCAACCGCTTCGCCCGGTCCCATATGGATATCAGGATTTACCCCGGCTGGAATGGCACCCACGAGTTTAAGCCGGATGGGTCTGTCTTCGCGCGCCTGGTAAGTATCAGGGGCGCAAACAGCGTAACCGTCCATTGAAGCCCTGGTAAACGGGGGCACATCCACATCAGAGACAATATCCTTTGCAAGGACGCATCCGGATGCGTTTTCGATGTTAACATCGGTTTGGCTGGGGCGGATTTCAAGGCTCTCGATAATCTTCTTTGCCTCATCCATGGTAACGAGTTTCCTGAATTCTTTCACACCCATTATCATGAACCCTAAAGTTAAATCGTTTATCCAATTCAATGCAATATTTCAGATATTTTTTTGTATAACTTATACGTGTTTAATCATAAATGTCAAGTGTAACATTTCTTGGAACAGGTGGCGGAAGGATGGTAGTCCTGAACCAGTTGCGAAAAAGCGGAGGTTTCTGGCTTAAACTGGATAATGTGAATATTTTACAGGACCCGGGACCCGGTTCACTCGTAATGGTTCACCAGCTCCGCCTCAAACCGCGCGACCTTGACGCAATCATGCTGTCCCACAGGCACATCGACCATTCAAATGACGTCAATGTTGTCATGGAAGCAATGACAGGCGGTGGTTTCCAGCCTCGCGGGCGGTTGATTGTCCCGGCGGATTGCCTGAATTCAGACCCCGTCGTCCTTCAATATGTCAGACCGTTTGTCGGGATTACTGAAATGAAAAAAGGCATGGAAATAACCCTTGGCGAAGTTAAAATCGGATTCCCGATCCAGACCATGCATCCTGTTGAAACGTACGGGATTATTTACTCGTTCAAAGAAGGCCGCCTTGGCTATATACCTGATACAGAATATTTTCCAGAACTTGCCGGGGCCTACAGGGGTGTTGATTTCCTGATAATCAACGTGGTGCGGATGAAAACAGATAAACGGATACGCCACCTGAATATTGATGAAGCTGCAAAGTTGATAGAAGAGATTCATCCAAAACGTGCGATATTGACGCATTTTGGTTTGCAGGTATTGAAAGCAAACCCGGAACTCCAGGCAAAGAGCATATCAGAAAGAACAGGAGTGGATGTCATGGCTGCCCACGACGGTATGTGTGTAAATTTTGAAAAGAAAGAAATGCACGAATGGTTCTAAAGTTTTCTTTTCACTGCGTCCATTTTTTCAACCATTCCTTTCGGATTGTCCCTTCTGTCGTCTATGGTAAGATGCGTGACCACTCTTTTAACACCGCTTTTGACCAGCATTTCATGAGCCGCTTTAACGGCGCGGAAGGCGTCATCAATCGTTGCTACTTCCATTACCGTGCCCATCGGGGTCAACTGGTATTTTATACCAAGTTTGTCGATAGCCTTGACAGCTTCTGCTATAAGTTTGCTCATGCCTGTGTCACCTGTTCCAAGTGCGACAATCTCAAGTTCGGCAGTAATTAATGATTTCATGGCTAACCTCCGTATATTTGAAGGCTTTTGGGAGCAAAATACTTTTTGTCGATTAACAAAATTATATATGGATGCATCTGTCTAATCTGATGTTATGCCAGACGAAAAGAAAAATCGTATATTAAGTATGATTTCTTCTGCTTCGCAAATCCAGGATTTTGTAGAGAAGTCGAGGAAATACCGCAATATTGTTGGGATTTTATCGATGGAAGCGGTGCGGTCAAACGACCCCTGGTATCTTGAAGAGGCCATTAAAACTGCTGGGCTTGTTACCGATGACTCATCAAAGGCTTATGTGGATATTATCCGCGCCATGGCAAAAATCGGGATGAACAGGAAAAACGAAGATACGCTCAAAGAGGGGGTTAAAATAACAGGAAAAATCAACAACAACCTCGACCTTTCGGTGGCGCTTCATGAACTTGTAGTTGCGTTTGCCAAAATCGGTATTGATAAAAAGGATGAAAAGCTCTTTTCTTATTCCCTGGATTTGTCAGAAAAAATCCCTTTGAACACGTTTCACTCTTCAGCTTTACGGAACATTGCCCGATTTCTGATAGGTGCAAATCCCGAAAGGGCGCTCGAATTGCTTGGGAGCGCAATTGAACTGATTGAAAAAAGTAAGGATATAGAACCAGTCTTTCTTGTTTTAGCGTTTTGTGATATCGCATCCTTGCTTTCGTTATTGAACGATGAACGAAGTTATGGATTCATAAAGAGAGCAATAACGCTGGCTGATGTAATTGCTGATGAATTTGAGAAGTCTGCTGTGTTGTTAAAAATTGTGGAGACTGAAAGGGCTATTGGAACAAAACAAAAAGATGAGGGGCTACTGAAGGAAGCCGTAATACTCTCGGAAAGGATAACGAGAGAGTATTATAAAACATTGGCTGCGGATGCGGTGAAGGGAATAGCGTAGTGACCTTTATTACTATTCCAGCCCAACATATCATGGGTGAAACTAAATGCCATTTGTCAAAATAATCGATACCGTAGGCTCATCTCCCGAAAGCTGGGAGCAGGCGGCTAAAAATGCGATAGAGGAAGCATCAGACCTACCGATTTTCAAGCGGAAAGGCATGATTACAAAAGCCACAATCAAGGGGTTTGACGTGGAAATCAGGGACAATAAGATAGCCGCTTATCTTTGCAGGGTAGAGATGTTCCTGAGCGGTAATGAGTGATATGCCTGAAATCAGCGACGATGAACTTGAAGCCATGCTTGAGCGCAAACCCACGGTGCGCGAAGCAAAAGTGGATGACCACGCACTGATGGTCAAGGCGCTTGAGCATCCCATCAGGCGCAGGATGATTAAAGCAATCGGTGTGTTCGGGAAAGAAAAAAGCGTGCTTCAAAAAGAAGTGGGAGTGGATGATGCTATGTTCAATTTCCAGACCGATTTTTTGATGAAAGGAAATTACCTGAAAATTGAAGGGGATACTTTCAGGCTGACCGACAGGGGACTTGTGCTGTTATCGAATATCCCCAAGTAACTCAAGCACGCATTCAGCAAGGGCTTTACTTTTTTCAATCGAAGTCATCATTGTATCGCATCTCATCGTTCTGATAGGGAAGTCATTTTCATCCGCATCATCTTTTTCATCTATCACCAAGACATCCAGGATATCCCCATAGCATTCTGCAACTCCTTTTGATGATACTGGATATCCGCAGGCTTGCATCAATTTCCCCGCAGGTCCGCTCACAGGCGCATTCCCAATGATAGGGCTTACTGCAAGCACTTTTTTCTTCTTCAATATATCTTTCATTCCTTTTAACGCAAGAATAGGCCCGATACTTGTTATGGGGTTGCTCGGCCCGATTATCACATTATCCTCGGATTTAAGCGCTGCTAACACTTCTTTTGTGAGTTTTGCCTTTTCAATTCCCGAAATCCTGACGTCGAGAACCTCAGGCTCACCGTGAGCGCCGACCCAGAAATCCTGGAAATGCATGCGTCCCTCTGGCGTATTCACCATCGTATTCACTTTTTCATCACACATGGGAAGAATACTGGCTTTTATTCCCAGCCTCGACGAAAGCTTCTGTGTCGCTGCTGTCAGGCTTGCTCCATTTCGCATTAATTCCGAGCGGAAAATACAGGTGGCGCGGTCGGCATCCCCGAGCATGAGTTTTTCGTTGAAACCCAATCTTTGTAAAGCCTTATTCGTGTTGAATGTGTCATTTTCAATCCCCCACCATTTTGAAGTATCAAGGAATCCTGAAAAAAGGTATAAAACCGTATCCACATCAGGCGAGACAAAATTTCCTGAAACTGTAATGTCCTCTGCTGTGTTCACTATTACCGTTAACTCTTCATCCGGAACAAGCTTGCGAAGACCCTGTATAAGTTTGGGCGTGCCAGTGCCTCCTGATATAACAATCATATTAAACACTCATTTTCCCGAACAATTTTCCTCCGAGCGTTATCATTGCAAGGGCAAATAATGAGAGAACAATAATGCACAGCGATACATCGATTGCAGAGTTGCCAAGCAGGAACCAGCGGATTGCTTCAACACCGTAGGTAAGGGGATTTGCATACACAAATGCCTTCATCCAGCCTGGAAGATTTGAAATCGGGAAAAAAGCCCCGCTCAGTAGAATAAGCGGAAAAGTGAGGAAACTCATGACCATCTGGAAACCTTCATGGCTGTCGATTTTCGATGCAAGCGCAATGCCCAAACCCATGAACCCGATTCCTGAGATGAACATAATGACAATAGCGGCCAGCACACCCCATATCGAGACATAATGGATTCCTGTCAGCCATGCAATAATCATAATCAATACCCCCTGGATCATGGAAGTTGTCACCCCGCCTATTGCTTTTCCGAGCGCCACAAAGAAACGGCTGACAGGCGCGATTAAAATTTCCTTAAGAAATCCGAATTCCCTGTCCCATATGATAGATACGCCGCCCATCAGCGAAGAGAAAAGCACCGCCATGCCGATTAACCCGGGCGCAAGATAACTTTTGTCAAAAGCGCCGCCTCCGCGGACCTGGAAAGATGAACTGAATCCTGCGCCAAGGATGACCAGAAAAAAAAGAGGGGTTGCGAGGGAGCCGATAATTCGCGATTTTGAGCGTGAAAACCGAATCATCTCACGAAGCCACATGGTATAGACGGTCTGTACCGCCCTGTTTACCGATGTGCTGACCATCATTTCCTCCTTGAGCGAATTTTATAGCCCACCGATTCAATTTCACTCATTTCTTTATCCCTTATGGCGCGCCCGGTATAATGAATAAATACATCATCCAATGTGGGTTTCCTGAGGCTGACCGACTGGATTGAAATACCGGCATTTGATGCCAGGGATAGAATATGGGGAATCTCGTGTTCCCCATTATTTACTGTTATAAAGACCTCATTCATTTTCTTTGAAACTATATTGGCGCACCCGTTTTTCTGGTATATCTCACATAATCCGGATATGTCATCCGGGTTTTCCAGTTCAAGTGTGATTACATCCCCGCCGAGTGAGTTTTTCAGGGTTTCGGGAGTATCAAGAGCAACGATTTCACCATTGTCGATTATCGCAATCCTGTCGCAAAGATGGTCGGCTTCTTCCATATAATGCGTGGTGAGCATGATGGACACGCCCTCATCTTTATTCAATTTTTTTATATATTCCCATATATGCAGCCTTGTCTGCGGGTCAAGACCGAGGGTGGGCTCATCAAGAAATAATACATGCGGATGATGCATAAGCCCGCGTGCGATTTCAAGGCGTCTCATCATTCCTCCGGAATAGGTCTTGACGATAACGTCTGCCTTGTCCGCGAGTTCCACGAGAGAAAGTACCTCTTCAATCCTCTGTTTCCTTTTTTTGCTGTCAAGACCATAGAGCCTGCCGTGGAGGTCGAGGTTCTCCCTTCCTGTCAGGCGGTCGTCCAGCGTGGTATCCTGGAACACCACACCGATATTCTGCCTGACCTGCCCGGGTTCCAGTGCGACATCAAAACCCCAGACTTTAGCGCTGCCGCTTGAGGGTTCTGTCATCGTGGACAGCATATGAATAAGAGTGGTCTTCCCTGCGCCGTTTGGACCGAGGAGCCCGAATAGTTCCCCGGGTTTGACAAATATGCTGACTTTGTTTACAGCAGTAATCTCATCGAAGTGTTTTGTAATCTCCCGGGTTTCAATCGCATAAAGCATATTTTCATGTAATATTATTTTTAAAGATAATAGAGATTCCCACCGAAACCTAACGGTTCTCGACTCCCACACAACACGCATGTCTGCGCCATGCGTGGAAATGCTAATTACCGAAGGCTTTATCATTTATCATTCACAATGGAGAGTTACTATTTTTACTCCAGCAGCGGGGTAGGGTAGTCAGGATATCCCGACGGGCTCATAACCCGTAGATCAATGGTTCGAATCCATTCCCCGCTATAAACGAATTTTTTTTTGACACCGTTTTTAAAAAGTCGAAATCAATTTAATTTCATTCCTCATCTTCGCGTGTAATCCAGTAAACCGCCTTGTACTTCTCTGCAAAACCGAAGATGTTTTTCGCCATTACCGCCCTTCCATATTCCTTAAGGTCGCCGCCCTGGTCGTATATGAAAGTATTTTCACCAAGTTTTGTTACTTTAAAAATTTCCCCTTTTTCTTCTGTTCCGACATGCAGGACATCCCCTATTTTTAAATCCTGGATCTTTGGCCGGACTGTTGTTTTCTCTACCATAATATCAAATCCATCTTTCTGTTATTGCGTGTGTTCATATCTAATAAAACTTACCTCACAGTACAGCCTATGCCCTTAAGAAGAGCCTCTACGCTTCCCTGCACCACTGCTGCATCCTGGTCTCCAAATATTGTGACTCTATATGTAACACTCCTGGTATTTTGCTTCGAATATTCATCGATAATCTCTACAGAAACCACGCCGTTTGTGCCCTTTACCACATCTTTTATAACGCCGGCATCAGAACCGTTCGGAATAAAAACTGAGATATCCCGTGTCACATTTTTTAAATTAGTGGTTTTCCATGCAGACAATTCCTTTTCATTTAAAAGTCTCACATTTTCTATCAAAAGCTCGGTAGTCCTCCCTCCACGCTCAAGCAGAACAGTCCTCGGAGTCACTTTTTTCACGATACCGAAGTGTACCACGCCTGAATAAATGTGTTTTAGCGCCCTCTCGCTTCCGATTGAGCGCACAAGTTCTTCATGTTCCGCGATTTTAGTCCCGATAAGCTTTTCAGACCGCCGCAGGGCAGATTCGGTATCCCCGAAATGCGCCGAAGCTTTTTTCATAATACCTACAAAGCCTTCCACATCCTTTTTTTTCACTATATCCGCAAGCAGGTTGCACTCCTCGATATATGCCTTATGCACCCTCGCCACCTCAGGGTTCATCTGTATCATGGCATACAGGTAGGGGTTCTGTCCCAGTATCCGTCCCACAAGGTCAAGCATAATATCATACATCGGGCTCATGAATCTTCTCGAATTCCCAACGTCGAATTCAAGTTCCCTGAAAACAGCGCCTATGGAAATATAAGCAAAATGCGTGAGACCCTGCACAACTGCCATCATTTTATCATGCGCCACTGCGTCCATTATCTCGATATGGGCGCCGTTGTTTTCATACAGGTTCCTGATTACAGGTAACCATTTTCCGCACCTTCCGTCGATTGGCGTAAAAATCACAATCTGTCCCCTTATATCAGGAATAGATGGCCCGAACATGGGATGCGAACCCAGGATTTCCACATCCGCAGGAGCATGTTTTATCATTGCTTCTATCGGGCCCTTTTTTATTGATGTGATATCCATGAGCAAACTTCCGGCGTGCATTTTTGGGGCGATTTCCTCAATGGTCTTTTCTGTGATATTGATGGGCACAGATACCATTACGACATCGCTTGATCTTATCTCCTCATCGAGGTCCCCGGCAAATTGCACGCCCAGTTCCAGAGCTATCTCTTTTTTCTTATTGATTCCCCATATTGCCACATCAAAGCCGTGTTTTTTATAAAATTTTGCAAAAAATCTTCCTGTTTCACCCGTCCCGCCTATGATTAATATCTTCATGCCAGCTTCTCCCGGACAGCTTTTTCCATGACCTCAACAGGCGGGTTCTTTCCGGTCCAGATTTTAAATGCCTCTGCCCCCTGATACACAAGCATCATCACGCCGTCGATTGTTTTTGCGCCTGCCTTCCCGGCTTCCCTGAGAAGCAGTGTGTTTACAGGATTGTAAACAATATCGAACACAACAAGGTTCTTGTGCATCATATCAGATGTCACAATGCTTTCCGATACTTTCGGGAACATTCCTATAGACGTTGAATTTATTAGAATATCGCTATTCCGGATTAGATTTTTAAGATCTCGAAAATCCCCGAAACTTGCTTTTCCTATCAGGCTAACTTCTTTTACAAGGGAAATCGCCCTCTCTCGCGTCCTGTTGGCTATGGTCACGCTTGCCCCATCTGCTGCAAGCTGGAATGCAATTGCACGGGCAGCGCCCCCGGCGCCGAGAAGCAGCACGTTCTTTTTATTTATTCCAACGCCGTTATCTTTTAGCGCCATTTTGGCCCCGAGCCCGTCTGTATTATATCCGGCGATTCCTTCTTTAAAATCCACTGTATTCACTGCACCTATCTGTTTTGCCATGTCTGTGGGCGCAACTATCTCAAGGGCTTTTTCTTTTAAAGGAATAGTGAGGTTTAATCCCCCAAAGCCGAGAGCGTGCGCGCCATGTATCGCATCGTGTAAAAATTCAGGACCGACCCGGAATGCATGGTACTCGCAGTCCATCCCGAGAGCTTTGAATGCCGCATTATGCATAACGGGAGATAGACTATGGGAAACAGGATCGCCAAGAACGCCGAATAGCTTCATGCTATCCTAATTAATTGTGATGGTTAAAAAGTATTTTGATGGAAAATCCTGATTACGGCCAGATATGATAGTATGCATTCAAACCCAGAACAAGTAAACCTGCTGCTACTGCTACAGTAACAACGGTTTTTGGCTCTACTATGATTGCTGTCTCTTCAGCATCGTAATATCTCATTAAACCCGCTGAGGACATAAGGCCGCTGCCTTCTTTCTTTTTTGCCATGAGTTCCTGTGATGTTTTTATAGCATTTGAATGTATCGCAACTCATATACAACAATGGGTAAAATCTGGATATTACAATGACTTTTGTTTCTCTTCCAGTTTTTTCTGGATGATCTCTTTTAACCCCTTTATTTCCTTTTTTTTTGCGCTCACGGGGACTATCCTGTCAGGCCACTGTCTCCAGGGCGGCATCATACCGAGCCGCTCTGCAATCCCGTCAAGCGTCTTATCCACATCTTTGACCTTATCTATTTTATTTGCAGCTACGACTGCATCGATGTTCATTTCCTGCAAGAACTCAAACAGTTCAACCTCTACCGGTATTTCCCCCCGCTCATTCCACCTGTCCACGATTTCCGCAAATGACCCTGCATTTACAACCATCACTGCAAGCACTATATTCCCTGCGTTATCCTCTATATAATGAACGATATTATCTTTGATGGCATCCAGGCTTTCTTCGGACACCCCGCTCATGAACCCAAAACCCGGCATATCTGTAATCTGGATGTTCCTGTAAGGAAACTTAAGGATTTTCCTGGTTACGCCCGGACGCTTGCCCACCTTGATATTGATACCTGTGAGCGCCCTTATAAGAGTAGATTTACCGACATTGGAACGCCCTGCGAATATTATCTCTTTCATAAATCGACATCACCTTGAAAAATCTTTATCTACGCTTAATCGCGGCCAAGACTATCAAAACAACGGTTGCAAATACAATACCAAAACCCGGTGTTATGGGTGTGGGAGTGGGCTCAGGGCTATCAGTCGGTATAGGAGTTGAGGTAGTTTCCCCTCGTGTAGTTTCTCCTTGCGTTGCCGGGGCTGTTATGTTGCCCTGTAAAGCAGTTCCTGTTGGAACAGGTGTAATTTTACTTTTATCGATGACGGTTATTACAGGCCTGTTTGAGATATTTGAGGATTTTGTTGTACCTCTATACTCGATATCTGAAAAGTTAGCAACTGCAGGCGGTAACACAATCTCTCCTTCTGTATTCATCCGGATGGTATAGTTGAATAACACCGGAGTATTCAATTCCAGAGAAGTATTGGCAAGAGATATTGTACCGTTTACAAGGCTTACTCCATCCGGTAATGAATCAGTCACCGTAACCTTTGAAGCTATATTTCCTACGTTATTGATACTCAAATTTACGGTTACATCATCGCTTATATTTACAACGGGCTTGTTAACAGTCTTTTGTATGATAATTTTTGGCCCATTGACTATGACTGAGGGTTTTTTAGATGAAGAACTGTAAGGTTTATTATTGACAGTGAACTGTGCACTGGCCGATGGAAGGGAGAAACCATTTAGGTTTGTTTCACGCGGTTTGATTGAATAGGTTGTACCCCATTCCTGTCCAGGTTTTAATAGTGGTATGTTCCATTGAAAGGATGAATTGGACTTTAATTCAAAATTTTCACTCATGCTGTCATTGACCCGGAGATTGTTTATATCATACATCCCGCTATTGGCAACTGTAATCCTGACACTTATGGTTTCGCTGAGATAAATTCTATCTTTACTAACTGCTTTGCTTATAGTAAAATAATTCTGTTTGGGTGAAACCGGAATTGTGATTGAATTAGTTAATGCTTTATATTTCAAGTCTTTGACATCAATCCCTGTGGCGTTTGCGCTCAAAACATAGGATATCTGGTCAATAAGTTGGGGGACAAGAAGAATAACTGAAAAACTCTGGCTTTTTCCTACTTCTATATTATTGTAGTACTGGTGAAGCTGGCTCGAATCTCCTCCCCTGAGTTTTAATCCTCCTAAATCGAGATTTACATCGACATTCTTAGCCCTAGCAGCCCCGCTGTTTTTTACAGTCACTGTTGCTGTAATTATATTGTCCTCGTAAGATGTGTATGTAGCTTTTTCTGTTGCTACCGAAACCTCTATTTTAGGAAGGCCCCGCGTCTGTATAGATATTGTTGCGGAGGGATTATAGTATTCATATACCCACTCTTTTGCATTTTTTGCTGTGAACTTTGTTGCAGATACTTTGACTTCATAATCGGGGTCAATAAAAGGCTCGCTTTGCATATTCAGGATAAACTGTTTTAAGAGGGTGCCGTTCTTATAGATTTCAAGAAAGACCGCCGGGTCGACATCTGTTTCGGGGACTATATTTCCATTGATATCCTTTACACCCGGGACTGCCGAAGGAAATTGCACTGCCTTCACCATGTACAGCCCGTTGGTTATCGTACTTCCCTTAGAGAGGGTGCCTGATACGGCAGTAGCCCATTCAATGTCACCCGGGCTATAAGCCGATGCCATACCTGTGAACAGGAGAATTATGATCAATGCAGCAATGTAATGTCTCATTTTTAAAACCAATATAACTCAAAGACTAATATAATTTTCTAACTTTTTATGATTTACAATTAAAGCTGATTTAATTCGAACGAGGAAAAATATATAAGGTGCAAGCTACAATTTACACTCTAATCGGTTGGCTTATTTGGCAACTCAGAGGGTTAAATCCGTCTAGGGCTGTTTTTATTAGGTTAATTGGTTTAAAAATAAAGGAAA
>JBGPUU010000038.1:0-21956 GCA_041491305.1 Candidatus Methanoperedens sp.
CCTGGTACCAATTCCATGTCGTAATTGTCTGGTTCGCTGTTGCATTGAAATTGACGACTTCGCTATTGTTCAGCGTAAGTGTCAGGTTCTGGTCATTGGTCTTGTTATTGCCCCAGGAAGTGATGTTGGGCGCATTAAGGATAGTTACAGTCCATGTAATGGTATTGCTTGTGCCATTCTCATTCGTGGCATTCACCTGTATGGTATGAGTTCCGCCACCGCTGAAACTGGTTGAGAGATTATCGAAGTTGACGCTCTGGTTTGCATTATCCTGGAACCAATTCCACGTTGTAATTGTCTGGTTCGCTGTTGCATTGAAATTGACAACTTCGCTGATGTTCAGCGCCAGAGTCAGGTTCTGGTCATTGGTCTTGTTATTACCCCATGACGTGATGTTGGGAGGTGCATTTATGTTGAATGACCCGTTTATTGGAGTTACGGATATATTCACACCGTTTATATCATCAAACGAATTTGGTGTTATGTTTAATGGACTTGAACTTCCCACACTGCCGACTGCAACCAGGGTAAAGTTGGCAATTATCACATTACCACTCTTTCCAGTTGTATTAACAGCAGTCACTCTAACCAGGCCAGTCAAATTATCAATATTTGAAACCACAGTATCCAATGCATTTCCAGTTCCTGCAACAACCGATGTCACAATGACAACCGATGCATTGTAGGTAAGGTTTACATTTACTGATCCTAAATTGGTAACATTGTGTGCTATCATTGATGCAACCGCAGACCCGTTCGGTCCAACATTGTAGTTGCCAATAGTTATAGTGGCTCCTATTGCTGTCACGTTCGTAGTTCCATTTGTGTAACCCGTTAAATTTGCGGTTGCCGTTATTGTTCCTGCTGCAGTGGCATTCACGCTTATTATGGCGATTCCGGAAACATCGGTTATATTACTTGCGCTGACACCCGCGCCGCTCAGGTTAACATTCGCGCCGCTTACCGCCGTGCCGTTGCTGGTCACAGTGAAGGTCACATTGGTCGGTGTGCCTACGAATACAGTAGTCGGATTTGCTGAGATGTTCAGCGTTGGAAGTGCAGTTAAGTTGATTGTTCCGTTAATTGGAGTTACCGGAATAGCTGCGTTGGTTGAATCATTAAACAAATCTATTGTCATGTTTAATGGACTTGAATCTCCAACATTGCCAATTGCAGTCAGGGTAATGTTGGCAATTATCACATTACCACTCATTCCGGTAGCGTTAACAGCGGTCACCCTGACTAAACCCGTCGAATTATCTATATTTGAAACCACAGTATCTAATGCATTTCCAGTCCCGTTATCAACCGATGTCACATGGACAACGGATGCATTGTAGGTAAGGTTAAAAGTTACTGTACTTAAATTGGTCACGCCGCTTGCCGTCATTGGCGCTATCACAGACCCGTTAACTGAAACGGTGTAGTTGCCAATACTTACTGTAGCTCCCAGCGCAGGAAGCGCCAGGGCAAATATGCATATTAAAGTTATCAGGCATCTATTTTTCATTTCATTTCCTCCCATATTTACTTTTAATATGCTAAGGCGCCGGCACCAGACCGACTGTATACCGCAGTATGTACATAGC
Organism: Candidatus Methanoperedens sp.; assembly: GCA_041491305.1. Taxonomy (GTDB): domain Archaea; phylum Halobacteriota; class Methanosarcinia; order Methanosarcinales; family Methanoperedenaceae; genus Methanoperedens. Next base: position 1,590 of record JBGPUU010000038.1, read on the forward strand.
GTCTGCTGCATCAACGGCACCGCCGCTTCCATCAACGTCGCCAACCAAAGTATACGGTGGGTCTGCCGGTGTAACCAGGCCAACGATTTCTCTCAGGATATACATGCCGTCTACCGCAGTAACCCGATTATCCCTTACCACATCTCCTAATCTCAGGACTGTCAGCGGAACGCTTACAGTGTTGTTAACGTCCCCGCCATTCCCTGTAGCAGTAATTAAGAGATTGTTGGTCTGGTTTATACCCGCTGTTGCATACGTGGTTATTGTATAATTACTCGTTCCGGCCACATTTGTCATTGGCGCTGTTGCCGACCCGCCGATGGACGAAAGGTTGATTGTAACGCTTCCCACAGTTCCCGTCACTGTGACATTGACGGTTGTATTTGTGGTGAAGTTAGTGCCTGCCCTCCCTGACCTGACTTTGTAGTTTACAATTGTTGCAGGAGTGATGTTGGCATACGTCACGTTAACTGCTGTGGTTGTATTCGTTTGTGCATAGGCAGACGGAGAGGAGTTGGTTGTTATGTTCTGGAAACCGACTGCAGGAGCGGCATACACTGTGGTGTCACCTACAACGTTGGAGGCCATCACCTTATAGAAATATATTGAAGTGTTTATAACCCCGGTGTCGGTATAGTTCACCGTAGAGCCATTTCCGGATCCAGTTGTGGACGTCACCGTTGCAATGTTAGTGTATGTGCCGTTAGAGATATTTGACCTCTGGATGACGAAGGCCGTCTCGTCCGTAGAGTTATCTGTCCATGTCAAATACACGCCGCTACTGTTAGTCATGGCGGCGGTAAGGTTGAAAGGCGCATTCGGCGTCACTGCAAATATCATTGAACGCATCATGATATTCTCTTCATGACCCAGGAGATGGCAGTGCCATACGTACTCCCAGCCATAGTTGACCAGGTGATTGCTGATAGTTATCGGATTATTCATCGGGTCGACCGCCTGCCAACCCGTGCTCGCTCCGAACTCGTGTGAGTTCGTGCCCAGAGGCATTGTCACGTCGAGTGGACGAATACTGTTGGGAAGGTCAAAGGGGATATCCGGCTTAATTGGCCGGACTGCAACTATTACATCTTCCAGCTGGTTCATCCGAACGGTTTCTTTCCAGCCCTCTTCATTCGGATCTACTGGCTTTACAGCCCCGTCCCAGCCAATCCTGTTAATCACCTGCACGTTGAACATATGCCAGTGAATGGCGTGGGTATCAACACCGTTATGGGTGATCCTCCATATCTGGGTTCCATCCCCAAGGGTTCCAAGGGCAACTGCAGAGTTCGAATTGTTAATAAGTTCGGTGGGCGGATCGATGTCTGTATAGGGGATTGTCGTCTGAGTCTGGGCATTGGCATTCCTCTGCTCAAGTCCGAGAAGGGCATTCATGCGCCCATAATCAAATTCAAACAGCTCCTGGATTGTCTTGGGCTCCAGTTCCATTGTCAGGTTGATGCTGGCATTGGCCGTAGCGCCTGTGCCGTCACCTGAGATGTTAACAATAGGATTAGAGGTATAACCAGAACCTCCGCTCGTAAGAGTAATGTTTTCGACCTTTCCCGAACTCACATTCACTCCTGCAATCGCTGTGGCATTTGTACCGCCGCCACCACCCGTGATGTTAACATTAGCATAGGTATAACCAATGCCGCCGGCTCCGAGGGTGATACTCCTGACCGGCTGGGTTGCAGCAGCCGGGAGGAAGGTTACATTAGAATCCTGGATTCTTACGTACGCATCATTGGGATAAGACGCGTTAAAGGGTGTATTGTAATCTGCCTGCGGCACTATTGGCGCTGGCTGGGCATTATAATATGCTGCGGGCAACGCTGCAGTTAAATTGGTCAGATTGAACCCTGACGAATTGCCAGACATATTGCCAAGAGATCCGTTAACCCTGAATTGCATGATCGTCCGTGTATTTGGACCGTATCCCGGTATCGTAGAGGATGCGCCGCCTGTCGATGTCTGATCCTGGTCGTCCGTGAAGTAGTCGTTTCGCGTATCAAACGCCGGGACGGGCGCAGGTGCATCGTTGTACAGAATCAGTGTGGAACCGTTCGGAACTGAGGCGAAGTCCACGATGACGTCCGCCCTCTCCGCTGGCCCCATTAAAAGTGCATGCTCGTAGATATTCGTTACCGTTATGCTTTTGACGTTCTTTTCATAGCCGACCGGTCTGTTGTCGATAGTAGCCGGAGCCGGGAGGAAACCGCCTTCAGAGCCTATCTGTATCATCGATGGACCGATCACGGCTGGATCGGGAATACCACCAATTCTATTATCCATTATGTCAGGTGGAAGGGATGACGAACTCTTTATCAGCCAGCTTGCCGGGAAATTCGCTGCGCCAGGGTACGCTGGAACCATCGAGACTTCAGTACAGAGGCTTGAATTGGGCACTGCAGTTCCGCTGCATACTATAGGAACGGAATAACCAGTTCCGTTGGCGGTAACTAAAACCGATGTAACTACACCAGTCGAATCTATTACTGCCGCAGCAGTAGCGCCTGCGCCTGTGTAATGCCCCGGCGCATCAAATATACTGACATTGGGGGTTGTGGTATAACTGCCTCCGCTCGTAACCGTTATGCTTGTAATGCTGCCGCTGGCATTTACCGCTGCCGTAGCAGAAGCACCTGAACCGCCGCCGCCTGAGAACACGACAAACGGACCTGCAGTCGAGGCGTAATACAACTGAAGGTTAAAAAACCGGTCATTTGCTGCATTGAGTATTCTGAACCTGTAGGCCTTTTGTCCCAGATTGACGTATGGATATGCATTGCCGTTGACTATCGGGGTATCCACAAAAGCCTCAGGCACAATGGATGGGTTGGGTATCCCGGGATTCACCGGGCCCTCCTGCGGGGTGTTGCCATAAAGAGGGTTAGGAACCGGCCCGTGTACCAAACCCGATGCATTCGTCATTGCCGCTGGAAGGAACCAGGGGCCATAGTCCCACCTGCCAACCGGGTTTGCGCCTGAAATATCATAAGGATTCTGGTTCGTCATATAAACATGGGGGAACCAGAAGTCTGAACGGCTCGAGTTAATCGCTATAGGCCATGTTGGATCCTCGGCTGTGAGTTGTGAAAGGCCAGGAAGGAATGCCTTGTCCTGGATTACAAGAGGAATCTGGTCAGCGGGTATAGTTCCTGCAGCGACGGTAATATTAGTTCCCGTAGCTGTCGTTATGTTCCCGCCATTAACCATAGTAGTCTCTACTGTATCCTGCAGCAGGTAAGCCGCTGCCTCACCGGCATAGACATTGAGACGGGTAATCCCGTAAGCGTGGTCATGATAGAACATGAGCCTGGCGCTCTGCTGGTTAGTGTAATAGAAGGTCAGAGACCCGTTGCCGGGATTGTTCGTTGCGTTGGCAACTGAACCACTTGCGACTATTGCCCCGGTTGTATTATCAAACCACATATCGGGAACATAAGCAACACTGACGCCCTTTGGATAAGAAGTGTTTTCCCCTGCGGGTGTTGTCCACTGGTGCTGCGTCCCGTCACTGATCCATGGCGTGGTGCCGCCGTGAAGATGCAGGGTGGCGCGGTTCTGCGAGAAGTTCCCCATCAGGTTACTCCCCAGGTTCAGTTTCGTAACTGGATCCCAATTGATGTCGTATTCCCCTGCTCCCATGACTGTGGTGTCCACGGGTATGAAGAGGCTGCCATTAGTGCCCGCGGGAAGGTAGTTGGTGAACTTGACGCGCACCGGCCTGTCCCTCTGGGCTATGATTATCGGTCCCAGATATTGGGGATTATCAACAGCATAGACCTGGCCTCCGGTTGTGTTTGTGATAGGAGTGCCGTTAAGGTAAGTAAGAGCAATGTGATTGGAAGCATAATAATTCGCTGCTGTTTCTACTTGCACGTAACCCCGCAATGTAGTCGCGTTAAGGTCAGAATGCATTTTTGCAGTATATTCTATCAGACCGATTTCAAAGTAATCGGATCCGGAATAAGTTGCATTATCCGCAACTGCAATGGGTATATAGTGCTGGAGATTATTTGCGTTAGAAGGGCCCAGACCCGGCACCGAATCAACGAATTTCCTGATACCGCCTGTGATGCCTCCTGTGACCGGATCGACCGTCGGGAGCGGGCTATTGGCATAATTTGGTATACTTATGTTGAAGTAATCCGGCGTTCCGCCAGGGTTAATTGAGGCAATTCCCATTTTTGCACCGCTTGTCGTCATACCCGATGATAAACGAGCTGCAGCAATACGGGCAGCATCCTTTTCCCTCTGGGTGTTATTATAACACCTCATTCTGAGGCACTCGGATGTACCACTTGCATTCAACGTCTGGCCATCCGCCGATGTGGTGACGGCATTGCTATCACCGCTGCTGCTCGCACTGGCGACATTGCTGTTCAGTGGCAATAAAGTAAAGATTATCCCCACTGTAAGCAATATGCCGATAAATCCGATGCAAGCATAGAGTGTTCCCTTTGCAATACGTCTATTTTTAGCTGAAATCCGCTTTAACTCCATACACGTAACCTCTTTTTTTTTAATAAACCCTTTAAATATCCGGATTAATATAGAATATTTTACACAATCGTATAAAATACTATACACTTTCCCATTTGATTTGATGTTGTTTATAGTATTTAATATTAACCGATTGTTTTTTTATGATAATTATTATGATGGTTTTTATTGTTCCAGTATTATGCTAACCCTGAAAAATCCCGGCGAATAAACCGCACACTGCAGGTGAATAAGTAATACATTTTAAAAACGGCTTCTTAACTTAAACTCTCAAAATAGTGTACCGCACTAATTTAAAATATTTTTAGTTATAAAAATAAATATTTAATATTATTTTGCCGTGCTAAAAATCCCGGTTTCCCGTTAAGATTAAAAAAGAAACAAAGAAGATGATTACTCATCTTCTTTTTCTGCCGAACAGATAAGCCGCTGAAAGTATGGCTACTGTTAAGACAAATTCAAATGCAGGTGCCTTCTGTGTCGGCGACGTGGCCGGAGTGCCCGTGCCTGTTGGCATGAACGGAGTTCCTGATGCCACACCTGCAGGCGTTGCTGTGGGCGGCACTAATACCCCGCCTTTTATTCCGCTTATTGCGAAAGGCGAGAGGGTGGTTGTCTTTGCCTCGTAGTAGGTATATGTATCGTCTTTTGTCGTTTGTGCGGTTTCAAGCTGCGTCCACTGGCTGCCGACCCAATGGAGCATCTTTACATCGCTGCCTGCAAGGCTGTTGCTGCTGAGCCAGGTGTTCTCAACCCTGAACTTTATCAGGGCTTCTTTCATTCTCTGTGTGCCAGTTAAGATGTTTATGTTCTTGTATACTGTTCCGGGCGCCTGGACTGTTACCTGTTTTGATGTGCCTTTCAGAGCCTCTACTCTAAGGGTTATGCCGTTTTCGTTCTCCTTGCCTGTAAGAGCTATTTCGTACACGCCGAGTTCGGGGGTTTTGAAAGTATATGTGACTGGTGTATCGGCAACCAGGTCTTCATCATAGCTCTCTGACTTGGCTATGTTAGCGAAATCCTCGCCTGTCACTACGCCGCCTCCGCCTGTGCTGCTACCACCGCCGGTACTGCCACCGCCGCCGCCAGTGCTTGTTGTTCCGAGCAGCGCAAAGGTGCTCATGTGATTGGGTGTGGCTTCAACAAAATACCTGCCGCCTTCAGTTCCGCTTGCAGTTGTATCCAATTTTACCCATGCATGTGTCCCAGTGTTGTAATAATATATCGCAACACCACCTGAGTAGGTTGATGGGTCAACATCGAAATATAACCTCAGGACATGTCTCGTCACATTCGATGCATTCGTGTCATTGCTCCGGATGACCAGGAAATTCCCGAGTTGTGTTCCTGAACTGAATCCTGCACCGTCGGGGCTTATGCCGGTTTCTGAGATGTTTATAACCATGCCGCTGCTGAGATTGACTGTCATGCTGAAGTTCATGGAGGTACTGAGGCTGGTATCGTTTAAGCTGGTGTTTGTGCTTGAGCCGATATCCTGGCCTGAACTCTGCTCAATAACGAGTTGCGAAATACGTACTGTTGCGTAAATCCTCGTGAAATTTATGGTCTGGTAGTTTGCCCAGCCGGTGCCGCTTGAAATCGATCCTTCGTAGTCATAATTTCGGTCGCCTGTTACGGTTACACCTCCCAGGGTAATATTGCTCAGGCTGGAGACGTTTGTTATCGTGCTCGTGCTGCTTACAGTTACGTTGGTAAGTGTTGAGTTGTCAACTGTTGCTCCTGTTAATGTGGAATTTGTAACTGATGCATTGTTTCTTACTGTTGAACCGGTAAGGTCCGAACTATCTACTGTTGCATTCCCCACAGTGGAATTGTCAATATTTGAGTCACCGTAGTCGCCTTTAATAACTGCGCCATCAGTGATCGAGGTACCTATGCCTGTTATTGTTGCATTCGAGATGAGAGTCGAGTTGCCAGATACGTTTGCATAGTTCTCTATTGTTGCATTTACCAGGGTTGCCCCGGTTACTATGGTCGTGGTATCATTGGTGCTGCTGATATTGGTGAAGGATGCACTTGCATCCCTCATAATCGCATTCAGTGTGATGCTTGCGCTCTTGGACTGCGAACTGTTGGAGATGGTTATTGTGACCGGCCAGCCTCCAAAGTAGCTGTTGTTCACCATTACCTCAATATGCCCTGTGGACGTGCTGGTATTGAGCAGCAGTGGAGACGGATTCGTGACATTTGTCACGTTCGTGCTTGTATTTGTAACAGAAGTTGCCACATTGAATGTCGCATTGTCACCCGTGTTAACTACTGTCAGGTTGAAGCTTACATTCTGTCCCGTGCTGGCTGTTCCCACTGTCCTGTTGGCTGCTACTGTAACTGTGTTAGATGACAGCGAAATAGTTGTCACTGTTGTAACAGTGTTTGTAGCAACAGTTGCAGTGGTACTACTATTTGAGTAACCTGTCTTTGAAACATTTATTGTGTATATTGCAGGATAAAGCGAAACTGAGTAAGCTCCTGACGAGTCGGTTGTCGTGATTACCGAACCGCGCGTGGAGTTGGTTATGTTTACTGTAGCACCGCTTATTCCAATGTTTGTGCCTGACTTAATGTACGCTCCTTTGAGTGTTCCGTTACTGATAGAAGAAGACGGGGCGATGACAGAATTTGCGTCTAATGTAACAGCTGTTTGCGCCAATGCTCTTCCGTTTAATGTTGCGCCAGTATTTAGCGCAATCAATGTTTGATCCAGAATATTTCCATTGACCGTCGAGTACGTTCCAAGTGTCGTTGTGCCTGCGACTTGCCAGAAGATGTTCTCTGGCAGTGCGCCGCCACTCAGGTGAACTTGCTTACTAGTGCTGATATCGAGCGTTTGTGCTATCTGGAATATCCATACATCAGTTGAGCTTCCATTGAGATAGATATCTCCGGTTATTGTCACGGGACTACTCCAATAATAAACACCAGGAGCGAGTGTTATCCCGTTTAGAGTTCCAGCTCCAAGTTCAGTAACATTGGGTGCTCGTCCTGAAGCGTTGGTGTACGCGGTTTGCATGTTGCTTACAGCCGTGGTCATCTTAGATGGCGTTGGAGGCGTATAATCGGCTGCATATACTTTTCCAGTCACTTTAGATGACGTCGAAAATTTATTCGAGGTATCCATTATTAACCCAAATCCAGTTATATAAGTTGCAGCAGCTGGACTCACTCCAATATCTCCAACAATTGAAGTGGTTCCAGTGGTTGAGATTCCAGTTTTTGCCAGAATCACGAAATCTCCGGCTGTTCCGAGATCTACCGACGTCGGTACAGAAGCTATAACTATGGTTGTAGTATTGATATAACCCAGTTTGTTCGGATCATTTGTGGAGTTGGCTGTAATGTTGACACGGAATGTGCCTGCTGAAGCATTGCTCACGTTCAGGGTGAATATTAGTGTCGTTCCGGACGTGATCATCTGTGTTGATGCTATACTCAGGTTTGCTATCACGGCATTGTCCGGATTTGAGACATTTATCGTATAGTTATCTGTCTGACTTCCGTTATTTTTGAGGCTGAAAGTATAGGTCGCATTTGAGTTCACAAATGCTGTTTGCGTTAAGCCGCTGGTGCTGGTCAGGCTCGTGCCGTTTGTTGCTCCCGTAACGTTTGTCGTAGTATTGATTGAAGCTGTCCTGTTCGAATAATTGAGCGAGGTAGCTGTGACGTTTACATAGAATATGCCGTTTGCACCATTGGTCACATTCAGGGCAATTACTGTGGAGGCTCCTGAAGTCAAGAACACTGAAGATCTATTCACGTCTGCAACCGATGCAGTGTTTGGATTACTGATAGTAAGGTTATAGGTATCTGCCTGAGTCCCGTTATTTAGCAAGGTAAACGTATAGGTGGCGTTTGTTGCTGCAGCAGTTGTAATGCTCACTGGTGTAATGTTCGTCAGGTTAACACCATACGTTCCCCACGAATAACTTGTCCAGTGGGAAACATTCAAGGTCAGGGTGTGATTCGTCTGGTCCCAATTAATATTTGATGCATTCCCGCCTGTAGAATTGTCGGGCAAGGCTATCAAAACGCCATCCGAGAAAATCGCGGGGCTTGTATTGAAACTCAGGTTGTACGCGCTAAGACTTGAGGAGACATTCATCGCAGCAAGCGCACTTGTGGCAGAGTTCAGAGTCATGGAGGTCGCTGACATGTTCATGTTATTCCCCAGGTTTTGCAGTGCTGTCGCCGTTGTATTATCTGCGAGGTTCATGGGGTCAAGGAACTCAAGTGTGCCGAGTTTATTGTTATGGGTTGGATCAGTGAACTTTGTAAAAGTTAATGTCGCATTTGTGAAGTCAGCTATATCCGTTGTCCAGTTCGTACCGCCCAATGTTGTATCCATTGCCTGCGGGTTGACGTTCATTACCGCTATGGGTGGAATTGTGCTTACATTCGTGGCGAATGTTGTGGTGTTAGTTGCCGTGATTGTTATTGGATAACCGCCCATGGGAACGTTGCCTGCAATCGCGGTCAAATTGTAGATATACTCACCAGATCCATTGTCGTAGCTCCAGCTTGTGTTGATAAACGAGTGGTTCGCGACCTGTGAAAAGTCTGCTGATACATTAAGATTTGTCTGGTTCAGGCTGACGTTTATCCTGATGGTTGAACCGTTATAATAATAGTACACACTTGTGGGTATTTTGGTGGCTGCACCTGTTGCGTTGAGCATTCTCATCGGGACGCTCGTGACGAATTTTACAGGTATCACGCTAGAAACAACAAAGGGGTTGGTGACGACAGAACCTGCTCCTAATGTAACCGCGCCGTCCCGTGCTAACAAACTACCCATCACATTTGCGGAGCCAACCAGCGTTATTGTTGTATTAGCCAGGATAGTTCCATTGAAAAAGGAGCCCGTTGCGAGGTCCGCAGAAGAGCCGACTTGCCAAAAGACGTTGCTAGCCTGGGCACCGTTGATAAGGTTGACATTGCTGCCCGCTCCCGTGTTAAGCGTGGAGGCAGCCTTGATGATAAAGACAGCGTTGGAGTCGCCCTGGGCGTCAAGCGTCAGAGTCGTCCCAGCTCCTAGAGCAAGCGCGCCCCCGTTGTAGACGCCGGGCGTCAGGGTTAGCGTGTCGAGAGTGTTCCCAATGGTAACCGACGTTCGTCCCACGGAGTCGTTGATTGCCGTGCCCAAGTCGTTTTGGGCTAAAGCGAGTTTGGTTGCGTTAGTTAGCAGACATGCAGTAGTTCCACCACCGCCACCTGTATATGCACCATTATAATCGTAGATTGCCCCTGTCACTTCAGCACATGTTAATGCGGTAATAGCAGCGCCAGTAGTTGGGTATAAACCAACATCCCCGGTTATAACGTTACCGGCGGCGCCGGTGACAGCTGATCCGGCCAGAATCGAGAAATTGCCGGCTGTTCCAAGATTTACCGACTTCAGTACAGAATAGTTTAAAGGAATAACTACGGTGTTATTAGTTGTAATAGTAATAATCGCGGATAAGTTTTGACTAGACGGCGTTGTTATATTGCTGAGGTTGATATACTGGGTACTGGTATTCGCAGAGAAATTTGTTTGGTCGTTTGAGGATACATTGACAAATAATGTGCCATTAGCATTCGTCCAATTTACCGGATTGGTTGAACCATTAATCGTCACAGTGACAATGGCGCCGTTTGCATTGAATCCCGTCGGAAAGGTGATGTTGTACCATGATGTCGAATTGAACGTATCCCTTATTGTGAAATTCATGTTTACCGAGCTGTTCACCATACTTGTATTACTTGTAACTGTTGCGATAACATTACCTACAGTATTCGTTGAAGTGCCGGCGTTGGCTGCCATCATCCCTAAAAGCAACAGTGCCAGCACTAAAGGTGCTATGTATTTAATAGATTCTTTACCCATAATAAATTACCTCCTCAAAAATTAGTATAAAATTTTACTTCCCAAAAACTTTCTTGATCTGGCCGACCTTTTCCTGAATTTTGCCGGCTCTCTTCTCTTCTTTGCCTTTTGTTTCCAGTCCGGGATTCTTACTGATTTTCCCGGCGATTTCCTTAATCTCACCCTTCACTTTGTGAATTTTGCCTTCTGCCTGATCCTGTGTACTGCTTTTCATGAAATCCTCCGTCTGTATAAAATATAATCTTGCAGCGCACTCACAGCTATGGAATCAGCCGATGAATTCGAAGAATTATCGGTATTACCTGCAGTTATGCCCGCCACTCAACATTATCTATTATGAAATGTCTACTATAAAACTATATCGGTGGTTACCAACGCCTACCTAAAACAATTGGTACCTTATTTCACATTATTGTAACAAGTTAAAAACTAATGTTTTAAACTTATCTTTGCGACCTCTGCGGTGAGCAAAAATCAAACACCGCAAAGCACGCCAAGAACGCTAAGTGTTCCTAAAATAAGTATTGAAATCAGGTTATTAAGTATAAACGGTCTAATCTGAAACACTGCCAAATTTCTTTCAGATTCTTATAGACTTTCAGATTCTTCCTCCATTAGATTCAGAGTGGCTTTCGTCGTATCATCATAGTATTGAATAGAGAATCCCATCCTCTCAAGAAGCTGGATCGCTCGATGATTATCAGGTAACATTATCGCATGGACAGTTTCAATTTTTTTGTCCTTACAGATTTCAATCATATAGTCCACCATTTTAGATCCCAGGCCAAGGCCCTGCCATGGATCAGCAACAATGAAAGCAATTTCTCCTTTTTTCCCATCAGGCTCAATAATAAGCCTTACCACACCTATGATTTTCCTTTCATCATCCTCAATTAATTCTGCCACGATTGCCATTTCCCGATAATAATCAATATTGCAATACCGGACCCGAAGCTCATGAGGAGTATCTTTGATAACTTCAAAAAACCTGTAGCGCAAGGATTCTTCTGAGAACTGCTGGAACATTTCTAACCACATTGGTTCATCTTCCGGCTTTATGGGTCTTAGAATGACGGTACGGCCGTCCAGGAGTATCCATGGGATTATATACTTCTCAGGATATGGGCTGATCACAAGGTGTTCGTGGGCTCTAAGTTTTGCGAACACATTTTCTTTATCTATCACCACGCGGGCATCAAGAACAAAAGCCTCCTTTTCATCTATAAATAATGGATTAATATCAACTTCTTTAATTTGAGGAAAATCAACAAGCAACTGGGAAAAACGAACCATTATCTCCTCAAGTAAATTAATATTAGCAGGCAGCTTATTTCTATAACCCTTTAAGATTTGATAAACAATTGTTTCCTCCATTATTCTTCTCGCTAATGTTTGATTTAACGGCGGAAGCCCCACGGCAACATCTTTGAAAAGTTCTACACCAATACCACCCATTCCAAACAGGATTACAGGGCCAAATAGCCTGTCAGTTTTTGCTCCCAGGATAATCTCATATCCTTTTTTTATCATGGACTGAACTGTAACTCCCTGAATCCTGGCTTTAGGATTATAATCTTTTGCCCGTTTAATAATTTCATCAAATGCAACTCTTACTTCAGCCTCAGAATTAATATTTAGAATGACCCCTCCGGCGTCTGTTTTATGTACTATTTCCGGTGATAATACCTTCAGAACCACTGGAAAGCCTATCTGGGAAGCCATAGTAACTGCTTCATCTGCGTTTTTTGCCACCAGTGTTTTCACAACAGGAAAATTATAATCTTCCAGAAGGTTCTTCGCTTCCATTTCGGTCAATATTTCCCTGCCTTCTTTTGCCGCATTTCTTATAATAATCTCCAGGGGACGTCTGGGCGGTATGCTATTTACAGGCAGTTCGGCAGGTGTTTCATAAAGCAGTTCAAGATTCCGTTTATATTGATACATGTACATGAAAGTTGCAACTGCCTGTTCAGGTGTGGAATATGTAGGAATGTTGTTATCAATAAGAATCTGGTTTGCCTCTTCTACATCTTCGTAACCCATGAATGATGTCAATATGGTTTTACGATGTGCTTCATTCCTGACTACTTCCACAACCGTTTTTGCAACATCAGCAGGATCAGTAGTTCCCTGTGGAGTATGAATTATTAAAATCGAGTCAATGTTCTCGTCTCTAAAACATGCCTCCATAGATGTTTTGTATCTGTCGGAACCGGCATCTCCCAAAAGATCGATCGGGTTTCCTTTACTCCAATAACCAGGTAAAATACCGTCAAGTATCTCCATTGTCTTTTCGCCAAGCTTTGCAAGCTTCCCCTTTCTTGCTAAAAGCGCATCCGCAGCCATTACTCCCGGACCGCCTGCATTCGTGATAATTACAAGGTTCTGTCCTTTAGGAAGGGGATGAATACCCAGGACTTCGGCACAATTGAAAAGGTCGGCAATTTCCTCAACACGTACTAACCCTGCACGTTTAAATGCAGCCTCATACACCATATCTTCACCAGCAAGAGATCCCGTATGCGAAGCTGCTGCTTTTGCACTTTCACTAAACCTTCCAGCTTTTATCACGATTATGGGTTTCGTCCTTGCAAAGTGCCTGGAGGCACTCATGAATTCCCTGGCATCGGTTATCCCTTCAATATACATCAATATGCTCGTTGTTTTAGGGTCAGTTCCGAAATAGTCTATGAGATCCCCAAAGTCCACGTCAATCATCGAACCCACTGAAACGAAATTACTGAATCCGATGTTCTCATGGGCTGCCCAGTCAAGAATTGCTGAGCCTAATGCACCGCTCTGTGAGATAAATGCGATATTGCCCGGTTTTACCAATTTTTTTAAGAAAGTTGTATTAAGATTAATATCCGGGCGGATGATACCAAGACAGTTGGGTCCAATAATTCGCATGTTATATTTCTTTTTTAACTCGATAATCTTATCTTCAAGTGCTTTTCCTTCTTCCCCTAATTCTTTAAAACCTGCTGAAATAATGATTAGTCCGGGTATTTTCGCTTTTCCGCACTGCTCCACCACTTCTATTACGGTTTTTGCCGGTGTTGCGATAATAGCAAGGTCAACAGTCTCTGGAATTTGACCAACGCTTTCGTAGGCCTTCAATCCAAGAATCTCAGGTTTATGAATATTGACCGGATACACTTTTCCTGAGTATCCTGCTTTTGTGAGATTTTCCATTAATATATATCCAACAGAATCCTTTTCATCACTTGCTCCGACCAGTGCGATGCTTTTTGGATGAAAAATCTTATCAAGATTTGAAATAACCATAGTTAGCCCCCTATTCAATCATTTGTATGAATACCGTGAATATGACTTTGCGAAATATTAGTCTTATCCCCACATTTTTGATCCAATTCCCAATTAAGTCAGCCTTCCGGCATCTTCCTGTAATGCCCTACCAGGTAATAACGATGCGCAAAAATACCATCGCCCTTCCCCAAGTTGCAGCTTCTAAAGCAGGCCTTGAGGTCAGAACGCTATACCGAATACATGAAGCAGCATTATAAGGATCGCACCGGGAATTCCCGCGAGTGCGCAAATTAATACCACTGTAGCTGTATAAGCAATGTCTAATTTAAAAATAATGTTGCCCATAGCAAGAAGAATAAGACCAAGTATTGAATTTACAATCAGGTACTTTGCAGCCTTCAAAAAAATATATACGGCAACCACAGCTATAATTGCCAAAAATAAGATTATTGTCTCCACTGCCATTAATGTTAAGAGGAATCTTATATTAATTAAGTATTTTGGTTCCTCTAATATAACTGCATTTAATATTGTGCGATTCTGCTAGTCCCCAAATCTTTGTTTGTATATGCTAATCTTCTCGGTAGGGAAAGAATAAAGTTGTAAAGTGAGAGCCAAAAACATGCAAAAAGATTATTAGCACTTAGTACAGAATGTCATCGATGAGGAGGTTAGATTTATGGACCTATTCTGGACAATAGTTGTGATTCTGGTGATCCTCTGGCTATTGGGATTTTCGCTCCATTTAGTTGGCGGCTTAATCCATATATTGCTGGTCGTTGCTATTATAGTGATTCTGGTCAGAATCATCCGGGGACGCAAACCATTCTAGCAGGCCCGGCCTGAAAGCATATCAAAAGAGGATGAAAAGAAATGGGAATAACAAAATCAAGTACAGATGACGAAATAGAAAAAATAGCCCATAGGATTATGATGGAGCTTGAAACTGCAAGTACCGAGGATTTATCAGATGTTCATTATGCAAAAACGATATTACAATTGTCAGATCTTCATTATACAAACAGGATATTCCGAGAGATAGAAAGTGTTTCATCCGGAGCTAAAAGTGTTATCGAAAAAAGAGCGGTGATAAAAGTATTGTTGCTTTCTACGTGGTTGCAGAGACTCTATTTCATCATAAGATCCTTCCTCATGGCACTCATAAGTACGATTATCACATTAAGTTTTGTAGCATACTTAGGTACAGTAGGCACTACTCTGGCATTCGTTGTTGGCTTGATTGCATTTGTGGCTTCGTTGGTTATAACCAGATTCTTTGATGTGCATATAGTCAAAGCTACGAAAAGCATCGTTATGCGTTTGGGAAGCCATAGAACTGTCAGGGATTTTATCATGAATCACTTCTAAGGCGAGGAGTGGGCAAATCTTTCTCTAAAGGTTTCAAAATATGTTATAAGCAATGGCAGAAGTATTGGGCCTAAAAACAACCCTATAACCCCGAACAAATTTACTCCGCCTACGACTCCGGCAATTACAATTATAGGGTGCACATCAGCTTTTGCCTGTATTATTTTTACCCTTAAAATTTCGTCTATTGTGCTAATGATAAACAATCCATACACGAATAGCCCTATGCCTTTTGATAGTGTGATGTAATCATTTGTAAAGTATCCGGTCATGACCATATACAAAGAAGCAGGCAGCCATATAACGGCTGTCCCCACTGGTGGAATCAAGGAAAAAAATGCCGTCATAACACCCAAAAAAATTGGAAATGGAACGCCAAAGATATAGAATCCAATTATAGCCACAAATCCTTGGGCCAATGCAACTACTAATTGTCCAAAAACTACTGCATAGGTTACCTTTTCGAATTGATCCATAAGCTTTTTAATTGTCTTTTTTCTTATTGGAAGCCAGCCAGCTATATTTTGTATTATTTTCTCCCCATCCTTGAAAAGAAAATAAGATATAAACAATATAAAAACCCCATCGAGAATTGCCAGAGGAATTTCAATAAGGTAATTTGTTAGTAACTCTTGCAAACGCGGCAATAGTTTCTGTAGTTGCGTGTCAAAACCCATCCCTGACAGACTTTGCGCACTAAATTTTTCTATATTGTTTATCAGGGAACAAATTTTTGAATCGGCACTTGTGCATCCGAAACCGAATAAAGCTCCTTTTGCAATGTTGCTTGACAACGAATTATAAAATTCAAAGCTCTGCTGTGTAACTTCAAGTACCATATAAGAAAAGGGGAGCAATAAAACAATGACAATAACCAGTATTGTGAGAATAATTGAAAGGAATTGGTTGGGCATTCTCTTTCTTACTTTCTTGTAGAGCGGATAGAACATGTAGGTTATGAGAATACTGCTCAAAAATATGGTTATCATCGGCTCAATGATTTTAAAAAACAAGAAAAGAGCGAGCAAGAATATGACAAAAGGCACGATTTTTTCATATTGATTATTCAAAATGCTTTCTTCTTCAGACCCCGTTTCTTCTTCAAAACCTATTTTCTTTGACATAGCCTTATGCCTCGAGAGTTAAATGATGTTCAGCCACGGGTGATGGAGCCAGGCTATCCATCCGATTGCAAACTGCTGTTAATAAAAGTGCCATAAGGCCCCACCGTTCTATTCTGTCTTGCTCTGCAGCTGTTCTATTTCTTAAATACAAGTGCTCCGGTAAGTACTCCAAGTAAACCTATCAGTACATATCCCAGGCCCCGCATAGCGAATACCGTATCAATGGCGGATGCAATTCCCCAGAGAATCAAAAAAAAACCGGTGCCAGCGAGTGAGATCGCAACCCCGGTAATAAATAATTTTTTTCTGAATTTCTCTATACCTTCTTCTATGGAATCGCCAATTCCAGTTTGCTTCAGCCCTTCGCTAAAGCCCTGAATTATCGATTTTGAAAAACCGCTAAGAAAATCTATTATACTTTGCTGCACTACCTTTTTCCCCTGCCCATCATATAACCTACTATCACACCGCCGACGAATGCTCCTGCCACATAAGCAACAGGGTTTTCGTTTATCTTCCCTTCAGCAAATTCTTTTTTCTCCCCAAGCGTCTTCCCGATTGATTTAGAGAGTTCTTCTATTTTGTCATCAATTTTGACGGTTAGGTCATTGAGTGTCTGCTTTATCTGCTTTAATTCTTCTTCTTCCATAAATTAACCTCCACTATGCATATTATGTAATGTCAATATATATAGTTGATTCGTTTGAATCGCATAATAACTTTTTCGGTAACACATTAAAAAAATAAGTAGAGAAGATGGTTGCTCATCTTCTCTTTCTGCCAAACATGTAAGCCACTGAAAGTATGGCTATTCCAAGGGCAAAATCAAATCCTGGTACCTTATTTGTCGATGTTGGTGCCGGAGTAGACGTGCTTGTTGGGTTAGCCGGAGTTCCTGTTACCACACCTGTGGTTGTGCTTGTTACTGACGCAGTGTTAGTCGGTGTTGGCGTCGAAGTAGACGTGCCTGTTGGATTAGCCGAAGTTCCTGTTACCACACTTGTGGTTGTGCTCGTTACTGTCGGCGTGTTAGTCGGGTTAACGCTAGAAGACGGGGCGGTGATAACATTGGCAATTAATGTAACCGCGGTCTGTGCCAGCGCTCTGCCGTTTAGCGTTGCGCCAGTGTTCAGCGAAATCAGCGTTTTAGACAGGATAATTCCCTTGAAGTCAGACGTCGTTCCAAGGGTCGTTTTGCCGGCGACCTGCCAGAAGATGTTCTTGGCCTGTGCGCCCCCGCTAAGAGTAACTTTGGCACCGTTGTCCACGGTGAGATCTTGCGCTATCTGGAATATCCAGACATCATTTGCACCGCCCGATAGAGTGACACCACCGGCGGGTATTTTAACCCCTGTCCCCCATTTATAAAGTCCGGGAGTGAGTGTCATCCCGCCAATATTTCCGGCGCCCAGTTCTGTATAATCCGGTGAAGTTCGCCCGGCAGCATCAGTGTACGCGGTTTGCATGTCGCTTACGGCCGTGGTCATTGTAGATGGAGTAGGAAGCGCATAGTTGGATGCATATACTTTTCCGGTCACTATAGATGATGTCGAAAATACATTCGAGGCATCATTTATTAATGAAAATCCAGTTATATAACTCGCGGCTGCTGGACTAACTCCAATATCTCCAACAATTGAGGTGGTTCCGGTGGTTGAAATTCCTGTTTTTGCCAGAATCACGAAATTGCCGGCTGTTCCAAGGTTTACCGGCGCCTGCGTCGCGCTTGCCGTTCCTGCCGCCAATCCCAAAACAAGCAGTGCCAGCAGCAAAGATGCTATGTATTTAATAGATTTTTTAGCCATAATAATTATTCCTCCTCAAATGGTTTTATAAAACCACCCCGTTACTCCTCGATGGATTATAATACCAACTCTACAATAGACAACGATGGTATATATAATTTCCTACAAAATATTATTGTTGTTATTATAATAATAAATTATAATTATAATATTTATGCAAACTGCACAGCTCGCGCAAGTCTCCTGCAACCTTTCAGCTAAAAGATTTTAGTACTATCAGAGAGAAGGTTAGCGCATGCAAGTAAGAACCTGGTTCGGGAATTTCACACTCGATGAAGACAGGATAACCGATGCCGAATTATTCCCGAAAGACATGGATTATTTAATAAAACAAAACGCAGAAGAGCCGCTGTTAATGAGAGGCAACGTCGCAGGTTCAAACCTCCGTGACCTGGCTGTAAAATACGGTTTTGCGGATTCAGGATCAGAGTATGACAGGATGTTTCATGAGTTAAGTATAGGACTTGCAAGAAACCAGATAACAAAGGCAGCGACCCCGGACAGGCGGATAATAGCGTCAGTCGAGGCTATAGACGACCTTGATGAAACAACGAATATCCTTGCAGAAAGACTCAAGGAATGGTATATATTTAATTTTGAAGAAACTCCCTTGAAAAGTGAAGAACTCGCAAAGCATATAATCGGGATAAAAGGAAATCCAGATAATCCTGATTTAAAAATCATGCAGGATTTTGCTTCCTCGCTTCTTGGATTGTATGATACCCGAAAGTCAATTGAAGAATATATCAGGGAAAATATGCCTGCAATTGCCCCTAATCTCACAAATATTGCAGGGCACATCCTCGGGGCGCGGCTTTTGAGTATTTCCGGAAGTCTTGGAAGACTGGCTTCAATGCCTTCAAGCACGGTGCAGGTAATCGGGGCGAGCAATGCGCTTTTTAAACACCTGAAAGGCAAAGCTCCCTCCCCGAAGCACGGGTTGATTTTCAGGCATCCGCTTGTAAACACCGCCCCGAAATGGCAGCGCGGGAAGATTGCAAGGGCGCTTGCCTCGAAAATTTCACTTGCCGCACGCTGCGATTTTTATTCGGGAAAATTAAATGACACGCTGCCAGAAGAACTGAAAAAGAAAGTAGAAGCTATAAGGAAACAGCATCCCGGGAAAAAATCACGAAAATGAATTAAGACATCGAGAGCAGCTTTCCGTAAGGATTCTCATAAAAATAGCTTGTGAATTGCGTGGCGTCTGCTTTTTGCCCTCCGAACAGCAGTTGTGAAAGCGATGGCTTGTTGGCATAGGTAACTTCAGGTGTCCCTTCTATTCCTCCAAGCTTCGAAGCAACGTCGATTGCGTCATCAAGGCTTCCGAAATCATCCACAAGTCCCAGTTCTTTAGCTTTTGCGCCTGTGTATACCCGGCCATCCGCGAGGTCTTTGACTTTACTTAAACTCAGGTTCCGGTCAGTTGCCACTTCAAGTACGAAACGCCCGAAAGCTTCCGAAATTACCTGGTCAACATATTTCTTTTCATCATCGGTCAATCCCCGCCAGTCTCCGCCCATATCCTTCATTTCGCCGGATTTTGCAATATAAAACTCAGTACCATCCTTTTCATAGAATTTCGACCTGTTCTGGAATTCCCAGATTACCCCAATGCTGCCGGTAATGGTATCAGGGTTGGCTATTATCCTGTCTGCAGGGGCACTGATATAATATGCCGCGCTGGCTGCCACATCACCCATAGAAACAACAATGGGTTTTTTGGTTTTTTTCATTGCAGCCACTATCTCTTCAGCCGCTGCGGGAGACCCGCCCGGACTGTTTATCCGCATCACGATTGCTTTTACCCCGTCATCATCCGAGGCATCCTTCAGGCTTTTCGTTATGTCTTCCGAAGCCGCGATCCCCAGTCCTGCCGGAACGCTGCCTGTTATCATCACTCCCTGGACATAAATGACTTCGACCCTGTTTTTTGATATCCCGAAATCAGTACCGCCAAGAATCAAAAAAAGGCTTCCGGCTATAATAAAAAGCAAAATAAAAAATGTTGCAAAATAGATAATTATCTTTCTTGGTGAAACCATTATCTTTGAAGATATCTTTAAAACATCAAATAGTTAATCCTGTTTTAATAATCCTCAAGACATTTATCCAGATATTTTGCATTACTTGCTTTTATGAATTCATCGCAGACTTTGCCGGGTTCTCCATCAGTAACGATATGCCCTTTATCAATCAAAATCGCCCTCTGCGCGACTTCCCTTATGAAATCCACATGATGGCTGATGAATATAATTGTGGTATTGAAAGTCCTGTTGATATTCTTAAGTGAATTTGCAACGTCCCTCAATGTTTGGGGGTCAAGGTCGCCGAATGGTTCATCCAGCAGGAGTACTGAGGGTTTTGTAGACAGCGCCAGCGCAAGGGCAGCTCTAACATTCTCGCC
>JBGPUU010000039.1:0-21908 GCA_041491305.1 Candidatus Methanoperedens sp.
AATTGGGAGAGTGCATTGTGAAACCGAGCCATAGCCGATAATAAGGATTTTATTGTTGAATTTTTTTTTCATTTTTTTCCATTCCGCAGGAGACCTAATAATAATTCATAGTTTTTAAATTTTTCCTAAATTTGAAAAAATCATTGTTCCTTCAGCATAATTGTGTATCCATTTCTTCTTTGCCCGATACGTAAACGTAATACAAAGATATAATTCTTCGTATTGAACACTACCTGCTGCCCCGCTGATTTAGGACGATGTCGTGTGCGCTTCTCAATATTCCGCAGAGTTTATGTGTATGCTTAGCATAGAACCGCAGACAAAAAGGAGTTCTCGAAAATGGATACATTAGCATTGATCACGCGAAACACCGAAGAGATCGTCACCCGGGAAGAATTAGAAGCGCTCATCAACTCAAAAACGCAGCCCAGCGCCTACGTGGGCTACGAACCCAGCGGGAAGATCCACATGGGCCACGTACTTACGGTGAACAAGCTCCTTGACCTCCAGCAGGCAGGTTTTAAAATTACAGTGCTTCTTGCGGATGTCCATGCCTATCTTAACGAAAAGGGAACGATGGATGAGGTAAGAAAAATTGCCGACTATAACAAGAGATGCTTTATCGCCCTCGGTCTTGATGAGAATAAGACAAATTTCGTGCTTGGCTCCTCTTACCAGCTTAAGCCTGATTACATGCTGGATGTACTGAAACTTGCCCGCAGCACCACATTGAACAGGGCGCGGCGCAGTATGGATGAGGTAAGCCGGGACGCCGAGAACCCCAAAGTTTCACAGATGATATATCCGCTCATGCAGGCGCTGGATATTGCCCATCTTGGCGTGGACGTGGCTGTGGGCGGCATCGACCAGCGAAAGATTCACATGCTTGCGAGGGAAGGGCTGCCCGAGCTTGGATTCGCAGCGCCAATCTGTATCCATACGCCAATTCTTCTCGGGCTTGACGGCAAGAAGATGTCATCGAGCAAGGGAAATTACATTTCTGTGGATGATACGCCTGAAGATATGAAAAAGAAAATGAAAGGCGCGTTCTGCGTGGAAGGCGAGGTCAAGGATAATCCTGTACTTGCACTTTTTAAATACCATATAATGCCCCGTTACCCGCAGATAATCATTAAGCGCCCTGAAAAATACGGCGGCAACCTGCAATATGAAAATTATGAAGCGCTTGAAGCCGATTTTGGCAAAAAGGCTCTTCACCCGATGGATTTAAAAACTGCGGCTGCCGAATATATGAACGAGATACTTGAGCCGGTAAGGAAGCTGATGGTGGAAAAATGATCACGCACATTGTATTTTTTAAGTTAAAAGACCGAAGCCCGCGAAACGTGGAAAAGGCGAAGGATGTCCTGTTAGGATTGAAAGGCAGGATTCCACAGTTGCGGCATTTAGAGGTTGGTACGGATGTACTACACTCGGAGCGTTCGTATGATATTGCACTTGTGACGAAATTCGATTCGCTGGAAGAGCTTGAAGCATATCAAAAACATCCAGTTCATGTCGAAGTGGCAAAATACATGACTTCTGTGAGGGAATCTGCGGTGGCTGTGGATTACGAGTCAAAATGAATTAGCCAAGATAATCTCCCTGTATCCTCACAACTTCAGTGCTATCTTTTGCCCTGGAATACCTATCCAGAGGTTCCCTGTTAAGTTCTAAAAATACCGGTCCCCATTTGAACTTGTTCAGGATGAGTGCAGCCTGTTCTTTTTCCCCTAAAATGTATAGCGCCGCAGCAAAAGCCTCGACTGTGCTCAGTTTGAAGGGTTTGCCGAAATTCACGGCATTGGCAGCAAGAAGATACGGCAGGGCGCGATGCTGAAGCCGAAGCCTCTGCAATACCGGGAATACTCTTTCAACCTCTACCCACGAACAGTCAAGTACCACGATGCCCTTTCCTGCATCATCAGCCGGTGACAGCGCCTGCTCGGAAAACGGGTCAAGGAATATCGCCCCGCCTGGAAGTTTCCTCGGGTTATCATGTAGCATGGCGAGGTTAAATCTCGCAAGCTTTTTCCCTGTGCATTTTTTGGGGTCGCACTGGTTAGCATGATAGAGGTGGAGTGGAATCATGTGGTATAATTGATGCTGCAGGTTTATATTATGTCTGAATTCAGTCACTATATCCTGCACTTAATAATACAGTGTTGAAAACAAAATGCGGAGGATGGGATTTGAACCCATGAATTCCTACGAAACCAGCCCCTCAAGCTGGCGCCTTTGACCTGTCTGGGCAACCTCCGCAATTCGAGTCACGCCTGTCTTCGACACGCTTTGCGAACGAAAGGGCGTGTCCGGGTATGGCGTGCCATACCCGTCGTAAACCTTTCTAAAGGTTAATAGATTATCTCTTATAGCAGAGCCTTATCATAAAATAATGCCCTGATAAGAGATTTTTTCTTCAAAGGGTATTAAGTATCTCACCTAATTGTTCTGCTCTTTTCCTGATACTGCCCACAGCCTCAAGAGCAAGTTCAGTAGCTGTGAGGGCGCCTGTAGTCTCAAATGTCATTACGAAGGATTCAGGATTTGAACTTACCTTAATAGAATCCATATCACAAGCGTTTTCGCATAGTCTGCACATTGAACATTCGATAATATCTACAACTTTTACCTTGTTACCTTCCATTTTCAAGATATCACGGGGACATACTTCCACGCATTTGCCGCAATAATCGCAGTTTCCGATTGTTATCACGGGCATATTCTTGAAACCGCTTGCAACGCCGGCCTGCCATTTGCTGTGATCCCTGCCTGTTCCGAGCCTTGCGATTGCTTCCACTACGACCTTATGTTTCTCCTTAAGCTCGATAATGGGTACTGTCGCATCAGCCGGGCGCACCTCAGGGTCTGTGGAAACCATATCGCCTGAATGCACAATCTTGGGACCTTCGGCGCTCAGGGTCAATGAGACCTGGCATTGTGTGCAGCCTGCGCCTTTGCAGGAACATTCCTCACGAAGAGTATATGATTTCGTATCGGTTTTCAGGGGAATCAAACCCAATCTCAATGAGAGCTGTTCATCAAAAAGGACAGAGGTATTTTCATAGATATTAACATCATCAATAGCCAGTACCGGGACTTCCGCAAGTACGCTCCTTCGGAATGCGTTGGCAAAAGATGTCGAGACGCCAGATAAAATAAACCTGGCTTTGCGGTCTGACAATTCTATTATGTCAATATCCATCTTACACGCGCCTGCCTTTCTTAGGTTTTGTGCCGTCGTGCGGGATAGGGGTCACATCTTCTATGCGTCCTATCTTTATGCCGGCACGGGCAAAAGCACGAATTGCAGCCTGTGCTCCGGGTCCGGGGCTTCTCTGCATGTTGCCCCCGGGCGCCCGTACCTTGATATGAATACCGGTGACGCCTTTATCGCGTATTTTATCAGCGAGCTGGTTTGCCATTTGCATTGCAGTATAGGGGGAACTTTCCTCCCTGTCCGCTTTGGTGACCATGCCGCCGCTGCTTTTAGCTATTGTCTCAGCGCCTGTTAAATCTGTGATAGTTATCAGGGTATTATTAAACGAGGAATAGATATGTGCTACACCCCATTTCTCTGTTGCCATTGTTAAGCCTCCCTTCCGGGTTCATTATTTGTTTCAACCGTTGCGGGTTGTGTAGTCTCCTGCGCCATTGTCTTTACAACCTGTGCGGGTCTTGACGCATGCGATTCGTTCGATAATGCCGAACCGCCATAGTAATCCAGAAGCAGCTCCTCATCCGAGGGCACTATATAACCCGGAACGGTGATTTTCCTGCCTCCGACCGATATATGCCCGTGCACAATGAACTGCCTTGCCTGTCTTACTGTATTGGCAAGTCCCTGCTTGTGAACCTGGGTCTGAAGCCTTCTATCCAGGAAATTAGTCACTTCAAGAGAAAGAATATCATCAAGCCCTGCATCGGTTTTCAAAAGACCGTACCGCTTCAGCCTGTTAAGGATGTTCTCGGAATCGGTTTTTATATGACCTTTCAGTTGCCCTTTTGCGCTCTCTGCAAGCAGTTTTCTTGCCAGTTCCCTGTATTTTTTAAGAGAGCTGTGTGCTTTCCATACCTCTCTTTTATTTCGGAGACCGTACCTCTTTACGAGTTCGACCTCGGGCTCTATCCTTGCAGCCTGCCAGGGATGTTTTGGAGTTTCATACGATTTGCGGTTTTTTCCCGGGTAGCCCATTATTTACCAGCTCCTTTTGGTTCTTCTTTCTTGGGAGCCTCTTTCTTTTCTCCTTCTTTGGCTGCTGCTGCCTTTGCCTGGATTGCCGCTCTTGTGACGCCTACAGTCCTTCCTTTCCTGCCTGTTGACCTGGTGCGCTGGCCGCGTACCCGAAGACCTTTTTCATGTCTTACTCCCTTGTATGAACGCATCTTTTTCATCAGGTTCAAATCTTCGTTAAGGCCCAGCATAACGTCTATTCCGATAAGATGCCTGTCTTCGCCTGACATTATGTCGTTTTGCTTGTTGACCATCCATGTAGGAACAATGGTGGTTATGTTATCTACGGATAATTGTAATTTTTCCAGTTCGGCATCCTTGAGATATCCGATTGTTGCTATCGGGTCAAGTCCTGCATTGGTAGAAATGATCTTTGCAGTTCTCCTGCCGATGCCCTTAATCCCCGTGAGCGCATACTGGACGGATCTTTTTCCCTCAAGATCAGTGTTGGCGATTCGCACGATGTGTCTTATTTCAGGTTCGCCTTCTTTTACTTTGGGAGCTTCTTTTTTACCCTCTTTAGGTGCTCCTTTTCGCTCTTTTTTCGGGTGTTCTTTCCCTTCGCCTTCCCCCTCGTGCTTTTCGTGCTTCTTTTCTTCTTTTTTCTCTTTCTTTGCTTCTTTGGGCACTTCTGCTTTAGGCGCTTCTTTCTTGGGAGCCTCTTTCTTTGGGGCTTCTTTCTTTGTTTCTTTTACTTCTTTTGCTTCTTCTTTTTTAGCCATCTGATTCCTCCTGTGGCTTTTAGCCCCGGATTTATCCGGCGCAGCCCTCACATGCGGGCAGGGCTAATACTTGGGCATAGCATTTATATTTTATGTATGCACTTAGTGTATGTTTAAATTTGAACAGTGACTGAAATGCCATCACAAGTTACGAAATATAAAATTGTTACATCTTCACCATCTGATATAGTAGAGGAACTCAATGCCGTATCTGAGATTATAGAATATTGGAACATTAATAATTCAGATGACTATGAAGCAATGCTAGAGCGAGTTTCTTGGAAGACTCATGCCACCTCCGAAATAGGCGATAGACCACAGGCTATTATAAATAAGCAATTAGAGCTGAAAGATTGTGATATTTTAATTGCAATTTTTTGGACTAGGCTTGGAACTCCTACAGGAAAAGCTGAATCAGGAACCATAGAAGAAATCGAAGAGTTCAGAAAAGCGAGCAAACCTGTTTCAATCTATTTCTCTTCAATTCCCGTTTCTCCTAAAAATATAGATATTGAGCAATACAAAAGACTGTCCGAAATCATAGAGAAATATAAAAATGAGGGACTTGTAATTGATTATAATTCTATTGAACAGTTTCGGTCTAAGCTTCAGATGGACATTTCTCGAAAAATAAAATTAATTCGCAAAGCAATTATTGAGGTTCCTAAAAAAGAAAATATTCGTCGAGATAATCCGAAGGTGTATCCGCAACCAAGCATAGGTGCAGTAAAATCAGTAGTGAAGTCAGTTACCAAAGCAGACCTCAATCGTTATCGTGCAGGAGCAGTAAAATCAGTAGTGAAGACTATACCATCAGCATTTTCAAGTGGTGGAGGTGGAGGAAGCGGTAAAGGAGTGCCTCCAATTACACCAGCAATTATAAACCCAAGAGTTTATGACGAAAAGATATTGCCTGCAATCGGTTCGGTTCAGCTTCCATCCTATAAGTGGGACGCTCAAAACTTTGAAGGATTTTGGTACGATATACAAACAGGCATTACAAGCGAGACTCTTGAGATTGGAGGACAGGATGGAAATATTTTAACCGAGACTATAGACCACAACAAGAGAGTCATACCTGAGAATACGCTTTCATATCGAACAATAAAACAAGCAAAGACTTTAAAGGTAGTTGAAAATAACCACAATAGCACCGAACTACTCCTCGCATTCCCAAGTGGAAAATACGATTTGCTTGGATGGCAGGCACAACCATACATAGCGGTCAAGGGCAATGCAAAGAAACTTGCCATGCTTATAATTGAGCAGGGCAATTCGACATCCGAAAAGAAATCCTTGATAGTCGGAGAAACATGGGATATCGGCGACGGCTGGACATTAACGGCACAGAGCATTGACGCCAGAGCCTTTCCCAGACAAGTATGGCTTGTCCTGAGCAAGGACGGCGTCAAGAAAGACGATAAAGTAATCGGGCAGGGTTCAGTTTATACCTACGTCGAGAAGAGCTTTGCAGGCGAGTCAGATGTTCCATTGTTCGTTACATATGTGGACAGTGTGTTTGCAGGCGCAACCAGCGATATGGTGCAGCTCAGATATACATGGGCAATAGGTACATCAGTCACAGAAATTCAGATTGGGGATATATTCGGCAATATGGAAGTAACATCAGCGACCAACAATTTCATTGAATTGAAGAACAAAGTTAAGTCAGTGGACCTTAGGCAGGATGGCACTGTTGACATCATAGGCGAGCTGAAGTTCAGGGTTGCAGACGACCCAAACTTTCTCAGATTTCATCCTGTGGTTTTAAGGGATCAATAATTTGAACATCGGAAGTACAAACAATGTTTCGCGTAATCCCGGCAATCGACCTCAAAAATAAAAAATGCGTCTCCTTAGTGCAGGGCATCCCCGGCACCGAGCGCGTGTCGCTTGACAAGTTGATTTTATAATCCCTCATCTGGAGCGATTTTCTCAAGCTCAGCAATCAAAGGCGGTAAATCCTCCACCACAGTCTTCCAGACAATATCAAGATTGATGTCAAAATAAGCATGAATCAGGCGGTTTCTCATACTGATAATATTCAGCCATGGAATTTGCGGGAATTCTTCACGCGTCTCATTTGTCATCTTGGATGCGGCTTCCCCGATAATTTCGAGGTCTTTGACAATAGAAAGAGTTAGCATCCTGTTTGTTTCAAGCGAGCTTCTTGTTTTGTTCTTAGCGAACAGCGCTGCTTCCCTTGCAGCATCCAGCATGTGGCGCAATCGTATTAAATCATCCTTCCGCATACTGGACCTCGGCAGAATTAAGCACTTCCTGCCTGAAATATCGACTCAAATCCTGCGGAGTTCTTAAATCCACTTTGCGTCCAAGGAGTTCGGTCAGTTCAATTTCCATGCCAGCCAGTCGGATAAGTCCGGGTGTGTAAGGCGGGTCGAATTCAACAATAATATCTATATCGCTATCAGGTCTAAAGTCGTCCCTGAGAACCGAACCAAAAACTGATAACTTCCGTATATGATTTCTTTTACAAAACTCCCCAATCTTCTTTCCAGGCAGTTCTATGTGCGCTTTGTTCATTATTCATCTCACTTTGTACCATCTCGATTATATATCTCCTATCCAATTAAAACTAACTGTTTTTAAAATTTAAAAAGATTGTATCGCGAAGATACATCATTTAAGAAAACATTATTTAATTAACCACTATAGAGCCTATATCTCATATATCCCAAAAGTGACCCCATGTTTCGCGTAATCCCGGCAATCGACCTCAAAAATAGAAAATGCGTCTCCTTAATCCAGGGCATCCCCGGCACCGAGCGCGTGTCGCTTGATGACCCGCTTGGCATCGCAGCGCGCTGGATCGGTGAAGGTGCAAATGTCCTTCATCTCATAGACCTTGACGGCGCAATCGGGGGACAGAGGTTAAACAGTTCCATAATCGAATCAATAATAAAAAAATTCAACGTAGAAACGCAGGTGGGGGGCGGCATCAGGTCAAAAGAAGATGCAAGAGGGCTTCTTAATCTCGGGGTGAACCGGGTAATTCTCGGTACGGCTGCCATAAACAATCCATCCCTCGTAGAAGAACTCGCCCTCGAATTCGGAAGCGAGCGCATCATGGTCGCCCTCGATTCCAAAAACGGAAGGGTAACCACCCACGGCTGGGCAAAGCAGTCCGTTTACACCGCGGTTGAACTCGGCAGGAAATTTGAGGAACTCGGAGCCGGGAGCATCCTTTTCACCGATATCGACACCGAAGGATTGCTGAAGGGGGTAAACCCGGAGCCGACCCGGGAACTTGCACAGGCGCTTGGCATACCCGTAATAGCTTCAGGCGGCATCACCACGCTTTCGGATATTGAAGAAATAAAAAAAACAGGAGCAAACGGGGTTGTGGTTGGAGCGGCACTATATGTAGGGAATTTTAAACTGCGCGAGGCTCTTGAATTAGAAGAAAAATAGAGATTTTAATTTGTTCATTATTATTCCATATAATTTAAAAACCAACAGTTAATTATTTACGTCATAAAGCAAACATTACATACAGAGATGGGGATAACCCTTTACCCAAAAAAGAGCCTCATTGAATGAAGGACATATTGTCTAAAAAGCGGCTTTGAATTTTATATAAAACAGAGAAAACAACGGGTAAAACGGGGTTAAAAATGAGCTGGATAGTTTAACTCAGGATAGGAAACCATGATTGTTACAAGACATATTTCCATTGATAATGACTGTATCAGGAAGATGGAGCCGTTTGTTGCAAAACACAATGGCAATTTCAGTGCAGCAATAAGGGATATAATAGACCATGTGGGAAAGTCGGGATTACCCAATAATTCCTCGGCTGTAGATGTATCCCTCTTCAAATGGATGCTGAACATGCTGGACTGTGTTCTAGTTCCTGATGAAGTACTTGATGAAATGATTGACCCGGTGCTGATAAACTCGATGAGGAAACTCGAAGAGCATCTCAGTTACAGGTTCCGTGAACTTGAATGGAATATAGACCTCTCCTTAAAATGCGATAATGACAGGTTCCCTTCTGATGTACTGATTGAAATAAAAGGCGATTTTCAGAAAATAAGGTTTGGTGCTTGCATATTATGCCAGTATATGGTCAAAAATTCTGTTAAACAGGTACCGCTTGAAATAAAGTCAGTAATTAATTTAAATGATTGTATAAGAATTGAATTGTTAGGCTCTAATAAAAAAGAAGCCCTGAACAGCCTTAAAACATATTTTGGGGAAATGGAAGAGGTAACATGTGCAATAAAGAGCCGTCCTGAATTCTGGAAATCCATTGTCAACAGGCATATTTTAAGTGATTATAATATGGTCACGGTACACAGGAATTACTTTGAGGATTTACTGGCGAATAATATACCCCTCGGGGAAATCAGTATAGAAAACATCGCAAAAAAGCCGATACAGGATATACCCCTCAAAGAGATGCTGTCCCTCATCAAGGAAGTTTATGAAACATCCCGGGTGGTAGACAGGGTTGAAATCGAGAAGAATAGGATAGTATTATTCCATAATTACAGGAATAAAGATACAATAGATAAATTGAAAAAAATCCTTGTCACCCTTTTAGAAGCAAACGGTCATTTATTTGATGCCAAGTCAACAGCCAATATGATTGTACTGACGCACAGGCCTGATATCGGTTCAAAAGTCAATGAAATTGTAGGTAATTTGAAAATAAGCAACAGCAAAGTAGACCAGGAATTGATAATGTTTACGACATTTCTAAAGGGGCTTAAGGAAATTCCGGATATATCATTATCCCTGACTGCCCTTGGCAGAAGATTTGGCAAATCATTGATGCAGGAATATGAAAAAGAGAACCAGATCAAGAGCTGGGATTTGAAATCTTTCAAAAATGCCTTTGAGATGTTCAATTCAAAACTCCATATAGACAGCGAATGGAATATGGAAGGAAAAAATCTTCTATATACTATAAGGAAATGCAATATTGCAAATGAGGGGAATAAATTTGATAAGTTTATTTGCCATACGTCAAGGGAAACCTTCAAAGGGGCGCTGAATTATGCATTTGGAAACGGGGCAGAACTGGAAATTAAAAAATTATTATCCCATGGTGATAATTTTTGCGAAGTTGTCATAAAATTGATATGAATGGTTATATTTCATTAAAATTTGACAAATAATTTTTTATACTTGTCCTTACATAATTAAATTAAGGAATGGGAATGTGGATTAGATGAATTCGGTCAAGTATATTGTAGCTGCGTCTGGAGGTGCGGCTCTAATAGGCGCCCCCTTTTATTTTCCAAAAGAAAACCTGGAGGTTCTTTTCAAAGTATGGTTTATGCTTATTCCGGTGGCGTTTATTGTTTTCCTTGTTTATGGTATTATTGTGTATCTAGGGGGTATGAAACGAAGGATCGCTGTACCAATAAAGCCTGTCGAAGCTATCAGAGCGATTGGCCGCAGGGAAGCTGAAATCCGCAGTGTAAAGCGCAGCCTGTATAAAGAATTGAGTAACGGGATAAAAAAAGGATAATGTCACATGGAGACAGTTTTTGTGAAGTGACATACGAATTCCATAAGAAATGGAGAACCGGTCATTAAGATCGTGTATTTGGCATATCCTGTCATTTTTTTCAGGGACTGAACCATTAATTAAACCGGGAAATCCAATTTTATCTTGGTTTTCTCTGGCATTTTCCCTCTTTGAATGACAATCTATGGCATAATTTGTCAAATTTTGTCAAAAAAAGGCAATATTTGCCGTTTTATACTAATTTTTTGTCAATTATTCTTTTAGCATTGGCATAAGATAAACGAGTTTAGGGTGATTTAAATGAAGAATTGGTTCAAACATTTCGCAACATTTGTTGCAGGAGGGGCACTTGCAGGAGCAGCTTATTATGTTCCCCAGGAAAGTTTCATGGCTTTCCTGACTGGGTGGCTGTTCCTTGTCCCGGCAGCAGTCGTAGTATTCCTGGGCTATGGGCTCACGAAATACATGAAGGAAAGGAAAAACAGGATAACTGTTTCCATAAAACCAACAGAAGCCTTAAAAGCAATTGCCCGCAGGGAAGCGGAACTCAATAGCGAAAAACAGCTCCTCCTGGAAGAATTTCGCAAGGGATAGGAACAAGTGAAATAACATGATTATAACGAGACACATCTCTCTTGACAATGATTGCATCGAGAAGATGGAACCTTACGTGGAAAAACACAAAGGCAACTTCAGTGCTGCAATAAGAGAGATAATCGACCGGGCAGGGAATTATAATTCATTAAAGAATCTCTCGGCGATTGACAATTCTTTGTTAAAATGGATGCTAAATGAAATAGACGGGATGCTGATTCCCGATGGCGTACTTGATGAACTCATCGATCCCAATCTGGTTAATTCTATCGGGAAACTTGAAGAATCACTTAACAACAGGTTCAGGGAACTTGAATGGGGCATCAGCATTTCATTGAAATACGATAGTGACATAAATCCTTCGGATGTGCTGATAGAGGTCCGGGGCGCCCCTCAAAAAATAAAATTCACAGCCTGTATTTTGTCCCAGTACATGGTAAAAAATTCACTCGGAAACACGCCTCTTGAAATCAAGTCAATTTATAATCTTGATGGATGCATAAAAATCGAATTGTCAAGGTCTGATAAAAAAGACGCACTTTATAGCTTGACTTCAAATTTTGGCGGGATGAATGAGGTAATAGGGGCGATAAAATCCCGTCCTTCTTTCTGGAAGTCTGTAGTCAACGGGCATCTTTTGAGCAATTACAATATGGTCACGGTGCACAGGAATTATTTTGAGGACCTGCTTGCCGGAAAAATCCCGATGGGAGAAATAACGATAGAAGCCCTTGCAAAAAAACCCATACAGGAAATACCTCTTAATGAAATGCTTTCACTTATTAAAGAGGTTTATGAAACATCCAGGGTCGCAGACAGGGTTGAAATCGACAGGGAAAATATAATATTTTTCCATAATTATAGAAATAACGAAGTAATAGAAAAACTGAAAAAGAGCATTGTTTCACTTCTGGAAGCTAACGGGCATTTGTACGACGCAAAGTCAACCGCTAACATGATAGTGTTGACTCACCGGCCTGATGTGGGCCTAAAAATCAACGAGATCGTGAGCAATTTGAAAATCAGCAACAGCAGGGTCGATCAGAACCTGATAATGTTCATGGCTTTCCTGAAAGGTCTCAAGAACATGCCTGATATTCCCGTTTCGCTGACTGCCCTTGGCAGGAGAATCGGAATTTCCCTGATGCAGGAATACGAAAAAGAAAACAGCATCAAGAGCTGGGAAATCCAGAATTTCCAGAAAGCCCTGGAAATAATAGACTCCAAACTCCACAGGGAAAGCGAATGGAAAATTGATGGGAAAAACCTCATTTACACAGTTAAGAAATGCAATATTGTCACTGAAGGTGAGACGTTCGATACATACGTCTGCCACACTATCCGGGAGACTTTCAAAGGGGCTGTGGGCTACGCTTTTGGGAATATGGCCGAATTGGACATTAAAAAATTATTGTCACATGGAGATAATTCTTGTGAGGTGTTAATACGAATACCATAGGAGTAAATCGGTTTGGAAAAGACAGGAAGGTAGGAACACAAAGAAAATGGATAAACACAAAAAATAAATGCGGGAGAATAATATGAAAACATTGCTGGAATACATAACATTCGTCAAAGGAATAGAATACCTGATAGTAGTCGCATTTTGCTTTGCATTTATTGCATTGTGGATGCTTCTGAATACAAAGGAAAAAGAAGTACTTAAAATGGTTTCCGTGTTTGTTCCGCTTTCACTGTTATTTGGCGGGGCTGCTGTCGTAGTAACTTCATATGATACGGATGCCACTCATGCAAACGCTTCCGTAATCACTGATATTGCCAGCAATCCGGGAGTTATCGAATTACAGCCCAATGTAATCGGGTTCACAGTCAATTCTTCAGAATACCTGTCCATGAAATACGAACCTATAATTGATTTTCATAAAGCCATGAACGGCAAGGTCAGTTGTACCACGTGCCACCATAATAGCGAGGATGAAATCCATGCATGCAAGGATTGCCACGGGGCACCTTATAATCCGCACAACGTAAGTATGCCGGGTTTGAAGGCTGCCTATCATCAGCGCTGTATGTCATGCCACAAAGAGGATTTCGGCGGTCCTGAAAGCTGCACGAAATGCCATTCCGGGGCTATTCAAACCTCCAGTATCATTTCAGCCCCGCCCCGTCCTCACCAGTTGACATGGGAAACTTGCACAAGATGCCACCAGAATGGCATCCCCGGCGGGCAGGAATCAAAGATCGTTTATCACGATAGCTGCCTCAAGTGCCATGAAAAGGGTGTAGGGGGAGCTGCTATAGTACCTTCCGATCATGCCGGGCGAGCCGGCAATACATGCCAGGGCTGTCATAAACCGATAGGAGGATAATATGATAACAAGAAGGAACTTTCTAAAAATCGGAGGGTCGCTGATCGCCTGCGGCGTAGCTGGAAGCCAGGGAACTGCACTGGCATCTCTTGACTACACAGGCAACCCGGACCGCGTCGGAATGCTCACCGATACCACAAGGTGCATAGGCTGCCGCAGATGCGAGGCTGCATGCAATAAGGCAAACGAACTCCCGCCGCCAAAAACCTCATTCGAGGACACTTCGGTCTTTGAAGAGAAAAGAAAACCCTACGTGGCGGAAGTTCAGTCTTATACAGTGGTCAATCGTTATGAAGGGAATGACGGCAAACCGGTTTACAGGAAAGTCCAGTGCATGCACTGCGACGAGCCGGCATGCGTCTCGGCCTGCCCTGTAGCAGCTATGAAAAAAACCAAGGAAGGTCCTGTTGTTTGGGATGAGAAACTGTGCATAGGCTGCAGATACTGCATCATAGCCTGTCCGTTCTACGTCCCAGGGTTTGAATACTCAAGTGCATTCACTCCCAGGATACAGAAGTGCTTTATGTGCTATCAGAGGCAATCAGAAGGTCTTATTCCGGCGTGCGCCGAGGCATGCCCGGTCGAAGCAATTACTTTTGGTAAAAGGAGCGAATTACTGAAACAGGCAAAACTCAGGATATGGGGTAAACCTGACAAATATATCGACCATGTGTATGGTGAGGAAGAGGCTGGAGGCACAGGCTGGCTGTATATTTCAGGTGTTCCTTTCGAGAAGCTTGATTTCCCTATGAACCTGGGTGTAACTTCGTTTCCCAAACTCACCAAGGACTTCCTGGGAATGGTCAATCTCACTCTTGTCATGTGGCCTGCCATGCTCGGCGGGTTCTATCTGGCATCACATCACAGGGATCATCAGCCGGCTCATGATGAAAAATCGGAAACAAAGGAGGTTAATAAACCATGAACGAATACGGGAATGCAGAAAAAATAGTGTACAAACAGCGTGAACAAACGGGCGCCGAGATTATTACATTCTGGATGCGTGATAAGCTGTTTATGGGGCTTACTTTTAAAGAGTATTTTAAAACACTCATCACCCCGCTTAATATTGCGGCGGGTCTGGTAGTCGCTGCCGGGCTTTACTTAATATTGATGAGGTTCCTGTTCGGGCTTTCTGAAGTGACCGAAGGGTCAAACGAGCAGCCATGGGGACTTTTCCTCAGCTGGGGCCTCTTTAGCGGTGTGCCTTTTTCAGCTTCGGGATTCGTCGTCGGGACAGCGGTTTACATTTTCGGGCTAAAGAAATACCAGCCTATTGTAAAAAATGCAATCCTCCTTGGCCTGCTTGGGTATCTCTTCGCAGTAATCTTCCTGATGATAGATCTGGGCCGCCCCTGGCGGATATATTATCCCATGATTATTTCATTCGGAACTGCATCAGTAATGTTCCTGGTGGCATGGCATGTGGCTCTTTACCTGACTGTACAGGTCATGGAGTTTTCACCATCGGCACTGGCATGGCTGGGCATGAGGAAAGTCCGCAAACTGGTTACGGGTATGACCCTCGGGCTCACCATTTTCGGTGTTATGCTTTCCACGCTTCACCAGTCAGCACTAAGCGCGATGTTCCTGCTAGCGCCCGGGAAGCTCCATCCCCTGTGGTACACATCGTATCTGCCATGGCTTGCCTTTATCTCTGCCGTTGGCGCAGCGCTGGCACTGGTAATAGTGGTCTCCAAACTGACACAGGTATTCATGAAGAACAGCGCAGACTCCCACTACCTGTCAAGCCTTGATGGCATTACGCTGGGTCTTGGGAAAGCCGCATCGTTCGTCCTCTTCACTTACGTTGGGCTCAGGTTAATCAGTGTGACTCATGAAGGCGCATGGGGCTACCTGAATACCTCTTTCGGGCACTGGTTCCTTGTTGAGATAACGATACTTGGCATTCTTCCAATACTATTCTTCTACGGTGTGCAGAAAAGGAATATAGGTCTTATCCAGTTCACAGCTGTGCTGACGATGGTTGGAATCATATTGAACCGGTTCAACATATCGCTCATCGCGTTTAACTGGCAGCTCCCCAACAGAGAACTTTTCTTCTGGAAGGAAGCTGTAGTGGTGGCAGCGGTTGTGATAATTGAAGTACTCCTCTACCGCTGGATTGTGAACAGGATGCCAGTACTGCGGCAGCACCCGGATTATATAGGGGATCAACATTGACCGCCTGGCTCGGTCAATCCGCCGCACACGCATGGCTTCGCCATGCGTGGACACCTTTTTTGGGTCAAAAATGCCGCCGCTTAAAACTCTAAAAGCGTTCTCTGGAACGGGTCTTCCACAACCCCGGCGAGGACATGAAAGTGCTTTTTGATTCGTTTCATAAGATGCGCCCTGAAATTACAATCAGGAAATAGATATGAAGGATTTTTTATAACTTTCATGGAAGAAAGGTCAAACAATCCTATATCTTTCAATTCAAGTGTGCTCTTAGAGAAATGTTTTGCCGCCAGGTAGAAATACTCACATGTACGCCTGTATGTTTCAAGATATTCCATTGCGATTTTCGGGTGCACTGTGGCATTCCATTCCTTTATCTCGATTCCAACAATATAGAACCTTTCGGACTCCTTGAATACAGCGATTATATCTGCAAGATTGCACACGCTTTTCCTGCACAAAAAAGGCTTGATATGCATCTCCGATGTATGAAAAACAGGGATTCCATGCCGGGAAATTGAATTAACGATTTCATCTGAATTAATTGTTGTCCCGAAGCTTGAGAATCTCATTATTCCATGCA
The DNA here is from genome assembly GCA_041491305.1 of Candidatus Methanoperedens sp. Taxonomy (GTDB): domain Archaea; phylum Halobacteriota; class Methanosarcinia; order Methanosarcinales; family Methanoperedenaceae; genus Methanoperedens. Next base: position 16,145 of record JBGPUU010000039.1, read on the forward strand.
TGAGGTCTCATAAGAAAAACATTGGGTAAATGGGGTGAAAGTGAAAAAGGATTACTTTCACTCCGCTCTTGGCTCGCACGTATATCATTGACAGGACTATTACAATTTGAGGTGATTCAAATGGATTTATTCTGGAGCGGTCTTGCAAGGCGGGCTGCCGAACATACAAGGATTGAAAGGCGAAGCCAGTTCAGCAAAGTGCATGAAATCGCCATCAAAGAACTTGAAAACAAGAACCATGTAGATGCAATTTAGTTCTTTATCTTTTTTATTAATTTGCAGTAATCACATTTATTAAGGATATGGAATCTATTTTACTTATGATACCTGAGAAATGCAAAACCCGGCAAGTTGCGAAAACACCGGTGCTTAACTGCTGGTGCAATTATGTTTGCGGTAATACTGGTGGAAAGATGTGCGGGCCATGGTGCAGGATTGTAGAAAAATACGGCTTATGGACGCTCATAATAACGATTGGTGTTCCGGTCGCTATACTGATTTTAATCCTGAGAAACCATTTATAAACTACATTCTTCCTTTCAATCTTGAAACGCCCTGCCTCACTTTGAGGAGCAGTTTATCAGGCACGTATTCAAGGAAATCCTGTGAAAGATAAACAGCATGTATCATTGCTTGAGCTGCCCTGTCAAAACTATTCTGTGCACAATAGGCAAGTCCCATACCCATATAAGCTTCCGGGAATTCAGGATTAAGCCGCAGCGCCTCCTGGAACTCCCTGAGTGCGTCTTCGTACCTGCCCGTTTCCGCATAAGCGTTGCCAAGATTGTTATGGGCAGGGGCATAATCAGGATTAATCCGGAGAGCCTCCCTGAATTCATGTATTGCCTCTTCATTTCTTTTTTGAAGCGCATAGATATTACCAAGATTATTATGCGCAATCGCAAGCTCCGGATTTATCCTGAGCGCTTCCAGAAGTTCTCCGGCTGCCTCTTCGTATCTTCCTGAGCAGGCATAGATATTGCCAAGGTTGCAATGCGCCTCGGTGTAATCGGGAATAAGATTAAGCGCTTCCTTAAGTTCATTTACCGCTTCGTCAGTCATTCCCATCCTGTCATAGGTCACACCAAGGTTATTGTGAACTTCAATATAATCCGGATTAAGCCTGAGAGCTTCGTTAAGCTCTTTGATTGCTTCCTCATATTTTCCTATCCTGTCGTAAGCAAGACCGAGGTTATTATGGATATTGTGGCTTAAGCCGATGCCTGAAGTCATGTGGAAAGACGAATAATATACGGTTAACAATTCAACTGTTTCCCTATCCAGTTCCCGCGTATTCAGCAGGTGGTAATAATTTCCTTTCCGCTCGAATTTCCGGCCGTCAATTTCTTTTATCGAGTCAATGCTGAAATCCACGAAAATAATAGAGCCGGGAGAGAAACCGTCAATCAGAAGAAAAACATGGGGCCCGGAGCTTGCAGCTTTTACTTCAGATACAATGGAACCTGAGAGAATATAGCCAAGCTGGGTGATAGCGGCGCAGGATGCAAGTAGTTCCATTTCCTCTAATTTTTCTTTTTCAGGGATATCGGCATTATAGAGAAGGAAAAAGATATCCTCATTAGCAAGATTTAGTCCATTGACCAGTTGCCTTATCAGGCGCGTCGGGGCATCGGGACGGTAATAGCCCTTATTCTCCAACTGGAGCATGAGGTCTTTCAGGGAATTTATCAACCCGGCGCTGTCCTTTGCAACTATGGCGGCGTCAGCGGTTTGTTTTATTTTTTCAAATTCTATCTCTTCGAATAACGTGTAAAGTTCTTTAAGTATTTCCTCTATGTAGTTTTCCTTGTAACCGAGGTGTGTGAGGCTATCTTTGAGATGTGGAAATGTGTTTTCAATGGTCATTTTTTGCTATTCGTTGCATTTATCGGTTATAAAGTATTGTGTTTATATGTTGATATGTTCAAAGATGAAACGAAAATCAGAAATAAAACCTATGATGAAGCATCAATTAAATCAGGACTAACAATGCCGGAATCAAATGATATTATTTTTTCTCGTTTGCTTGATTGTTATATCGAAATAGGATATAATCCAAAACTGCGCTCTATCAGATTTACCAGGTCAGGCAACCTGAAAGAAAAAAAGACGTATGAAGCCACTTTCGAATTAGTCCGGTATTTTGAAGGTGAGAAAATAGATTTTTCATCTGTGGTCGATTTATCCTCTCTATCGCCTTTTACCCGGAAAGTGCTAAACGAGACAAGAAAAATCAAATATGGAACAACAATCACATATTCCGAACTTGCAAGGAATATCGGCAGCACCGCCATCCGCGCAGTAGGCGGGGCGCTTGCACGAAACCCGATCCCGATTATTATCCCATGCCACAGGGTAGTGGCAAAAAACGGGATTGGCGGGTATTCAGCAGGCATTGGTATTAAAACCAGATTGCTGGAACTTGAAAAATCAAAAGCCAATAACCTTTAATATGTAACAGATGCATGTTGAGCCAGAGCCCCGATGGGGTAGCGGATATCCTTTGAGATTGCGGATCTTAAGACCTGGGTTCAAGTCCCAGTCGGGGCGCTTAATTATCGTAAAACCCTTCGATATATTTAATACCGAAAATAACCTTAAACAAATATTATGAAATTATCAGACCTCTTCAAAAATACAGGATATGCCATTCTATTCGGATTTATGGGACTTATCATAGGCATCTGGGTAGCCGATCTTCTCTACATGATAATCCTGAAAAATATGGAACGCTTGACCGCGAGTCATGCATCTTTAATAATCATAATATTAATCACCGTGTCCGCAATTTTATTAGGATTTGCCAAAGGTAAAAAATTGCTTGAATAGGCTCGGCAACTTTTGAATAAGCTTTAATATACACATCATCATTACGGGATTTGATTTAGATGAACATCATTTTACTCGGTCCCCCGGGCGCGGGAAAAGGCACACAGGCCAAGAAAATATCAGAGTATTATTCGCTGCCTCACATTTCTACAGGCGACATATTGCGTGAAAACATCAATAATAACACAAGCCTCGGTTTAAAAGCCAAATCCTATATGTCAAGAGGCGAGCTCGTCCCGGATGAACTTTTAATAACCATCATAAAGGACAGGTTATCGAAAGAGGACTGTTCATCAGGGTTCCTTCTGGACGGATATCCAAGAACCATACCCCAGGCCGATGCGCTCCAGATGATTTTAACGGAATCGGGCAAAAAAGTGGATGTTGTCCTGAATATTTCAGTGGATGATGAGGAACTGATAGAGCGCCTCTCGGGACGAAGAATGTGCAAATGCGGTATGAGTTATCATATTATTTTCAATCGCCCGCAGATTGAGGATGTATGCAATGCGTGCAAAGGGAAATTATACCAGCGCGATGATGATAAACCCGAAGCTATAAGAAACAGGTTAAATGTATATAAGAAACAAACGCAGCCGCTGATAGATTATTATAACAAGAAAAAATTATTACGAACAATTGATGGAAGCAAGGAAATTCCGCAGATATTCGAGAATATAAAAAGAGAATTGGAGGGATGGATATAATCAAAAAAACACTTAGTAAGCTCGCATTGTTCCTTGGTATCTTTTTGATGTTTGGTATTATCGCGTTTCCCGGAATGAGGGAAGTAATAGGCAACCTGATGAACATAATCCTGAAACCGCTGTTGGGAGGGCTTCCTCTCCATATGATAATTTTCGTTCTTGCGGCTATTACAGGACTTTATGCCTCTCTTATCCAGAAATATACGATGGATTGGGAATTGATGAAACGTGTCCAGGAACGGATGAAGAACCTGCAGGCGGAATTCAAGCAGGCGCAGTTATCGAACAATGCATCGAAAATCAAAAAATTACAGGAGCAGCAGGCCGACATGATGGGCGACCAGATGGATATGATGAAGCAGCAGTTCAAACCCATGCTCTATATAAGCATCATTTCAATCCCCCTCTTTTTCTGGGTTTATCTTGAAATCAGTCTGCATCCTGATGCAACGATGGTATTCCCGTTCTGGGGCCAGCAAAAATTAACCGATACACTTCTCGGACCTTTCCAGTACTGGTTATTCTGGTATTTCCTGTGTTCAATACCTGTAAGCCAGATGACAAGGAAAGCATTGAACATAGGCGGTATGAATTGATAATAACAATCAGCGGTCCTCCCGGAAGCGGGAAAAGCACCCTTTCCAAATTATTATCAGCAAGACTTGGCATGGAACTTGTATCCATGGGAGACATTTTCAGGAAATGCGCAGAGGATCGGTGCATGGGTCTTTCGGAATTCGGTTTGCTTGCAAAATGCAACAGGGATATAGACCGCGAAATAGATGAAATGCAAAAAAAAATAGCTGGGGAAAAGGACAATATCATCCTTGAGGGACGTCTTTCCGGTTTTCTTGTGGATGCGAATCTTAAGGTCTGGCTCAAAGCTCCTCTTGAAATGAGGGCGGAACGTATCGCGCGCCGCGAAAGCAAATCAGCGGAAAAAGCAATGGCAGAGACAAAAGAGAGGGAGCAGTGCGAAAGAGACAGATACCTCAATTATTATGATATAGATATCAATGACCTTTCGGTGTATGACCTGGTTATAGATTCCAGTAAGTGGAGCCCCGAAGAGATAAGTGAAATAGCATTAAAAGCGGTTGGTTTTTTAAAATGATTCTTCCTTCAGAGAAAAAAAGAGAGACGCTTGTAAAATCCGAAGACGTGACCGACGGGAAGTATGGCAAAAAACCGGAAGAGCGCCCCCTGGAAGAATATATCAGGAAAGGTGTGATTAACCTTGATAAGCCCGCAGGCCCCACAAGCCATGAAGTGACCTCATGGGTCAAGAAAATCCTGAACCTGGATAAAGCAGGGCACAGCGGCACGCTTGACCCGAACGTTACAGGTCTTCTTCCGATTATGCTGGGCGAGGCGACAAGAGCGGTGGATGCGCTTCTTACGGCAGGGAAAGAATACGTCTGCCTCATGAAACTCCATACCGCAATGCCTGAAAAGAGTGTAAGAAGCATTTTTAGCGAGTTTACAGGTGAAATATTCCAGAAGCCTTCTATTAAATCTGCTGTAAAACGTGAAACAAGATTGAGAACGATTTATTATCTTGAACTCCTTGAGATCGAGGATAATAATGTCCTTTTTAAGGTCGGATGCGAAGCAGGGACGTATATCCGCAAATTATGCCATGACATTGGAATGGCGCTTGGCACGGGTGCGCACATGCAGGAACTCAGGCGCACAAAGAGCGGTCCTTTCAGGGAGGATGAAAAGCTGGTGACGCTCCAGGACCTCCGTGATGCGTATGTCGAATGGCAGGAGAGCGGGGATGAAACGCAGCTTCGAAAGGTTATCAGTCCTATGGAATTCGGTCTTTCCCATCTTCCTGAAATAGTTATTCGCGATAATGCGGTGGATGCGATTTGCCACGGCGCGGGTCTAGCTGCCCCGGGTGTGCTGACGGTTGAAACCGGGATAGAAAGGGGAGACCTTGTTGCTATTTTTACGTTAAAAGGTGAATCTGTGTCTTTTGGCATCGCGCAGATGAAGTCCAATGAAATATTGAGGGCTGCTACGGGTATTGTAGCGAACACAGACCGCGTTCTTATGGAAGTCGGCACGTATCCAAAGGGATGGAAAGCAAAAGCATAAGAATCATATGGTATATTATGAAGGCGCGTGCCGAGGTAGTCTAGCGGCTAAGGCGCAAGCCTGGAAAGCTTGTGGGGCTTTGCCCCTCGGGAGTTCAATTCCCCCCCTCGGCGCCATAATTTTAA
>JBGPUU010000040.1:0-21676 GCA_041491305.1 Candidatus Methanoperedens sp.
ACTTGTTTAGCCATTTGTGTCACCTCCCCGGACTTCAATTGGTACTAATAAAATATTATGAAGGGGAATAGATTTATAGTTTACCCATAAGTAAAATTTTCTTCTGCCCAACATAAAATCCTGAAGAAGCAAAATAGCCACCGAGACACAGAGGTCACAGAGTCATTATTTCTCCGTGTTCTCTGCGCCTTCGTGGCTAATATTTTTCGTAAAAACCAAACTATTTTACAGTTCTGTAAATTCCTTCACTGCCCGGATGCTTTCCCTGTTTTGCTATCATCGCCATTTTGCTGATAAATTATATACCCATGACGCCGAATAAATGATTGATGGAAAATAGGGGAGTTAAAACCGAAAAAAGACCTAACCGGCTCATCAATGAAAAAAGCCCGTACCTGCTTCAGCATGCCTATAATCCCGTGGACTGGTACCCCTGGGGAAAAGAGGCATTTGAGAAAGCGAAAAAAGAGGATAAACCGGTTTTCCTTTCAATCGGATATTCCACCTGCCACTGGTGCCACGTAATGGAAAAAGAGTCATTTGAGGACGAACAGGTTGCAGGGTTGATGAATGATGCTTTTGTGAGCATTAAAGTCGACCGTGAAGAGCGGCCTGACATTGACAGCATCTACATGGCTGCGTGCCAGAGGATGACAGGCAGCGGCGGCTGGCCCCTTAATATGATTATAACGCCGGACAAAAAACCCTTCTATGCTGCAACCTACATCCCCAAAGAAAGTAAATTCGGGCGGGTCGGGCTGCTTGAGATGATACCGCAACTAAAAGACCTCTGGAACACAAAGCGAAACGAGGTTGAAGCAGCGGCAAATAATAGCGTCCATGCTCTAAAAACGGCAGCAGAATCCCCGGGTGAAGAACCGGATGAAGAATATCTTCATGAAACGTATGAACAACTCCTGGCTTTATTTGATGAACAGCATGGGGGTTTTGGCGATGCGCCCAAATTCCCGACGCCCCACAGCCTCATGTTCCTCCTGCGTTACTGGAAACGTACCGGCGATAAAATGGCGCTTTTTATGGTTGAAAAAACACTCTCTGCAATGCGCATGGGCGGGATTTTTGATAATATAGGATTTGGCTTTCACAGGTATTCCACTGATGCCGGGTGGCTTGTCCCGCACTTTGAAAAAATGCTTTATGACCAGGCACTGCTTGCGATTGCTTACATAGAGGCGTATCAGGCAACAGGGAAAAATGAATACAAAAAAACATGCCGGGAGATATTTACCTACGTGCTTCGAGATATGACCTCAAAAGAAGGTGGGTTTTATTCTGGTGAAGATGCGGATAGCGAAGGTGAGGAGGGGAAATTCTACGTTTGGAATGAGGAGGAAATACACCCGGTTCTTTCTGAGGATGAGGCAGAGTTTGTAAAAAAGGTATTCAATATCAGTAACGGCGGCAATTTTCCTGAAGGGAAAAATTCAGGAAGAAATATCTTCCATCTGACAAAACCGCTTTCATGGCATGCGTCCAATTTTAAGCTTTCAGTCATAGAACTGGAAGAGCGTATCGAAACAGCGCGGAGCAAACTTTTTGCTGCGCGGGAAAAACGCATCCGTCCGGGCAAGGATGATAAGATTTTGGCAGACTGGAACGGCTTGATGATAGCAGCACTTGCGAGGGCAGCGGCTGTTTTTGATGATTACCAGTACGCTGAGGCAGCACAAAAGGGAGCGGATTTCATTCTTTCAAAAATGCGTAACGCAGCCGGCAGGCTTTATCACCGCTACAGGGATGGTGAGGTCGCGGTTCCTGCCCTCTTAGATGATTATGCATTTCTTATCTGGGGACTGATAGAACTCTACGAAACCACATTTGAGATACGTTTCCTGAAAACTGCACTTCTGCTTAATAATGAACTCATGGAACATTTCTGGGACGGGGAAAACGGGGGCCTTTACCTCACGGCAGATGATGCCGAGAATATACTCATGCGAAAGAAAGACATTTATGACGGCGCTATCCCCTCAGGGAATTCTGTGGCAATGGTGAACATGGTCAGGCTGGGTAAAATGACGGGCAATCCTGAATTTGAAAAGAAAGCTGCTTTAATCGGAAGAGCATTTTCAAGGAGCGCAAGGCAGTCCCCTGCTGGCTATACTATGCTCATGACAGCGCTTGATTTTGTGATAGGCCCGACTGCCGAGGTCGTTATCGCCGGGGACTTGAACGCCCAAGATACGAAAAACATGCTTGCTGCTTTGCGAAGGGGTTTTATACCCGGAAAAGTGGTGATTTTCTGCCCAATAGATGAGGAACCTGAAATTATCAATATCGCAGCTTATGCGAAACACATGCAAAGCATCGAAGGCAAAGCTACTGCCTATGTGTGCCGGGATTTCAGTTGCAGGCCGCCGACAACGGATATCGGGGAAATGATGAGGTCGCTTAACATTTAAGTGCTTTCCACTCTTGCATCCATCCATTCCTCCCCAAAAAGATGTTTGAGCAGCGAAACGATGCTAAAGTTCGACCCCGTTTCTATTTCAAGTGAAACGCTGCCGTTTTCCTGCCGCAGCGCAGCAGAATTCAGGAGCTTCTTCTTCCTGTCCTTTGCAGCCACCTCAAAATAAGTCACCGCATCTGTTTTCCTGATATCAAATCCCATCCCGTTTTCAAGCATGAAATCCTGTAACTTGTTCTGGAAACTGTACTTTGATATGTCTTTCCATACCGAAGTTATCCTGAAACTATTCCCGATCTCCTTCCCTGAAACCCTGGAAATGCCCAGAAGCGGGGATTCGATTGTGTTTTTTTCAAGATAACTCAAAAAAACATCGGATGAACCCATGAACTCAAAATCGTACAGGAATCGCCCGAAAAGGAACCCGTATCCTTTCGAGGCCGGCATATTCTGCACCTGCCTGCACGCAAGATAATCTTTAACAAGAGACGGTATATGCTCAAAAACAGCCCTGCCGGTAAAAGCGCATTTTGCCTCTGGCGTCAGGAATCTTCCCTGCTCTTTTATTGTAACAACTGCCTGCACGATCTTTGGTCTTTTCTTCAGTTCCACAATATTTTTGAGTTTCTCTATATCTTCCTGCCCGACTTCGGGAAGCTTTGAAAGTTTGCGGTCTTCACAGCCCCCGCATCCGATGCATTCCCCTTTTTCCTGAAGACAGTAGCCGCTGTCCTTGAAATTCATGGCTTCATTATACATCCTGTAAAGGAATGATTTGGCAGGCGCGCCTTTTAAGTTCTCAAAAGGAAAAACGTAATTTTCGTCCTTGGAGACGTATAATCCATCGCCGGATGCAGACCGCAGCGATGAAATGAGCGCATTTTTATCCCCGGTTATATGTTCCCCGTCAAAGTATCCTCCCTTTTTTGCGAAATCGGATATGACTTTAAAACATTCAAAACCGCCAAGCGCAATATGCTGTGATACCAGGAAATCATCCATATCCTGCGCCATCCTGAATTCAAAACCATTGGTTTCACAATCCCTTTTCAGGTCTCCTTTTATTTTTTTTATGCTTTCAGGGTCTTTTATGGTTGGAGCAAACTGCATCGGCGTAAAAGGGAGGTTCACAAGCAGCCCGAAACTCATAATAGTCCTGCATCCGGGTGATAATCCGCTTTTCAGCCGCTTGAGCTTCATTATGAAATCTTTGAATTCTTTCAGGTCATTATCATTTTCAAGTCCGGTTATCATAAAAAATAATTTCAGCTGCCTTGGTTTTTTTACATATATTTGTTCAAGAGCCTTCAAAAGTTCCTGCTCGTTGAGGCTTTTGTGTAAATAACGTCTCATCCTGTCGCTGATTCCTTCCACGCCGAGCGTGTATGTGCGTTTGCCTGATAGGATCTCGATGTTCAGGAGTTCAGGCCGCATCGCTATTATATCGGCGCGCTGGCTCTTGAAATTCACGAACTTGGCTACTTCGTTTAAATCTGCTATAATCCGCGATATTCCTGTGTGCATGTTGAAATTAAAACTCAGGAAATCAAATTCTGTCGGGGAATGTTTTATTTTTACTTCAAGCGCCTTTTCCAGTATATCCCGAGGCGCATACTCCCTGAAAGGTTTTCTTGTATATCCTTCAAAACAGAAAGAGCAAAAGCAAGAACAGCCCTGTGTAATCTGGAGTTTTGCAGTATTTTCGATGTCTGTGTTCAGTATGGGATAATCGGTCAGTATATTCGAAGCTTCGGGGGCTTTCGGGGGTGCGGCACATGCTCTTTCAGGAATCGGGAGCCTGATATCAAAGAAACCCGGTATCTCTATCTCAAGAATCCTGAGTAATTCAGGTTTTGGACAATCTTTTTTTTCGTTAATAATAGACACGATTTTTTGCACAGCGCCTTCGCCTTCCCCAAAGTATAGGGCATCGACAAACGAGTCACCTTCAGGAGAAATCGCACACTGCGCCATAAGAGCATTTGAGCCGCCCATGACAACGATAGGCCTGGCCTGCTGCCCTTCTTTTTTAGTAGCAGGAATTCCCGTGTTCATAAAAAAGTAAGGCAGGTTGAATAACTCAAGAGTGAACGAATTGGATACAAGAACAAGGTCAAAATCCGATATCGAACGAAGCGATTGAATGCCGAGGAAAAACGGTATATTGTTATCGGTGAAAAGCTGGATGTTCTTCGGGTTAGGGAAAAAGGCATAATCAATATACGCATTAGGTAGTGCTCTTCTCGCTTCCTGGAACAGGAAATGATGGGTTATGGATTCACGGATATTGGGAAATGGGGACAGCCTGACAATCAGCACCCTCAGTTGTGCTTCTTCGAATCCCGGATTATTAAAAGTCGGGTTGCTGCGTGGAAAGTATGCGCGATAACCGTCCAGCCTGTAGAGGTTTTTAAATATGAATTCCTGGTAGTCCGTCATTTTGAGCCTGATTTTTTATGATTGGTTAATACATTCCGGTCACTTAGCAGTTAATACCTTCCTTGAACATAATGGCTGTTGCAAACCATTGAATAATCTGATAAATTGGGGGTAAGATTTATTAATGATTGTGAATATACTGAATTTCAGTGAAGGATTTGGTTCGTAAATTTATATCCAAGAAAAAAAACGTGAATAGATTTTTTGATATTTATAGATAAAATTATATACTGAAAAGTTTATGCTAATTTTTTATCACAAAATGGAGGATGAATCTTGAAGTATTGTGTTGACTGCAGATACTTCTCAACTAAAGTAAAAGGAAGCAATAGGGAACAATACGACGGTTCATGCACGCTGATGAAGAAAAACGTGTACGAAACCGGCCGTGAGTGCAAAGAATTCAAAGAAGAGCGCTTATAGGCAAAATTGAGTCAGATTCTGGCTATTGCTGTTTTTGTATTTACTTACGCACTTATAGTCTTAAAACCCAAAGGAATCAATGAAGCCGGTGCTGCTTTAATCGGCGCCGCAATTACTATTATTTTTTTACTTAAGCCGCACCACATAGCCGAAGCGCTCGGTATTTCGACCGTGGAAATGCCGCAGCCGCTTGTGACTACATGGAACGTGGTCATAATACTTGCGACTTTGATGGTAATCTCAACCCTTCTTGACGATTACGGTTTCTTTGAGTACTGCGCTTCCCGGGCGATTTATGCATCAAAAAACAGCGGGGAGCGGCTTTTTTTATATACTTTCCTTGTAGTTTCGGTTATTTCCCTTTTTGCGGGCAATGACGTTGTTATCCTGACCACCACGCCTATAATACTTATTTTCTGCAATAAAGCGGGTATTAACCCGAAACCCTACATGTACGTCTCGTTTTTTGCGGCAAACACATTTTCAATGCCGCTGTATATCGGAAACCTGACCAATATATTGATCGGCGACAGCTTCAAACTTGATTTTTTCGGTTTCACAGGATACATGATTCTCCCGACATTAGCTGCCGCTTTTGTAAATTATTACCTGATGAAGTATATTTTCAGGAACCAGATACCCGAGACTTTCAGTTCCCTGGATAATGGGAGAACACAAATTAAAAATAAATTCCTTGTAGGACTCGGGCTGGCAGTCCTGCTTGCTGTTATTTTACTTGGCGGGGTAGCGAATCATTACGGAATACCTCTCTCTGTAGTTACTGTTGGAGGCGCTTTAATCCTGCTGATATTTGAGCGGCGCCCGACCATGCGCTTGCGGAAAGTCTCATGGAATGTCGTGCTTTTCGTTATCGGGCTTTTCATTGTGGTAAAAGGGATTGAGGTAAGCGGCGCCGCAGATAAAGCCGGAGAAATCCTGTTTGCAAATTTAAGCAGTAATTTGACCGCTGCAATCTTCACAGTGTCCCTGTTTTCTGCATTTTTATGCAATTTCGTCAATAACATACCCATGACCGCCATGATGTTATCCATAACACAACATGCAGGTCTTTCTTCGCAATTGAACACTGCAATGGGATATTCGCTGGTCATAGGCTCGAATCTCGGCGCGAATTTCACAACGTTCGGTGCTCTCGCCGGGATTCTCTGGATTGAAAGCGCGCGGCGATATGGCTGGAGCACGACGATGACGGACCTATTGAAAATCGGATTATTTATTACTCCCATAGCTATACTGGGTGCAAGCCTTGTGCTGGCGCTTGAAATGTTTATCTAGTAATTCCATCGATTTTCAAGAAAACGTGGGTGTAAAATCCTTTAAATCAAAAAGCAAAATAGCCACTGAGACACGGAGGTCACAGAGTCATTATTTCTCTGTGTTCTCTGCGCCTTCGTGGCTAATATTTTTCGTCAAAACCAAACTATTTTACAGTTCCAGAAAACAGTAGTTATATATCTGATTGAGTACAACTCGAACGCCTGTTCAGGTGATATTATGAATTTCATGGTAAAAGGCACATTCAAAGCAGGACTCAAATGGGAAAAATTTTCAAAAACAATAACAAGTCTGAATAAAAAGAATGCATCCGAGAAGGCATTTTCCTTAATAGGAAGCGAACACGGACTTCAACGCCGCCTGGTAAAAATCGAATCCGTAGAAGAGGTTGCAAAATGAGCGGAGTATTGACCCAGCAGCAGCTTGAGGATTTGTCCGAAAGACACCAGGCTTACCAGTATCAGGCTGAGTCATTGGCCCAGCAGATAAACATGGTAAAACTGACAATCCGTGATGTAGAAACCGCATTAACGACAATTATAGCCTTGAAAGACGAACCTGCAGGCCAGGAAACCCTTGTGCCAGTGGGATTCGGCTCTTTTGTCAAAGCCACTCTCACCAGCGCGGATACAGTAGTTGTAGGTATTGGCGCAGGCGTGAGCGTCGAAAAGAATGTTGAAGATGCAAAAGTGTTCCTTGATAAGAAAAAAGAGGAGCTTAGCAAGTATCTTGAGCAATTAAACGGCACAATCACAAAACTCGGGCAGGAATTGCAAAATATCCAGAAGCTTGTACAGAAGCATCAGCAAGCGCAGCATGCCCAGCAGCCCATGCGCGCACAGTGAGTTTTCCCGGTGAATTTTTTTCGTAAATATGTTTGATAAACTAAAGGAAAAGCTTGGCAGTTTTAAAAAAATCCTTGGCGGCGCAATAGAAGAAAAAGAGAAAGAAGCTGTAAAAACAGAGCCTGTTAAGGAAGCGGCTCAAGCTGTAAAAACAGAAGTTGCAGTTAAAACAGAGGCTCCCAAAACTCCTGAACCCGCTGCAAAAGCGCCTGAAAAATTCGGCATTTTTGATAAGATTAAAGCTGCGGTTCTTGAACAGGAGTTCATTATCGAGGAAGGCAGCCTTAAAGACCATTTATGGGAGCTTGAAATGGCGCTTCTTGAGAGCGATGTGGCGCTGCCTGTGGCCGAGAAAATCGTGGAATCCGTGAAAACAGAACTTGTGGGAAGCCGGAGGAAAATCGGCTCTGATACCGGGAAAATTGTCGAAACGGCGATTAAGAACGCGATTTTAAAAGTAATATCTGTTGACTCTTTTGATTTTGATGATTTTGTCAGGAAAGCCAATAAGCCAGTCAGCATTGTTTTTGTGGGTGTGAACGGGACAGGCAAGACAACAACCGTTGCCAAAATGGCAGAGCGTTTCATGGCGCAGGGATATTCTGTAGTTATCGCCGCCGCCGACACCTTCCGCGCCGGCGCGATTGAGCAAATCGACAGGCACGCAGAGGCTCTTGGCGTTAAGATAATCAAACACCAGGAAGGCGCTGACCCTGCGGCTATCGTGTACGACGCAGTGCAATTCGCAAAGGCAAAGCACAAGGATATCGTGCTTGCGGATACGGCAGGCAGGATGCACACGAATGTGAACCTGATGGACCAGTTAAAAAAGGTGTGCAGGGTGAACCAGCCCGACCTTGTTATTTTCGTGGACGAAGCTGTGGCTGGAAATGACGCGGTTGAACGCGCCAAGCTGTTTAACAATGCAGTGCCTTTTAACGGCAGCATCCTGACAAAAGCGGATGCGGATTCAAAGGGCGGGGCGGCTATTTCAATATCTTACACGACAGGGAAGCCCATATTGTTTTTGGGAGTAGGGCAGACGTATAAGGATCTGGTGAAGTTTGAGCCACAGTGGCTGCTGGCGCGGTTGTTTGAATAGGTGGTTAAAATCAAGTTGCCTTAGTTATAAACATACGCGACAACAACAGTCGCGCGATAATTAGACTGAGTTCATTTTGTTGATCTTGTAAAAGCAATATGGGTCGTTATGAAATTTACCTGAAGCCGTATAAGAATTGGATGAACAACCTCCCAAACACTCCATAGCCTTGCTGCAAGAACTGCAGTTTGATCCCAGTTGCCCACTAGAAAAGCTACGAGTATAAGCAAAAGAATCCGGGTGGAACCATATACTCCACAAATCATTTTTGCGCAGGTCACCCTCTACCAATTCATCCGGTAAAGATAAGCACCCTTTCACCTTGCCGTCGCTTGTTATACCGCAAGTTGTCCAACCAGCAGGGCAACCACGCCAAGGTCTTTCAGAAATCGCTCCGTCTATATATTCGAGACCGTCACTGCAGATGATACGGGTACCTTCCTTTTCAGATTTAGGCGCCCAATTTTGAATAAATCTCCCAAGTTCCAGCATACCTAAATCGTCCATCTCGAGCTCTTTGAAGTTGTTTGCACGCCCCGTTGGGATCAATGGTTGAACCCTCCAATCGCGTATTCCAATAGATTGTAGTAAATGAAGAATTGCCGGCAGTTCGCTAATATTAAGCTTGTTAACCGTTGTGATGACGATTATATGAATATTCTCCTGCTGGAGTATCTCTATACTTCTCAGCACGTGCTTAAAAGACCCTTTGCGTCCTCTGATATTATCGTGAGTTTTTTCAAGTCCATCCAAGCTTATGCCTACATTGGAAATGCCAACACTTTTAATCTGAGAGACCTTTTTCGAATCCAGAGTCAGGCCATTGGTAAGTATATTTGTTGATATTCCGAGATCTCTAATATACAGAGCTATTTCTGTCCAGTCTTCCCTCAGCAAAGGCTCCCCACCAGTAAAGTCCACCTCCTGTACTAATAAGGCAGGAAATTGGTCACAGATTTTTAGCGCTTCTTTCGTTGTAAGCTCATTATCCCTTGGCAAGCCAGCAGCCGAAGCGCAATGATTACAACGCAGGTTGCATGCCAGTGTCAGTTCCCAACCTATATTAAACGGAAATCCTTCAAAGCCCAAGCTCTATTCCTCATTTTATGCAAAAATATTAAAATAAAAGAGTTTTTGCTTACTTCAGATTACTTTGCCTTTGCGTAGTTCTGCAGTGCAATGTAATCCCCGGCCCTCAAAACTGGTTCCCTGCTGTTCAACACATCATCAGCAATATTTATGATGGCCCCGGCAATCGCGACAGGAGGCATTTTTTTGTCGAATATATATGCATTTACATATTTTGCAGCTAGTTCAGAAAACTCTTTGTCCATGTCGATGACAATTATGTCCTTAATCAGTTTGCCATGCCAATCAGGAATCGTTTTATATTTTACCCAATCTTTTCTATCGATTATTTTTTGAGATATGCTGATTTTATTTATTGCTCTAACCGTATTTATAATTTCATACCTTTCCATAATACTCACCTTGATTTATATTAAGCATCGACTGGATATAAATCTTTCGATGGGTTTGCTGGCATTTTCTGCCTGTAAACTTTCCCATTGACATTTCGTGTTTTATCTGCGGTTTGTGATTTTTTCCATTAAAGGATGTTCAGACAGCCCGTCCAATACAATCGTAAATTCAGAATCAGGATTTAACTCCATTAATTCCAGCGTATTTTGAAGCGCAACAGTTAATGATTCATAATCCGGCGCATCTATTACTTCTGCGTTAAACGGATACGTCTCCTTAAGTTCCAGGGGATACGGACCAAACGGCGGTTTAAAATCAAGAACCCAATCAAAATCATCTTCATTACCAAGCCTTCGTGTCCTGATAAGAACTTTGCCTTCAAGCTTCAGGTTTTTAAGCTTCTTCCTGTACCGAATTACTTCTGGCCGAAGCGCCGATTCAGGTCCGCTGTAAAAAAATGTAGAGTTTGATACAGGCTGGATTTGCTCTATCCAATCCGAATAATGAAGCGCGCGCTTGAGCCCGTTTAACAACTGCGGATGCGCCCTGCACCGCTGCTCCACGAGTTCCCAGAGGCTTCCTTCTTTAATCGCCTGTTTGACTTCCCTGATTTCCTCAAAAGTCACATAGAGATTATGGCGCGCCAGCAGTTCTTCGCGGTTTTCGCTACTTATCAAATCATTGGCATTATGAGACACGCATACCGGGCAGGAACACGGCAGGTACTGCAGGTTTTCGACATGATACGTGCCGCGCACGGTCATATACCGTCCGTCCTTGGCATACAGCGCATACGAGGCAGAATCGAACAGATCGCAGCCCAGCGCCACAGCAAGCGAGAACATCATGGGATGACCGGCGCCGAAAAGATGCACCGGCGCCGCGGGTGAGAGACCTTTTTTTGATGCCACGATAACATCCACAAGGTCGGAATACCTGTATGATTCCATAAGTGGCACAACAGCACCAAGCGGATAGACGTCAAAATCAAGCTGGCTTAACTCATGCGCAGCCCGCTCGCGCAGGTCAGGATAGGTCGAACCCTGCACAGGCGCGGCTAACAGCATATCCTTTTTTAATCCAAGCGCTTCTTTTGCTCTCTTATAAGTGATTCCAAGCTCTTCCTCGGCGCGGGCGCGCTGGACATCGGGCGGAGTGGGAATATCAAGAGGTACGCCGATGTCCGAGCCGATTTCCTGCTGGAATTGCACTATCTCAGCGTTATTTACTTCCACCTCGCCATACACTGATAATTGAAAGGAGCCGGAGTCGGTCATTATGGGGCCGTCAAAACCAATAACAGAATGCAGCCCCTCGCTGCGGGCGCGCTCCCTGAGTCCAGGTTTGCGGTAAATGATATAAGAATTCGTGATGATAATCTCTGCGCCGAATTTTCGAAGTTCAGATGGTTTGATGGTCTGGATATTGGGATTGACCACTGGCATGATTGTGGGCGTTTCCACAATCCCGTGGCGGGTCTCAAGGCGACCGATTCTGCCGGCGCAAGCTTTGTGGGTTATTTCGAAAATTGGGGGCATGATTGGCTAAATTATGATGGAGGGGTATATTAGGGTGAGGTTTAGACAACAATTATTTTAATGTTCAAAAGTTATTAGAAATTATATGCGCAATCTCAAAACATACAGCTCAAAAGGCGTCCACAACTCCCTCTGGTACTGGGAAGACATCGTCTCTCCTTTCAAAGTCGCGTTCAATTACATCTGCATGTCCCTCGCCCGCATCTCGCCGTCCCTGCGGTTGAAGAACCTTCTTTATTCAGCCATGGGCGTTAATATTGGCGAGCATGTATCTGTGGGGCTTGAAGTGAATATGGATGTGTTCTTCCCTGAACTCATTGAAATCGGGGAAAACAGCATCATTGGCTTTAATTCCACTATCCTTTGCCATGAATTCCTGGTCGGTGAATACAGGACAGGAAACGTCGTTATTGGTAAAAACGTTACAATCGGGGCAAATACTACCATACTTCCCGGCGTCACTATCGCAGACGGCAGCGTGGTTTCAGCCCACTCTCTTGTGAACGGCGATGTATCGGGGTTTGTGGGCGGCGTGCCTGCGCGGCCGTTGAAAAATGGAATCGAATCATGACCGCGATATTAGATTTGACTTCAACATTGGATTTCTTCTTCTGGTTTAAAAAAGAACGAAGAGCCAGGTTCGTTGTATTGATTTCCTGCATCATCGGAACGCTTTTTGGCTTTTATTACTACCAGGGACAATTTGAAATAACACCCGTATATCTGTGGTTTTTCGTGCCTGACAGCCCCTTTTTCACGTTCATGTATGTCCTGGTTTTGGTTTTTTATTCATACGGTTTGCGTTCCGATACATTTGATGCGTTCACTTTTATCGGCCTCGCTAAAGTGGGTATATGGACGCTCTTTGTTTTATTCCTGAATTATGATTATTATTTTTCACCTGAAACAAGGGATTTCCGCTTTGTTATCGTGTTACTGCACATCGGAATGATTCTTGTTGCAATGACCCTTTTAAAAGAGATGAAAACGTTAAGCCTCAGCCGGTACTTATTGATTTTTGCCTTTTTCATGGTATCTGACTTTTTTGATTATGTCATAGGCACACATCCCATTATCCCGGAAGAAAGCGTAAAAATTGTTTCGTGGGTGACTGTTGCCCTCTCGATAATGACCTGTTCATTAACATTTTATTATCTTGAAAAAAAATCCGAAGCAATTTAGTACTGGAAGGTAAATCTTAGTGTGATGAAAGATACAATCATTTCATTATCACAAAAAAACAGGAACAATAGATTCTTAAAAAACAAAATTGAAATTCGCTGCAAATGCGGTTTTTCTGAAAACATGACTTACTTTGATTTCCTGGAAGGCGGAGAATTCAATTTCGGACAGCCTGTCCCTGTTTTAAGCCCGTTCATATCCGAATCGGTATATGATGAAACCATCAATGTCACGCCGCTTCACATGACAAAAAAATGCCCTGAATGCGGTGAAGATATTTTTGTCGTGTTTCCTTTATCGCTTGAGAACCTCATCCCGATGTTACAATCACAGCCGCCCGACCCCCAGATGTACGGGTGATACCGTGGAAACCATTGAAGCTATCAAGACCCGCCGCAGCGTTCGTGGTTTCACTGAAAAGAACATAAGCGATGATAAAATTGAAGAGATTTTAGAAGCCGGGAGATGGGCGCCTTCAGGATTAAATAACCAGCCATGGCGATTTATTATTGTGAGAAATCCTGAAACAAAAACAGCCCTTTCAAAACTTACCGAATACGGCCCGACTATAAAAAATGCACCCGTACTGATAGTGGTTTTCCTTGATAAAGACCACATGTATAATTACACCAAGGACGTCCAATCCATAGGCGCATGCATCCAGAATATGCTGCTTGTAATTCATTCGATTGGGCTCGGCGGGGTTTGGCTTGGCGAGATATTGAAAAATAAAGAGTTGGTAAATGAAGTCCTCGGAGCGCCGGAATCGCATGAATTAATGGCTGTGGTCGCTATCGGCCATCCTGTAAATAAAACCAGGGTTTCCGAGAGGAAAAAGCTTGATGAACTTGTTTTCCGTGAAAGATTCGGTTCACGCTGAACGCAAAACTGCGGCTGGTTGAAATATCAATATCTTCAGGAAACCCACAGGTTTTCCTTTTTCCCCTTCGCCAGTTTCCGGAGCTTCCCTTCTGCATGCATGTCATTCAACATTTCAAGAAGCTCTTTTTTTGAAATCTTTATGTTATAATCATCCATCAGGCCTTTTTTGACATCCGTTAGCGTCATGGGTCCGGTCAGGACTTTTTTAATAAAAACTGTCAAATCCTCATAAACAGCCCATGGATATATTATCCATTCCCATTTATCCTGCTTCTCTGCCCAGTAATCAGGTATGCTGGTCGAACAGGTTTTATAATGCAGAACCGCCGTCCTGACCTCCGAAGGATTCTTTTCCTTTAAATAATCGATAAGCACGGAATATGTATCCCCGGTATCTACGACATCGTCCACAATTAAAACATTTTTTCCTGATATATCCACAGGAAGAGGGAACTTTATCACTGCTTTTCCGAGCGTTGAAGCAATTCCCCAGTGTTCGATTTTTACTGCGGCAAGGTCCTTCTGGAGGAGAAAGTCACAAACAACACGCGCCGGGACAAGCCCGCCTCTTGCCACGCCTATTACAAGGTCGGGTTTGAACCCCGAGCTTTTAATTTTACGCGCCAGGACTTTTGCCAGCCTGTAAGACTCTTTCCAGCTTACAAGGTAGCATTTGAATTTATCCCCGGGTTTTTCCATGTATCGTAGATGGTTTATTGTTATAGATATTCTTTCCTGATTCGAGTGGGTTCATATATCATTGCTGTTTTCGCTTTGTTGTATGTCTTCCATTCTTTAAGTCCTCCTTGTGTGATATTTGAGAACAAGATGTTGCTCAACGACTCCTCAACGGGTAAATCACACTGGAATTATTTTTGATCACTATTCGCACCAAGCTGCATGGTATTCAATTTAAAGCAAATGTTGTACTTGCTCCGCCGCTTTTTTTCCGGAGGATATAGCGGCTGACATCCCATATGGCATGAGATGGTGACTATCCACATGAGTATAGTCACCCGCTAAAAAAACGCGCTGTGACGGATGTATTTTTTCTATATCCCAGGCACCATAACTTTCCTCCGAAATAATCGGGCTAATCATGTCCCAATGATGATGGTCGGCAAATTTTATATGTTCCTCCCTAACGTTGCCAAAGCCCAAAGCATCAAGAGTTTGCAACGCCATTTTCACCATTTCTTTTGCATGCAATTTACGCACAGGTACGGATTTAATTCCCATGAAGTAAAAGTATAACAATACCAGATCATCAACAGCCGTTTTCTGCCGCACAACGGTACTGGTAGCAAGATCGGGGGTAGCAATGTACGAAAACTCAGGAATTAGTTTTTCCGGTATTGCTAAAACGCACAGGCTTCCGGTGCCGTAACGAATTCCATCCAAAAAAAGTCTGCTGGAGCTTTCTGCACGGGCGATAACGCGAGATGCTTCATGGGCTGGTATCGAGCAAATAACGGCCTTTGCAGAAAGGTGCTTAATTTGCCCCCCTTCATTGACAATAACAACAACATTTCGTCCTTGATCATCGATACTAAGTACCTGCACCCCACAACGAAGCCGCGATGATATACCTTCAATCAAGCCAGCAATCAACGCTCCATTGCCGGTTTCATAATGTCCCATCTGAAATACTTGAAAGGCATCAAGCCTCCTTTGAGGAATATATTCACCTATTTCACCAGGGTGAATCAACTGAAAAAAAGCATTTAACAACTCGTACGATGGCGGCGAAAGGCCGGATATATCATTTGCGCCTCCATTGACAAAAGCAGTAATCTCTTCGATCTCAAGGTTTCGAAAATCAATTTTTTCAAGACAATCCACAACACTTTTGCCAAACCAGGTGCGTCCTTTCGAACAGACTCCAATCATGCCATATTCTTCGATTAGTGGTGGTGGAGCGATTCCGGTCGGCAAGGATGTCGGTTCAATAGCAAAAACTGCTCCGATTTCATAGCTTACTCCCATTTTTTCACGGGTAAGCACGCGCCCTCCGGCATTTGTTTCTAGTTCAAGCACGATAATGTCTTTATCACTTAATGCGTATGCTGCGTAAAGCCCGGCCAGTCCGGCGCCGACAATTATTACATCCTTGCATTGGTCTTGAAAGCTTTCCATTAGATACCTTGCTAATAATACAAATTAAATGTGTGATATTCACCCGCATTGATATCATCAATATCCATGGCAATAATAATTTTAGTTGATCCTATGGCAGAAAAAGCAGTTGAAAGCTGTTTGGATCCTATTTTATCTATAAAGTCGGAAGCATCGTAAGGAATCATATGTACCGAAGCGCCAGCTTTATCTGTGGAAAAGCAAAAACTGACCCGGTGGCAACGCTCTACTAACATTGTCACTTTTTCTCCAACTATATCTCGCAGCAGTGCGTTCTGTTCGCGAATCTCATAATCGTGCATAACAGGATAGACCTTTAAAGCCGATGCTCCGGAAAAAACGAAATCAAATCCGAAAAGGAATCCCTTGTGAATCTTAAGGCGACGAGCATTGGGTGAAATACCTGCAAAGCCAAGAGCACGTGTTTCCATAGCCGGGTAATCTCCCACAATGTGCCACAGTTTGATTCTCGATGAGGCAATATCCGGTCTCAGGTCTATACCGACTACGTTATAACGCACTTTTTCGTATAGAAAACCTGTTCCTGTTACCTCATGATACAGTGAACGATCTATAGGAGCCATTTCCGCATAATGCTCTAAAAAGGCAACTATTTTGGGATTAAGACTGAATCCTCCACTATTCTTGTACCAGAGGTTAAACCGCAATGGATGCACGGTGCCGCCACATACTTTACAGGAGCATTCCAAATGAGCTTCGGGCGAAGCCCTCAATAAATCCAGAAATGGAACGCAAAGCGGTGTTGCTTTGGATGCAAAGGATGTCAAATGCCTGCGGTATTTTTCTATTTGCACATTGGCAGATTGCATAACTTGTGAATTATCCTTTTATTAGATGGCGCGAGGTGGCATTTTGGTTTGATGCGGACAGTCTGGCGGGGCTTCATATATAGTACCGTAACAAGCAAGAGAATCCCTGAAACACCATCCTTTCACATATATACATCCTGCAAAATCGGTACAATTGTAACAATCAGAATTTTGAAAAAGTTCGCGTGAGGGATTATTGAATCGGTGTATAGCATCGGAATTCCATACGCCCATAACTCCGTCTTCGAAAACATTCCCTACCGTGTAAGCCGGTTCATTTGGCGTTTGTTCACATAAGGTAACTGCGCCGTCTGGCTTTACTAACATTTTGGTGCGCCCTCCTGAACAAATCGGTCGCTTTGCCCAAACCTCCGGTGTAAGATTCCTGGATCCGCCAGTTGTAATATCCTTTTGCATGAAGATAAAAATATCCGGAAATTCTTCCTTGATCTGACTTTCCATATCTGTAAGGCGTTTTTTCTGTTCCAGGGTCAGGAAAAGCTTGTCACTATGCCGGTACAAGCCTCGGCTGTACTGCACAAAATGAAACTCGTTTATCCCCATCGGCGCAAGACGCCTGACCAGTTCCAATGGAGCATCAGCATTATATGAAGTAAGCACCGCTTTTACTCTTGGACTGATTCCGGCTTCGATCAGATTTCGCAGAGTGTCTTGCGCTTTGGAAAGATAGTTCTTGTGTTGGGACAAAAAAGAAGCGAGTTTATTATCAGTGCTGTCCAGAGATACTTGCATCGGACGCAGCGCCCAGTGGGGCATGTCTTTATTACCTATGTTCAAGGCAGCCATCCGCTGTGCTTGCCCCGGCGAAACATAGCTCTTTGTGGAAACAAAGAATGAGAACTTCCGTTTGTCTAACTCTTCCATAATTTCCAGGGCATCCTGACGGCAAAAAATATCAGCGCCGCCAATATCGACCAATGTAATTTCATTTTCTGCAATTTCATCCAAAATGGGGATCCACTCATCCAAACTACGCTCCGCACTCGGCTCACGTTCAGCATAACAGTAAATACAGTCGCATTGGCATCGGTTGGTAAAGCTAATGGCGATGGTGATAGGGCGCAGCATTCTGTGTGGTGTCATTGTGTAGTTAGCAAAGTCTGGAATCAGGTTTTCCATGGGCTTGCCAAAGGAAAGGGACCGCGGTCCTTCCAATGAAAAAAAGCCATCCAGATGGGCAAGTTCAGTAGTAATCTGCTCAATTTCTTGCGCACTTTGTCCATCGGTAGCATTTATTATTCCCTGTGCAGCTGTTTTTATCTCTGCCCAAGTATTCTCTCCATCAAAAAGAAGAATAAATATCGATTCAAAAGGTGAAAGCACACGTGCAACATTCTTTTTCAAGGAATGCAAATATATCACCATGCAATTGCCATCATTCCTGAAACGCCAATTTTCCGATACCCTCGGCCTATCCGTATCTGAAAATACCATTTTTCTCCTAATTACTTGCTGTCCTGCCACTTTTCCTAAAATTACTCCCTCCAAGCTGTCCCAAAACCAATGTAAACAAAATCAGTCACCAGTTTTGGGAGAGCTTGCCTCCCTGTGTTAATTTGACACTGGAAGGGGCTAGACTGCTTACCAATGCCAACCGTTTGCACATGATGAACAATCTTCTACAATGGCCTTATGGGCTGCTGCTACGGCATCCTTCAAATCCTTCGCATCAACCGTCACATTCTTTGCCTTCAGTGCCTTCTGAAGGGCAGAAATTCCCTTTTCCGCATTGGCCTTGTCTAAATTTTTTACCTCACTCATAGTTGTCACCTCCCTAAACATTGAATACAATGTTTATAATATTTCCACCGCCATAATTAAGGTGTGCACTATATAAATAGTTAATTAATTGAAATATTGCTCAATTCTGGCAATGTTGTTTTTATTATCCCGATAGTCTTTATTTGTTTATCTACATTAAACTCCAATGTTGGTAACCACCTATATCAAACAGTGAACTTTTTTAGTAATAGAGGACAATACAATATTATGTTCTTGAGGGAGAGGGTTTTCGCAGGGGAAGGTGAGCTTAAGGCTGACACCGTACTTAAAAATTGCAGGATTGTAAACGTAAACACAAAGGAGATTATCAAAGGCGGCATAGCCATAAGCTCAGGTTTCATCTCAGGTATAGGCGATGTGGAAGACCTCATTGGCGGGAAAACTGATATCCTGGATATAAAAAACGCCTTTGTATGCCCCGGCTTAATCGACGGGCATGTGCATTTTGAGTCAAGCATGGTGACGCTTACGCAATTTGCAAAACAATCCATCATCCACGGAACAACGGGAATCGTCATCGACCCGCATGAGATTGCAAATATCCTGGGTATAAAAGGTATCAAGCTTGTCATGCATGAGGCAAAAAGGCTGCCCATTGATGTTTTTATCACGCTTTCGTCATGCGTGCCTTCAAGCCCTCTTGAAACATCGGGGGCAAAACTGGGTCTTCCGGAGATTAAAAAGTTCCTTGATAAGAAATTCGTTGTCGGACTCGGCGAGGTAATGGATTATCCCGGAATCCTTCGCGGGAATCAGGAAAAACTTGCAATGATCGCCGCTGCCCTTGAAAGAAAACTCGTTGTTGACGGACACGCACCCGGCGTCCGCGGCAGGGATTTGTTCGGGTACATGGGCGCCGGCATCTCAAGCGACCACGAATCTGTCACATACGATGAGGCGCTTGAAAAGGCGCGCCTTGGCATGAAAGTCATGATACGCGAAGGGTCGGCTGCAAAAAGCCTTCAGGAATTTATACCCGCGCTGGTTCGCGATAGTATTTCGCTTGAAAACTTTTTCTTCGTTACAGACGACAAACATCCTGCCGACCTCATAAAAGGGCACATGGACGTCATAGTCAGGGCTGCAATCAAACTTGGATTGGACCCGCTTCAGGCGGTTTCCATGGCTTCCATCAACACGGCGCGCCATTACAGGATAGACCAGCTCGTGGGCTCGATAAGCATCGGCAGGCGGGCAAACCTTGTGATACTTGATGACCTGCATAAGTTTGAGATAAAAAACGTGATGGTACGCGGCAGGATGAAACCAGAAATAAGCGGAATCGATTACCCCGGTTATGTTTTCAGAACGCTGAAATATAAAAAAATAGAACCGGACAATCTGAAGCTCAAATCCGGGAAAAAGACGGTTTTTGCCCATATCATAGAAGTCGTGCCGGGCAAGCTTATTACAAACAGGAGTATCGGGAAATTAAAAACCGACAGGCAGACCGTCATGCCTGACATAGAGGGCGACATTCTTGCCATCGCCGTGATAGAAAGGCACGGGAAGTCTGGAAACATTGGCAGGGGGTTTGTGCGGGGCTTTAACCTGAAAGAAGGCGCTATAGGGCAGAGCATTGCCCATGACTCGCATAATGTCATCCTTGCGGGCACGAATTTTGAAGACATGGCGCTTTGCGCGAACAAACTCCGGGAATTGCAGGGGGGCATAGTGCTTGCAAAAGACGGCACGATAGACTATCTCCATCTTCCTTTTGCAGGTATTCTCAGCACAGAAAGCGCATACGATGTGGATAAGAAACTGAAAGAGCTTAACCGCACGGTCAAAAATATGGGATGCAAACTTGATGCGCCTTTTAGCCAGATGTCGTTCCTGTCGCTTCCCGTTATCCCTTCCCTTAAGTTAACCGATAAAGGGCTTGTCGATGTGGATGCGTTTAAAATAATCGAGCCGATACAAAGATGATGAATATTAAAACCCGCGCCTGACGTGGGCGAACCTGTTAATAGGAAGAGGAGAAAGAAATGGGATATGTTGACAGACTGATTG
The DNA here is from genome assembly GCA_041491305.1 of Candidatus Methanoperedens sp. Classification (GTDB taxonomy): domain Archaea; phylum Halobacteriota; class Methanosarcinia; order Methanosarcinales; family Methanoperedenaceae; genus Methanoperedens. The sequence continues at coordinate 20,400 of JBGPUU010000040.1, forward strand.
GCTGGGCAGGAATGCATCCGTATTTGAGCGCGGCAGGCTTACTCATCACATTCCTTGGCGGAGGAATGGCTTTGGGGCAATTGTACAAAAGCAAAGATTCTGACGGAACAGCAGCAGCCATAACCATAGACTCCCACACACTCGCCCCAACCCCTGCGCTCACGGTTGCGGCGAAGAATGCGACGGTGAAGGGGACACCGCACTATGACTGGTATGACGCGGAACTGAATGTGGGTGTAGTTATAGAAAAATATGATGACACCCCTTTATTCGGACATAATGTAACGAATATGTTTCGGGTAATGCAAGACAAAACTCCGGAAAGATACAGGGAAGCTATGAATGCCTTTAAGCAAAGGCCGAAAAAAATCGTAAAAAGCGAACGTTGGGGCGAAGTTATTAATTTTAACTCTGAAAAACTGATCGGATTGGCAAGCATTATCGAGCAGTTAGGCGGAAGTGATGATACAAAATTGGTATTGGGAGCGGATGCAATTCTTTATGCAGAAATGATGGCATCAACAATATTAGAAAAGCCGCTTAAAAATAGATACGAATCAGAATTATATCAAGTTTCAAATCTGGCCAAATATCGAGTAGATGCGGGGATAGACACAAAAGAAAATATGAACAAATGGCTCCAAGAAGGGGGATGGTTTAACGCCGTAGTAGGGAGATACCCAACAAATGAGGATATGGAAGGGGTTGACATTGGAAAATATCTGTTAAATTAGACCTGATTGTATTTACCGTTTTCCTTGAATTCATTTATATACTATGCGCCTCCATATTCTTTTTAAGTTCAGGAAGCTTCCATTTTTTGCTTGTTCCGTATATAATAACATAATATTAATGAGGGGTTAAGGCAAAACGCAATTTTTATATTAATCCTGGAACATATTCCCTTCTTCTTAGCTTTACTGAGAGCCAAAAAGCCGCAAAGGCTCGGCACGTTCTTAAAGAGAGCTACGGAATTCCTGACATGTTTAAAGATTTCGGGCATGGAGTCGGCAAGGCATACAGCGAGATGAGCACAGGCTATAAAATCATGTACGGGCTTGCTTTATTCGCAGTGGCTGGCGTTGTCGCGGATAATGTGGCAAATGAAGGAAAGTACACAAAGTCGGCAAAAGACAAAGCGGTAAAATCTTTGAAGTCCATGGAAGAGGTTTACAAAGGCATTATCAAAAAGACGCCCGCTGTTGTGATTGGAGCGGATTCACTCGCTCCAACCCCTGCGCCCACATTTACACCGGCGGCGAATGCGACGGTGAAGG
>JBGPUU010000041.1:0-21566 GCA_041491305.1 Candidatus Methanoperedens sp.
ACCAGACTTGTTGAAGCAGGTGTCGACGCCATTGTGGTTGCAGCCGGACGTGAAGGCACGCTCCCGGCAATAGTATCTGGACTGGTCGGTGTCCCGGTCATCGGTGTCCCGGTCTCAACCGGCTATGGCGCAGGCGGGAAGGGAGAAGCTGCACTCCTGTCCATGTTGCAATCCTGTTCCGTGCTCGCCGTAGTGAATATCGATGCGGGTTTTGTAGCCGGCGCATTTGCAGCCAGGATAGCCAGCCTGGCTTCAAAAAACAGAGAGAAAAAAAGATAGGATTGCAATCCCCATTAAAAATAGTCAACTTATTCCAAATATCATTAAATAAACGAAGATTATTTATATGGTAAAACGTAAATATAGTTGTAGTAAATTTTGATTAAATTTTATATTAACTAAAAAATTTGCAGCATATATAATATAAAATAAAGAGGTATAACAATATGAGAATTCGAGTAGTAAGCTCAAAAGAGGAAATTAACTCCCTTGGAACAGGCGAAAAGATAATTCATCTTGCTTTCAGGCCTTCAAATAAAGATATTTTTGCATTAGTGCAGGCTTGCCCCAACGTGAAAGCCATTCATGTCCCGAGTTCCTATATCAAGACAATATCGAATTCAACCAGGATGTTCCTCGACATGCAGGGAATTTCCCTCCTGGAGGGGGATGTGTGGGGTCACAGGAAAGACATCAATGAATATTCAGAGGTAAAACCTGCGGTATTCGACCGGATGGAAGAACTGAAATCGCAGGGCTTATCAGAAACTGACGTACTGAATAGATTGGGACGGGAAACGCGCCTTAGCAAGGATTTATTAAAATTCTTACTGAAAGAGAAGCCAAAGAAAAGATAATTTTTTTAATTTTCATTTAGTTCACTTCAAAGAAAATTAGCAACAACAAACAACGAAGACCGTCTTAAACGGACCTGCTGTTGTTGTTTGCTATCTTAAGTCCATTTATACTCAGATTTTTTCAGTCACCACCAGGGGTCGCATCATATCATGCTCCTCATGTTCAAGGATGTGGCAGTGCCACACGTACTCATTTCCACCTGTGCGCGGACTTGCGGGAACTTTGAAAGGAACCTTGGGCAGGTCGAATTTCATAATGACTGTCGTGACTTCGCCCGGATTCATTTTCACGGTTTCCTTCCATCCCAGCTCGGTTGAAAGTGGACCGCGCGCAGGTCCCTGATAGGTCGGCACGCCGTTTGCGTAATGGTAATTACCAAACGCGTCTATGAAAGGCTGCCGGGCAAGGAGCTGAACATTTACCAGATGGAAGTGCATGGGATGCGTATCGCCTGTCAGGTTGGCGATCTGCCATACTTCTACCGAGCCTGCTTTTGTTGTCTCTGTCGTAGCATCCATATACCCTCGCGCATAATTGTTGGGAGCGTCCGGATTTGATGGGTCCATCGAGAATCCAGCAGGCAGGGGGATTGTCTGGTTCGTTCCCAGCATCTGGATCAAACGACCATCCTGATCGAACACTTCGTTCAAAGTCAACTGGCGGACTGTTATCCTGTCTCCCCTGGTTGTTCTTGTTGGCAGGTTCACTACTCCACCCTGTATCACCGAACCCTGAGGCAATAGGAACGGATCAATTTTGGAGTCATGATCGAGAGCAAGTTTTGTGGTTGTGCTTATTTTCAGAGTTTTATCTGCTGACCCTGTGATAGTAGTACCGACATCGAACCGCATGATTGTCCCTGTGTCATTTCCAACCGGATTGCCACTTGAGTCGACACGTGGATACCTGTTGAGCTCGTCTCCACCCGGATACGGCGCAGGCGCGTCGTTGCAGAGAATGAAATTTCTACCGGCATAGCCGCTAAAGTCAACAATGATGTCCCACCGTTCGGCAGGGGCAGTGACGAGACTTCCACCGGGATTCGCGGGATCCACTGTAGTATTGGCTGGAGCATCCACAAATATCATCTGCGAATGGTTGACACTCGCTGGATTTGCCAGGAAGCCGCCCTCTGCTCCTATGACGAGAAAGGCAGGACCAGGTTTGGTAAAATCCGGCTGCTCGGTGCCATTATCCTCGAAGAGCATCAGGTTCAGGAAGCGTGCCTGGCAGGCGTTGAGGATGCGCAGGCGATAGCGGCGCGGTTCCACATCGGCTTTGGGAAAGACAACACCGTTCGCAAGCATCGTGTCTCCGAACATCTCCGGAATGCAAGAGGGATCTTGAGGAAGAGATGGCCTGGAATCCAATGTCCACCGCTCTGGTTCATAGGTGTGCGGGTACCACAGGCTGCCCGGAGTATTTACGCCTGTCCAGGTGGGATCGGTTGTGGCAATGTCGGCTCCTACAAAGATTTTGTCCTGGATGATTATCGGAATCTCATGTCCGCCGTTTTCAATAAAGTCGGGCAACCCTGATTTTTGCAGATTTTTCTCGAAATTATCGCGTATGATAAATGCAGATGCTATTCCGGCGTATGCATTCAGGCGTGTGATGTCATGCGCATGGTCGTGGTACCACATCATGCGAGCGCTCTGATCGTTGGGATAGTAGTACTCGGCCTGGCCTGGCTGGAGTTTTTTGTTCAACAATTTAAATACATTTCCGGCTGAACTCGGAACACTCGGGCCGTAATTACCGCCGGGATCAAACCATGTCATTGGACCGCCATCGCTGATCCAGGGAACTAAACCGCCGTGCAGATGCGTGGAGGCTGAATTCACCCGTCCCTCCGCCGCATCGGGAAAGTTCGCGCTGACGTCAACAGGCAGGATGTGTGTACCCGGGAGCTTATTGTTGACCGTGATCTGGACTGGCGTGCCTCTTTGAGCGACAATTATGCCGCCGAGATGTTTTTGAGTCGGAACGCCAGTTACACCCAATGCAGTCCGTGGATTGTACCCCCAGAGCGTGGTTGGGCCAAGATCGGGATGCAGGGTATCCTGAAATTGGTTTATGTCGATAGTGTAATGCTTGGCCTTTATGTCGCCATCGTCCCATGAACGTGTTCCATCCGGTACTGCCACGGGTATTGCTCCCGGTCCTACGCCCCTGAGCGGCTGGGCAAATTTAGCCAGACCTGTGCTATTGTAGAATGCGCGCGCTGTCGGAAACAGGTCAAAGTTCAATCCTTTCCCCAATGCTATAACAGCCGCGGTCGCCCCTGCCATCTGCACGAATCTTCGCCTGTTCATTCGAAACATATCTTTTGTTTTTAAGCTTTCTTCACTAACGTCCTCACTCTTAACATTTTTTTTCTTCATAACCTCACCTGTTTTACACCTTATCGATACGGGTTCTTGCCTGAATGTTTTAAGTGACCCTTTGTTTTATCTAATACCCCGGATTCAAGGCAATCTCTCCAAATTGCCGTATATAGACAATATTGCTAAATATATTATAAATAATTAACCGTGATATTTATCGTCACGGTATTCCTTCCGGGAAAATAGATTTGATTGCTAAAATTAATTTTGAAAAATAACGGTTCATCAACATTGATTTGTTGAAATTATTTTAAGTAAAAGTCAAAGAAGATATGAGTTTTTTATTTTATTTTTCGGATTTTACAGTTGGCATTTTTTTCTGTATTTCATCGAGTAATTGCTCGTCGCTTTTTCCTTCAGTAGCAATCCCGAGGTCCTTTGCCATCGTTTTAATCCTGGATGACTTATCAGAAGTCGACTTGCTTTCCTTGAGTGATTTCTCAAAATCCTTCATTTCAAGTTCGCTCTCTTGTTTTGCTTTTTTAAATTCACCTGTCGCCTTGCCAAGTGAACGCGCAAGTTCGGGAATCTTGCTTGCCCCGAAAAAGACAATTATGAGAACAACTATTACTAAAATCTCCGGTGTTCCAATTGCCATATCAGACGCTCGCTATTTTTTCCTGTGAAGTATTCCCAGATCTAATTGTTGACCTGATTTCTTCAATAAGTTGTTCCGTTGTCTTATTCTCCGTCTTCAGCCCAAGTTCTATTGCCAGATTATGGATTTTTGTGTCTCTCTCATTTAGTGGCTTATCCAGGTGCTTTAACTCGTTTTCAGTTTCCATCTGGGCTTTCTTGAATTCCCCTGTGGCTTTGCCAAGGGAGCGTGCCAATTCAGGGAGTTTTGTCGGTCCGAATAAAATTAAAGCTACTATCAAAATCAAAATCAATTCTGAAGTTCCAATCATATATCTTATATTGATTTACTTAATTACTTAAATCTTTGCACGCATAATCTGATTTATCTTTGCTTATTTTGACATAAGACAAATCTCTTCCGAATCGCTGTTATAGCCAATTAACCCTGCATGCCTTGTCCAGTTTATTATTATCCTGAAATAACTCTCGATATCAGCAGTGGCAATTTTATCTTGCAGGAATTTCAGGGTCTCTTTTTTACTGATTTTGTGTTCTTCAGATTCCATGAGCTTACTTGTGAGATCTTTTATTATCTCAACGTCTGCAACTTTATCCCTGATGATTTTTTTCCTGTCCCTGATACCCATATCAAGGAGTTTCTGTGCATCTCTGGTCAATTCGACATTGCCGTCAGCCACCCTGACAAAACCGAGCAATTCGGCGCCGTCTATTGACGGGAGTATCTCATCGAGTTCAAGGTCAAAATCAGCTGCAAGGCGGGCAGCATCTTCTATGCCGCCGGAATCGTTGACCACTTCAAGAAGTCCTATTATTTCGCTTATTGTTGCTTTCGGGAAAATCATGCTTTTACCTATACTATTAGAGAATACACTTTATCAACCCATCGGTAGAACTCCGGGTCTTTCCTGTTGCGCGGTCTTTCCAATTCGATTTTTAAATCCGCAACGATTTTTCCCGGGCGCGGTGAAAGAATGATAATGCGGTTAGCCATATACACCGCCTCCTCCACATTATGCGTCACCATGATTACCGCATCAGGAGGCATGCTGGCCTCTGCCCAGAGCATCAGTAGCTCATCTTTTAAGTTCTGGGATGTAAGCGCGTCAAGAGAGGAGAACGGCTCGTCCATGCATAACAGTACCGGTTCCACAGCCAGCGCCCGCGCGAACCCGACTCTTTGCTTCATGCCGCCTGAGAGTTCCCGCGGATAAACCCTCTCAAAACCATCAAGACCTACAGCCCTGATATATTTACAGGCGACTTTTTCCGCTTCTTCCCCGTGTTTTTTTGATTCAAGCACAAGCTCAATATTTTCTTTGACAGTGAGCCAGGGAAAAAGGGCGAAATTCTGGAAAACCATTGCTACCTTCGGGTTATCGGGCGCAATCACTTCGCCTTTAAAAAAAACTTCCCCGGATGTGGGTTTGTCAAGTCCGACGATTATTCTCAAAAGAGTACTTTTCCCGCATCCGGACGGGCCGACAATGCATATAAAATCATTATCTTCCACTGCAAAATTAATATTATCGAGAACCTGTATCTTATTACCGTCCGATTCATAGGTTTTTGAAACATTTTTTATTTCAGCAAGCATCGGTGCCTCTAATCGAATTTATATTTTGCCAGCGCTTTCCTGTACATTGGCTGCCATATAAGCCTGTTAAGGAATATAATAGTTACAGCCATACCCAGTACAGACAACATGACCATACTCGAATCAGGCGATTGGAATGTTGCCCTGTCAAGCAGGTATCCTATACCGAACAGGTGAAATTCCTGCCCTTTAAAAACAATATACTCAGCCACTATCAACGTATTCCACCCCCCGCCCCATGCTGTTATGCTACCAGTAACGAATGAAGGGAATATTGCTGGAAGGAGAACTTTTTTCCAGTAGAGTTTTCCTTTTATCCCGAAAGATGCGGCGACACTATCTACGTCTTTAGGTATCGATTTCACGCCGGCTATCATATTAAAAAGCAGGTACCACTGCATACCAAGAAGTATGAGGATAATCGCTGCAATATTAAGGCTGCCGTATTTTATAAAAATAACCACCATAGCCGGAAAAAGCGCGATGGCAGGGATAGATGCGGCAACCTCCATAACCGGCATGAGATACGACGAAGCTTTCTTATTTCCTGCAATATAAACGGCAGCCGGAATAGTCCATATAACACAAATCACATACGCGACGCTTAGCCTGAGGAATGAATACACAATGGCAAGCGGAATGGAATAAGCATCATCTGGCAGGTTCAGGAGCATTCTGGACATTGCAGCAATAAAAATATATCCAACGTACCCAAGGACTGAAATTAAAATAAGATATCCCAGGAATTTCAGTGTTCTCTTAACCAATGTATGCTTGTGGAATATTATATACAATGAAACCATTATGTTTGAGAAGAGCTCGAAAATAGAACGGAATAAATATTTGATTATCCGCATGTTGAAAATGAACTCGCCCGGTTTTTTTTCACCCGCATATTCATAGTTATATTTATCAGCCCATGACTGCATGGGTTTCCAGATAAATAATTCAAGTAAAAGTATGATAATTACAAGTACTGATAATCCGACAAGCATCAGGGCGATTTTCCCCGAATATGTCGTATCTATCAGGAAGCTCCCGATCCCCGGAAGTTTGTACGTTTCCGACCCTGCCGAAATAATCTCGGATGCTACTAAAAAAAACCATCCTACAGACCATGATACGATGCTGTTGTAAACCAGTTTCGGGACGCACGCGGGAAGTGTCAGGCTTTCAAGACGCTGCCAGCCGCGAAGCCCGAAACTATCTGCAGCTTCAATGAGTTCCTTGGGGATAGTGGTCAGGGATTCGTAAACCCCGAAAGCCATGTTCCACGCCATGCTTGTAAAGATGAGAAAAACAGCGGCGAATTCTACCCCTGTCCTTCCCGGGATAAGACTGATAAAAAAAAGAACAGCAGCCGGGAAGAACCCGAGTATCGGGACCGACTGGAGAATGTCAAGAACAGGCATCATTATTTTTCTTGCATTCTTATTTGTTGCGGCAGTATAACCGAACGAGAGTGCAAAACAGAGGGCAAAGAAATAAGCAAAACCCATTCTCAGCAACGATGAGCCGGCATAATATGGTAGTAATTTAAGGCTTGGAAAGTCGATAATATCAAAAAAATAGAATGCTGATGTAACAGAAATTAAAAATAATATGATTAACAGGATAAAATGCCCTTTCTTCATCGGCTAAATGAAGTCGTAGAATGTATATAATTCTTTTTCAGATTTTTCGCGCTTTACTGCAAAAACCCACAAACGATTTCGCAAAATCAGTATATGAAGCCGCATGAAGGTGCGCGTATGCGGCAAGAGTATTGTTCACAAGTATGCCGTCAAGCTCGCCCTTTATTCCGGTTCCGCGCTCAAGCCTGATGGCGAATGTTGTATCTTCGGGAATATCAACTATCTCGGAATGGTGGAATTCATGCCCTATGAACGAGGCTCCGGCTTTGCCAATCACGTTATCTTTTACAAAGCTGCCCACATTGTAACTCACAACCCTTTTATGTCCCATCAAGGTCTTCCCGGGGATAGCCCCGACCATCGCAAACGTTCCGCCCTTCATGTCAGCCATGTGATAGTTCCCGCTTCCTGAGACACCTGTCGTGATTTCCTGCGTCAGGTACATAAGTCCGCCGCATTCCGCATAAATGGGCAGCCCAACGGATGACGCCTGTTTGATGGATTCCCGCATGGAGATATTATCTTCAAGTTCACGTGCAAACAATTCAGGATATCCGCCGCCGATATACAGCCCATCCACCTCTGGCAGCGCAGTGTCGTTTACCGGGCTGAAATAAACAAGTTCAGCACCTGCAATTTCAAGCAGTTCAAGGTTATCCCTGTAATAGAAATTAAATGCCTCATCCAGCGCCACCGCAATTCTAACCTTCTTTTTCGGGGATTGCGCCCTGAAAATATTTTCTTTGGGTTTCGGAAGGGGTTCTGCAGATTCGGCAACTGATATGAATTTATTGATATCAATCCCCTCTTTGATAATCATCTTTATCCTGCCCAGGTTTTCATCAAAATCAGCAAGCATCCGCCTCCCTTCCATCGCAGGAATCAATCCGAGATGCCGCATCGAGATTTTCATGGAATCGTTGCGGGGGATTTCTCCGATAACAGGCGTACGGGTATATGTCTCGATGGCAATCCTTGCTTTTTCACCGTGGCGCGCACTGCCGATGTTATTCAGTATTACCCCGGCAACGTTCACCTCAAGGTCAAAATTCTTATATCCCGAAACAAGAGCTGCTGTGCTGCGTGTTATGCTTCTTGCGTTGATGACAAGGAGAACAGGGCATTTTAGTATCTTGGCTATCTGGGCAGTGCTTCCGATATCGCTTGTGGCTGAAAGCCCCTCGAAAAGCCCGCGCACACCCTCGATAACTGCAATATCAGCCCCCTGATTGGCATGTGAAAACACTTCCTTCACAGCAGGCTCGGACATCAGGTAACCGTCAAGGTTGCGCGAATGCCTGCCCGTTACCTCGGTGTGGTAACTCGGGTCGATAAAATCAAGTCCGACTTTGAATGGCTGTACCTTATAACCCATATCCCGAAGCACCGACATGATGCCGATTGAGATTGTGGTTTTTCCGGCTGAGGAGCGGTCTCCGGCAATGAGGATGCGGGGAATGTCAGGTGTTTTCGTTAAATCTGCGTTCATCAGTGTTTATCTGCGGTTTTTTATTTTCAAATCCTCGTAAGTTCCCTTAATCTGATATCATCAAGCGGCACAGGGATTTTACCTTCGTTTCTCGTCATAATACTGTGTGCAAGTTTGCGGTAAACACCGGCAATATCAGAATCCGGCGCCTTTTCAATTACTGAAAAACCTTCTCTTTCACATGTCTGCACGAGAACATCCTTCGGAATAAATGCAAGCAGCTGGCTTCCGATTTCCTTTGCGAACTCGCTGACTATGTTTTCCTCGTTGTGAGCGCCGCGGGAGTTGCAGATAACGCCGTTTAGCGTCATCTCAAGGCGCGAAAGTCCTTTGCAGATATTGTTGGCTGCATACAGCGGCATATATTCGCCTGAGGTAAGCACATAAGCTTCATTCACTAGCCCTTTCTTTACAGGCGCAACAAAACCGCCGCAGACGATATCGCCAGGCACATCGTATATAACAAGGTCTGTATCTTCAATCGCTTTTGAAATTTTCTTAAGCAGGCTTATTGCTACAATGATGCCTCTTCCGGCGCATCCTATTCCGGGCTCAGGCCCTCCGATTTCAACGCATTTGACACCTTTGTATCCAATGAATACGATGTCTTCTTCTTTTATGTCCATCCCCTCGCGCATCAAATCCATGATCGTGGGGATGCGCCTCCCACGCAGTAACGTGATGGAAGAATCGCTCTTGGGGTCGCATCCTATTATTGTGACGCGGTAGCCGTCATCGGCACATGCGGCAGCGACATTTGAGGCTGTGCTTGATTTCCCGATGCCGCCTTTCCCGTATATGGCGATTTGCTTAGGCATCTTTGCTCATCTCCCGGAGCGTCGCCCCGAATTCCGACTCTACAATGTGGTTTACACCGAGCGTCTTGGGATGCAGGTCGATTTCAACAACAACGTGCTTGTGTCCCATTTCTTTTAACGGCACTACCTGGCGCGGCCCGTTCGTGATTGAGAATAATTCCATGTTCTTTATGTTTTCCATGGGAAGCGCATGCGGTACACCTGTTATTACTGCAAAATCATAATCTGAATATTTTTCGCCGATTATCTCACTCGCCTTATTTCCCGCTACAGGATATTCATCAAGCCCTCCGATGATATGATGCAGCTTCATTCCTTTCTGCTTCAAATCGTCCTGAATTTCGCGGGCATTTCTCCTGTTCTTGGGAAGACCCAGGTTTTCATCAAGGTTAGCCATGTTCACGATATTTGAGCTTTTGCCCAGCTTTTCAGCAGTCTGCGCGACTGCAAGGTTGATATCAGCGAACATGAACGCTGTTTCTTTCTTGGCATTGAGTATATTGAGCCCCTTTTTCCCCTGTTTTATAAGCTCAAGCAGCCTTTCAGCCACCTTATATTTCAAATCCCCCCTGCTTGGTTCAAGATATTCCTGGCTTGCAGCGCCGTGACGTTTTTCAACAAGGGTGGCTTCTTTCAGGAGCATCTTTTGCCTCTCAAATTCAGCCTCGCTGATAATCCCGCATGCAAGTGCTGATTCAAGCGCCATAACAACCCCTTTTGTATTATCCCTGTAGCCCGCATGCACTTCAACCTCGATAACAGGCACGTCTGGCTGGACTTCGGTAACGGCCTCATGCAGTTCTTCGCCGATTATCATGCTTGCGCACGTCCCTACAATTCCTATTCGTTTTGGATTGAATCGCTCGATTACCTTTTCAAGCACTTCGACAAGGGCATCATGACCACCGAATACGAATCCCGATTCGTCAAGCGATGTGGTGACAACTCTCATGCCGTCCTCTTCAAGGAGCCGGGCATGTTTGAAGCTGCAGCCGGGAGGACCGTGAAGTATCACGACATCTGTGTCAAGGTCACGTAAAGTGTATAGCGCAGCGACAATTGAGCTTGGGCGCGGGTGCATTATAAGAGGTTCTTTTTCTTTTTTTACAGGCATCTTTTTCTCCGGGAGACCCCGTGTTTAAATCCGGGGATTATGAAAACTTAGGGTTTTTAATAGGACAGTTTATTGGATAATACTTTCGCATGGGTTTAGGGGGCTGTTAACTTAATATAAATTTCCATCGGTATGGTGGTACGAGCATGTTGCAATCACCGCAAAGACGCAAAGTTCGCAAAGAAATCCACATATGCCCGGTTTGGCATATGTGTGTGCGCCCTCCCGTTCGCAAAGCGTGTCGAAGACAGGCGCAACTCGGGCTTTAGCGTTCTCCACACTCTTTTGTGGTGATTTATTTAATCCATCCCAGTGAAATAACACTTAAACATAAATATGTGTACACACATAATTTGTTATGGTGATAAAATGCCTACTATGACATTATCGGTGCCAAACGACCTCTACGACATAATAAAATCACATAAAGAGATAAAATGGAGTGAAATCGCCCGCAGGGCAATGTGGGAATATGCTATGAAACTCAATTTACTGGATAAAATCCTCGATAAGAGTGAATTCACAGAAAAAGACGCAATGGAAATGGATAAAATCATAAAGAAGTCATTGAGAAAACACTATGAAACCGGGGTTTCTTGATGAGGCTTGTGCTGGACTCAAACAGATTATTCGCCGCTATCATAAGGAATTCTGTAGCAAGAAAAATAATACTGAATCCAAATATTGAATTCATCGCCCCGGATTTTATATTGCATGAAGTTAAAAATCATAAAATAGAGCTTGTTAAGAAAAGTAAGTTAACCGAGAATTATTTTGATATTTTATTTGAATCCATATTCGAGAGCATAACTATTGTTCCATCAGAGGAAATCAAACCGTGTTATAAGCGCGCAAAAGAGATAATGGGGATTATTGATCCTGACGATGCTGTTTTTCTGGCACTTTCTTTATGTGTTCCTAATGATGGTATATGGACTGCTGATATGCATTTTGAGCAACAGAATATAGTCAGGGTGTGGAAGACAGACGAGTTAATGGAAGTCCTGGATTTAGAGAAATGAATATTATAATGCGGCGCATCCCAATATTTTTAAAACCATAACCCCTTTTGAGTATAAAAAACATAGACATACCCCAAACTAACAATGATAACCACCCTGAAATCCATCCCCCGCATAGGTGAAAAGACAGCCCTCCGCCTCATCGAGCATTTCGGTGGGGAAAAGCAGGCACTTGTCGCCATAATGAACCATGACATAGCGGCGCTCTGCGAGCTTGACGGGATGACAGAAAAATCCGCCATAGCCCTCGTTCTGGAAGCTATCGCGCTGGATGAGGGCTCAGGCATCCGGGATTTCCTCAGGACGAACGAAGCGTATGAGATATACGAACGCATCCTTGAGCTTGTTAAAGACTCTGCCCACACAGGGCATGCAAGAAGCAAACTGAGCTTATACTTCCCGTATCCTGCTCATAAAAAGGATAAGATTGAAAAAACGCAAAAAGAAATTGGCGCCGTTATCGAGAGCGCAGGAAAACTTGATGAAAATGAACTCTCCGCCCTTTTATCAAAAATAAGACCCATTAAAACGAATTTCAACATCCCATATATCAGGGACAGGGTGATAATTGCGACCAATGCCGGGGAATTCGAGGCAGCCAAAAAATTCCCGGTATCAGTCCAGCTCGTTTCCGACGCCAGGGAAGCAGTGGATGTAGCCCGCGGATACTCCCATGTAATCGCAAGCACAGGCTTTGCAGGAATGGACTTCCCCGATGACCTGGATATTGATTTCATGGATATCAGGAAAGCAGAAATGTGGCAGGTTGCGCCTGAAAAAGAACTATCTTTCTTTACAAAAAATATTGAATCAATAACTTGCGCAATTTTAGCTTTGAGGCTCATACGGCAGCACAGCCCGGATTTCTGCAACGGGATAATAGATGAGGAACTTCTGCGCCTGTCATCGTGCCTTGCAAAGTTATCAGCGGACGGAAACTTAAAAAGCGGGCTTGACAGCGAAATAGACCGCTGCTGCTCCATTTACGACAGGTTAAACGATACTGTTAGGGATTCGGAAAGGAAAGCAAATCTTGAATTTGGCGCACTCATAGAAAAAAGTTCCGTAACCGTGAAGGGTTTTGACCTGCTAACAGCGATGGACGGCAGCATCAACCGCCTCTTTGAGAAGGAAATAAAAGAAAAATACAACTCAGTAACAGCCGCAGCGCTTCGTTCCGTAATTTGCGAACTTGGCCTGAACCCGAAAGAATCCCAGTATGTTAATAATTTCTTCGGGGATGAGGTTTCACATCCCATAAAAGTAAACCCGCGTGCTGTCGATGGTTTGAAAAATCACATGCTGCGCATCATAGCATCGAAAAAACTTGTGCTTTTAAGGGAAAACGCACGTACACTTTCAGCTTTAAAGGAAACGGCATCCCTCATGGTTCGCGAGGTTCTTGATTTTGACGTTGGCTACTCGATTGCTTGTTTTGCAGGAAAATACAGGCTGAATATGCCATTGCTCAACACTAAAAACGGGATTGGCATAACGGAAGGCGCCAATCTGTTTCTTGAGAATGCTGTCCCCATTAACTATACGGTCGGTATTTCAGGCATGAACCCCGGCCCGGGCAAGCTAAAAGATGCCCGTGTTGTCCTTTTAAGCGGCGTGAACTCAGGCGGGAAGACCTCGACGCTTGAATTGCTCGCCCAGGTCGTCATATTAGCCCACATGGGTTTCCCTGTGCCCGCAAAAGAGTGCGAAATTGGTCTTGTCGAAGAATTCTTCTATTTCGGCAAATCCAAAGGTACAATGGACGCGGGTGCTTTTGAGACTACGATTAAGGATTTCTCTGCTGTGGCGAACAATAAAAGAAAGATTGTGCTTACAGACGAGATGGAATCCATAACGGAACCGGGAGCTTCTGCCAAAATAATATCGGGCATCCTTGAGGAACTGGATGACAATAACGGGCTTGGGGTTTTTGTGAGCCACCTTGCAGAATCAATACTCAAGAATACAACTCACAGTATCCGCGTTGATGGTATCGAAGCGAAGGGACTTGACGAACACCTGAATCTTATAGTTGACAGGAACCCGCGATATAATTACCTGGCGCGCAGCACGCCTGAACTTATAGTAGAGCGCCTAGCGAGGAAAAATAAGGATAACGGGTTCTATGAAAGATTGTTAAAAAAGTTCAAATAGTTTGGGGCAGCAGTTTAAAAGCCTTAAACTCCGTTCCCTTTCCTTTATAGAACAGATAAAACCACTCTACCCAGTGAAGCCTGATGGTCTGGATGAAAACCAGAAAAGTCTCAACGACAATAATCAGGACAAAGGTGATAAAGCCGGCAATCGTCAGTGAAACCGCGGAATACCCGCTGATTACAATAACGGCAGCGCTTATCGTGGAATGCGCCAGCGCCATTATTAAAAGACGCATATACGACATCAGGTGCATGGCATATTTGAGACCAAGATATACAGGAATAAATGCGCCTCTGAAGCTGCCCATTCTTTCAATCGAATTTATCAGCATACCCCCGATAACCATACCCGCCATCGGGAAAAGCATTAGCACCAGGAAACCTTCGATAAGCACGAAAAATTCCCCGGACAGGAAAGTCGTTATAAACAGGATACTGCTTCCTGAAAAAATAATCCACTGGATCTTGAATATTGCCCTGAGATATTTTTTGTTTTTCCAGAGGTTTATGGCATTAAGGATAAGCCCGAAGACAAGATGCAAAACTCCTGTCCATACAGATAATATCAGAAAATATTCAATATTCTTAGATGGGTCTAACCAGAGCGGTGTGATTTTCAATCCGAATACTTCACCATATAGAAAACCGAAAAAAATTGAGAAAATCGAGCAGCTTAACAGTATCGGGGCATATTCTTTAAATCCGGCAACACTTTTAAACATTTTCCCGGACAATAAAAGTCCAAAGCTTAGCAAAAACAGAGCTATTCCATGACCGACATCTCCATACATGATTCCAAATATCAATGGAAATGTTGCAAAAAGAATCCAGGTGGGATCGATTTCGTAATAAGATGGCAGGCCATAAGATTTAACAAGCTTTTCAAATGGCTTCATCATTGCAGGATTCGAAAGCATTGTCGGCGGCGTCTCCCCGAATTCGGGGGCCGAAAAATAAACAGAGCAACCGCCGTTAGATGCCTCTTCAATAGAAGCAATAACTATATCCTGATACTTCCGGGGCACCCATGCCTCAAAAATGTAGGTATAATGAGTCTCTTCAAAATTCTCAAGTACGCTGTAAACTGACTTCAGGTAGAACAAGGTTTTTTTAAAATTTATCAGTCTGCCGGCAGTTATTTCTTCTTGGGAAATTACATCTTTTGCCAGGTCATAAAGCAATAAATCGGCATCATTTGAAATTTCAATCTCTATTTTCAACGGCCCCCTCACCGGAATCTTGAATAAGATTTCATCAATGCACCGTTCAATTGAAGCAATCAGTTTTTTCTTTTTCGAAAAATCAAGTTTTGAGCCGGTTTTTTCTATGAAATGGCATGCTCCGGTATCACCAAGCGCACATATTACCGAGCCTATTTTGTCTTTTAGAACAACGGCATATAATTTACTCATCCGTACAGACGTAAACAGCACAACCACTTCCCAAATAATATGTTGTGCTTTATCAGATATAACTTCGCCTGCAAAATATCATGTACTTTTGAGAGAATTATTCAGACATGTTTCTTGAATTAATCCAGCCAGTTGACTGCCTGTGTGATTTTACATATGATTTTTACTGGCAGCATATGGGAGAGCGCCTTTCGCCTTCAGGTATTATCCCGCACCAGAAGGGTACGTCTTATATTTATGAAGACCTTGTCTCGTGTTTGAAAAGGGGAGAGGATGTTTATATTAAGGGGAATGTCGGCCGCAGGCTTGGGAGCAGCCTCGGTGTTGACCTGAAATTCTTTGGCGGGACCGGCAGACCCATTGATGTTGGCTCGATAATCGTGGACGGCGATATTGATACGCGGATGGGCATCAGCATGGTAACAGGAGCTATATATGTAAATGGCAGTGTCAAACAACCGATAGGCAATGTGGTTGAGGTAAAGTCTGACCGCGCTGATTACCGAAAGTTCATGTCGATTACAAATTTATTGCATGGGAGATTAAAGGATGAAATTCTTCCTCTCAATGTTTTTAGTGGAGATGACTTGTTCCTGAAGGATGGAATAATCCGGGATACTATTGCGGCGAGGCTTGAAGCTGATAAGACCGTTACAGTGGAAGGGGATGCGGGCATGAGCACAGGCATACTGATGAAGCAAGGGTTCGTGCGCGTGGAAGGCGACGCTGGCATGAACACGGGCGTGCTCATGAGGGGAGGTATGTTAATTGTAAATAATACCGGAGAGTTCGCGGGAGCATACATGAAGGGAGGAACCCTGATAATAAGGGGAAAGGCTAAAGGTTTTGTGGGTGCGAATATGAAAGGCGGGTTGATTTTCTACAGGGGTGAAACGATGCTGCCCGCCAGAACGCCTGACGAAAGCGATATTAAGATGCTGGTCAGGCATCTCGATATAAGCAAAGTTGAGGCGATGATGTTTCGGAAATTTTTGCGATAAGTATAACTTTTAATTCAGATGTTTGCTTCAGTCCCGGATTTTAGCGGAATTTTCAGTTTATTCTGATTTATCAGAAAAGGTTAAATATTCAGAATACAATTTGGAATTCATGGTGATAAAATGGCAAAGAAAGATGAAACCAAATCCTGCTGCCCTCCTGCAAATATGGGCTGCTGCAAGGTTGAATCCGTAATAACAGTAGATGACAGGGGACAAACTGTACTTCCCAAAGAGATAAGAGATAAAGCAAAAATTCATGCCGGGGATAAGCTGGCTGTTATAAGCTGGGAAAAGGACGGCGAAGTTTACTGTATCTCTTTGATCAAGGTCGAGGAGCTCGCAGAGATCGTCAAGGGGATGCTTGGACCTGTGATGAAGGATATACTGGAGAAATAAAGGAGGTATCAAAATGAAACAAAAGGAAATAAAGACAGTAGTAAGGGAAAAATATGGCAGCATAGCCAGGGACGAAGGCTCCTGTTACTCACCTTCCGCATCATGCTGCGGAAGTGCCAGTATCGCAGGAGAAATCGGCAAACGAATAGGATACGGCGATGAAGAGCTAAGCTCAGTGCCCGAAGGCGCAAATCTTGGTCTTGGCTGCGGGAACCCCATAGCTCTTGCCTCGTTAAAAGAAGGGGAAATCGTGCTCGACCTCGGCTCAGGTGCAGGGTTTGACTGTTTCATTGCAGCCAAAAGAGTTGGGAAAGAAGGAAAAGTCATCGGTGTGGATATGACCCCTGATATGATTGACAGGGCAAGGGACAATGCAAGAAAAGGGAATTACACAAACGTGGAGTTCAGGCTCGGGGAGATAGAGAATCTGCCGGCGGCGGATAATTCCGTTGATGTCGTCATTTCAAACTGCGTCATCAACCTCGCACCCGATAAAAGCAGGGTCTTTAAAGAAGCATTCAGGGTGCTAAAGCCTGGCGGCAGGCTGATTATATCAGATATCGCGCTGTTAAAGGAACTTCCCGAATCCATCAGGGAATCCATCGAAGCTTATATCGGTTGCGTTGCAGGTGCAATGATGAAAGATGAATACTTAAAAACAATAAAAAATGCAGGCTTCAGGGATGTTCAGGTGCTTGAAGAAACGAGTTTCCCGGTTGAGTTTTTGTCTAATGACCCGGTTGGGAAAGCAATTATTGAGAAATTCGAAGTTCCGATAGATGAAGTTAAAGAAATCGGGAAGTCTGTAATTAGTATCAGGGTACAGGGAAGAAAATAGAATAACCGGGATTAAGCGAAGTCAAATAAAGGTGAATAATTTTGAAAGACGTAATTGACATTATCAAAACAAGGCGAAGTGTACGGGATTATAAGGAAGATCCCGTATCCGATGAGGATATAAAATTCCTGATAGACTGTGCCAGATATGCCCCATCGGGTATGAATATGCAGCCATGGAGCTTTTTAGTGATACAAAACAAAGAAGTGATTAACAAGCTCTCTGAAGACGGTAAAAAGGCGATGATACCGCTTGCTGAACAGATTGTAAATAATCCCAATAAAGCACCCGGTTTCATTTCTTTTCTCAAAACAAAGGGCAGCAACTTGTTTTACAATGCTTCGTCGCTTGTAATAATCCTCGGAAATAAAAAATCAGTTACTGCAGATTGGGACTGCGCGATGGCTGCACAGAGCATGATGCTTGCAGCTCATTCCAGAGGTATCGGAAGCTGCTGGATAGGGCTTGTGATGCCTGCTCTCATGGATGAAAAGATATTGAAAGAGCTTGGAGCGCCCCAGGGCTATAAAGCGGTTGCACCGTTGATATTCGGTTATCCTCGAAGTGAAAACGTAATGCCCAAAAGAACTGAGCCTGAAGTGAAATGGTTGAGATAGAATTTTATTTTTTACCCAATACTTCCTGCTCAAAGTCAGATTTTATTTCAACTCATGGAGCCACAACCGAAAATGGCTTCCCATCCCGGTGGCAGAGTATCTGTACTACATGGCGGCCAGAGTATAAGCTTGATACAACTCCCCCGCCCGGGGTTGCCCACTGGCCGGCCATATAAAAATTCGAAAGACCGGGAAGGGTCTTTTTTATTTGGGAATTGATTATTTCCGAAGACATCAGCCACCTCTCATAGGCTCCTTTATAATTGCGGGTATAGCGCCACCACGTGTAAGGTGTGGCAACATCGACCATCTCCACTTGCGACGAGATACCGGGATAGCGCGCTTCAAGCCGCTCCAGCACTTGATTGGCAACTCGCTCTTTTTCAGCTTCGTAGCCAGGTCGATCCTTTTGCAGCTCGTTCCACCAGTCCCATTCAGTCTCGAACATTACCTGGACCACGGTCTTACCCGGCGGAGCAAACCCATCGCTGTAGTTGAAAATCCGGGCAGTAATCCCATCAATAGCTTTACTGCCTGTTGTGAATGGGTGCTCCAGTTTTATGATATTCAGGCTTGATTCACTTTTGAATTCACGGGCAACTCCGAAGCTTATCATAACGAGGGGACGGGTCAGCTTCCAGTTCCTGTAACGCTTCTCGATCTCCGCGTCCACATAGCGTCCATCCAGCATCCCAAATATTGTGCTGTATCCGTCAGCGGCAGAGACCACGATATCTGCACGGTGCTCGCTGCCATCAGCAAGACGCACTCCCACAGCCCTGTCGTTTTCCACAAGGATCTTCTCTACTGTAGCCCCGTAAGTCACCCGCCCGCCCAGGTTCCTGTAATGCCTCTCGATAGGAAGGACAAAGTCAAGCGATCCCCCCTCCAGCAGCGCCAGCTGCCCGTCCGCCAGCAGTCCAAGGAGCATAAGGATGAACCAGACCGGCACCTCCGGCAGAAACATGTTTTCAAAGATATAGCGCAGCCATTGGTCATGAATAGATTTCCCGTAATCTGCGGCGGATTTGGCATATTTGCCTGTGAAGTATTTAAAAAACCGGCGCATCTTCCACATCTGCCTGAGCTTATCCGGGAAGCCCAAAAGCTCCCGGGGCTGGCTCATGCCCATATCCCCCATATCGGTTCCCTGCATGGCCCGGGCGCCGGCTATCAGGTCATCGATGAAACGTGAATCGGCAGGCGAGATTGCTTTTAACTCCTTTGCCAGGAGGTCTAAATCCCGGGTGATCTCTACGCTGCGCCCGCTGGATTCATCAATGAAACGACAGTAGGAAGTCATATCAAGGAAACGATTGGATTGAGCGGTGCCCAGTTCGCGGTATAATTCATATATCGATTGACCCGGCTTGTGACACATCAGGAAATGAATTCCGCCATCGATTGTGTAGCCTTTGCGTTTCCAGCTTGTGGCCACTCCGCCAGGCGCGGCATGATGCTCAAATATTTGGGTTTGATAACCGTTCATCTGTGAATAGCAGCCTGTGGAAAGACCCGCGAGGCCTGCCCCGATGATAATAATAGATTTCCCGGTCACTTTTTCTTCCTCTTTTCTCAAGCTCATCCTTAAATTTCTCTATAAATTTTTTAGCTTTTTGATTAGCATTTTCCCTCTACTTATCATAGAGGGACTTCCAATTTGTACTATTTCTTTTAACTTTTCAAGAACTGACAATCTTAGTTCCCTGTTTTCTTCAGCCATGTCTGACAAGGTCTGCATGGAGTTTACTCTAACGATATTGCTATTGCTTTCTTCAATCCAGGAAAATAGTAGATCAACGATTAATTCTCTTTCTTTGCTGTTAAGCTCTAAACAGGAAAACATCTGAGCAACATGCCATCTCACTTCTTGCTGTTCAATTTTAGATACTTCGTTTATCAGCCTTTGCTTATATGCTTTAAGATATTCAGGGTGCAATCTTGATACTTTTTCAATGGCATCAGCAGCTCTCATTCTGACTACCGGATCATCATTTATCATCCCCTCAAAAACTTCGCTAAATAGGAATGGTTCCTTCACTATATCTGCAACAACTTCTTCCGACTTGCCTTTTGAACGTAAGTCACCGCCTTTTAATTTATTTAAGATGGCTTTCATTTTTTAGTGAGAATTTTTCAGCTACAAGGGTAACATTTTGCCCAGTAGTACTGGAAGAGCTTTTTGCACCACTCCCTGAATCGGTCGTCATCGCCGAAGATGGCAGTATTGTGATCAATCTTTCCATCAGGTCCAGGTAGTTCCAGCATGCAAAATTTATCGCTGGCGATTATAGATATCTTGGTCTCGTCCAATACTTTGATCTCCAGCCTTTTCCTGTTTTTTTCGCTAAGCTGCGAGGTAAATGGCTTAGCAGAGCACATGATTTTTGGAAGTATTACCCTGATTTCCAATCCCTCTTCCAATTTCTTTTCGATATTGGGCAGATGGTGCCTGGGAAAATCATCCGACATGTACCACATGTAGCTCTTTATACCATCGCCTAATTTTTCATGGGTATTTAAAATATTGTAGACACCTGTTATTATCTCTCCTGTAGAAAGGGCGTCTATTTGTCTTAGAAGTTCGGGTGGAATCGGTGCAGTATCATGTTCAAGGAAGTATCCTGATTTCTCAGATATGAAGTCCAGGTTTGATATGCTGGATAAAACCAGTTTCCCGAAGAGTGTATTATAATATTTCCCGTCCCCCTTTTTCTCAATCAGCTGACTTTCTGTTAATCTTGAAAGTTGTCTTGATGCCTCTGTCGAATTCATGTCAACTTCTTTTATCAGGCTGGTGAATGTCATCGGTTTTTCATCAAGGGTTTGGAGTATACCAATCCTGTTTTCTGAAGATAATTCCGTAAATAGCTCGTAGACTTTCATCGTGTTTCCTTGTTACATTGATGTAACCTTTGTTACATTCCTATTTCTAACTCTACATTCGTGCCAGATTTTATTTAAGCATTTCCAAATCCATTTTTCCCCTGGTGACAAAAAAATGGTCGGACACGAAATTGCATTCTATGTGACCCTGAAGCCAAACATGATAAAAGACCTCAAAATCAGATGCGACTACAAGGAGGAATTCGAGTTCGGAGGAACCCTGGAAGCCGATGAGATTTCGATGGTCGAAGGCGAAATCCTGAGGGTCGCGGGCAAATTCGGTGTAATAGATTTAGGCATTTCAATTCCTGAGTTGAAGACAATCATAAAAAAAGAAGGTGAAAATAAATGAACAAACTACACGTAAGCGCCCGGATGAAGATCCGGAAGGGTAAGTTAGAGGGATTCAAGAAACAAGCTGCTGAATGTATAAGGCAGACTAAAGAGAAGGACACGGGAACACTCCAGTATGACTGGTTCCTTAGCAGCGACCGCACAGAATGCGAAATTCGCGAGGTCTATGAGAACTCGGAGGCCCTGGCAGAGCACAAGCACAACCTTCGAAAAGCTCTGGGAAGACTCTTTGAGGAATTCGCCTATGACGGCTGTGGGACAAAATTGAAAGACATACCTCCTCCATTCTAACAATCAGTCCTTTAGAACAATAACGAAGACTCTTTTACCTATGTGCTTTTTTTGAGCATCTATCTTGGCACCATTTCCATAGGGTGTCACTTTTTTCTC
>JBGPUU010000042.1:0-20236 GCA_041491305.1 Candidatus Methanoperedens sp.
GGGAACCAGCCGCATTACCTTGCTTCAGCTCTTTACAAACTCGTCTATGGCAGTGCAAGAGTATCAAAAGATTCTTTAAAACAGGTCGAAGGCATGAAGGCGTTTTTCGCAACCGACCCTTCGCGCGCAGGCAGTGAAATCAGGGAATTGTCCCAGATTGACCTTGACGGAAGCGGGACAATCGATGCGAATGAATTGAGGGCGCTTCAGACAAAGCCGATTAAAGTAAAAACCAGTGATAAAATAATGGAAATACTGAGCACCCACCCCAACATGCTAAAACGCATCCAGCGGCTGTCCTCTCTCCAGGGGATGTCCGCGTATTAATTTTTTTTGATTTTTTAAATTCAGATAGTTGCGATTATAGATTTTAAGCGTGGAAATCAAGGCAAAATAATCCAGGCAGAATAATAGTTTACTTCGTACTCTACAAATTCATTTTTTGTCCGAAAAGGTTAAAAGGCATGTGATAGAATGAGGAGAAATCATTCACTCTTTATACAGTGAATCGGAGCAGTCTAAGACATAATTATTTCAGGATTGTTTTTAGGATTCAAGTGATTATGAAATTAGAGTCTCCTATCAAGGTATAACGAGTCCGAATGATGCCGAAAGGCTGTTCCGGGTTATCCGGGACTGTACAGTGCATTATGAAATGCATAACCCCCAACTGGTGTTGGAAAAGGAGGACTATAGGTTGTTAAATGAGTTACAGGACAGAAAAGCGGACTTGAAAGATAAGTCGGAAGAGTATAAGAACAAAAGAAATGAATTCAACCTGGAAGCAAGTAAGTGCGCCAGCAAGAGAAACGATTTAAATAAGCGCACAAAAGAGTTGATTGACGAGGCGCAACAACTTAAAAAGCTTCGCGATGAGAACAACGAAAAAGTTGCTGAGGCTAAACTCAAACGCGATGAATTAAATGATGATGCCAATAAAATTTACGCTGAGCTCGATAAGATACGAAAAGGCATGAATCTTGGCGACGGGCCATCACTTAAAGAATTAAAAAGAGAAATCGATGCTCTGGAGTTTAAGCAGCAGACAGAGGTAATGACCCCTGCAAAAGAGCGGGAACTTGTTGATAACATTGCTAGATTGACCGACGAGCTGAAACAAAGAAAACAGCAGCTTGAAGGAAATACTGAATTAAAATCATTACTTGAAAAAGCCCAATCCCTGCGTGATGAAGCTTTAGTACATCATAATAAAGTCAAAGAGTATGCAGACGCAGCGCAGCAGCATCATGATAAGATGATTGTGATTTTTAAGGAAGCCGATGCTGTGCGGGCGGATTCGGATGCGGCGCACAAGGAATTTGTGAAAGCCCAGGAAGCGGCGGATGAGCAGCACAGGTTATTCATCCAGACCCAGAAGGAAATCCGCGAACTCAATAAAGTAATAATAGGAATGAAGAGAAAGACAAAAGAAAGCAAGGATGAATCCATCAGGGAGCAGGCCAAGAAGGAAGCCGAAGAGGTTTATAACCAGTTCAAGCTTGGCGAGAAACTGAATACCGAGGATTTGATGCTGCTTCAGAGATCGGGGCTTCTATAGCCCGGTCACCTTTTTTTATTTTAAACTCTATCAGGAACTCTATCAGGAAATGAACGTCAGGGTTCATGTTTTTGTTTCCGGTAAGGTTCAGGGAGTATTCTTCCGGTCAAGCACGAAGAATAAGGCAGATGAGCTCGGTCTTTCAGGCTGGGTAAGGAATCTGCAGGATGGAAGGGTTGAGGCTGTCTTTGAGGGGGAAGAGGAAAAGGTTGAAAAAATGGTAGAGTGGTGCAGGAAAGGACCGGAATATGCAAGAGTGGCAACGGTGGAAGTGATACCTGAAGCGTTTAAGGGAGAGTTTTCAGGATTCCTTCTGCGGCGGTAAATATAAACCGTAACACGCTGAATAGGAAGTGAGAGAGGAAGGGCGGCTTCCGGCGGCAACGCTGAGGAAAGTCCCCTCACCTTCTGGACCGCGGATGCTTGTTAAGGGCATAGGGTGAGAATCCTGGCTCTGGAACAGAAACGATACCGCTGCGCAGTAATGCGATGATTTTGTAAGAATGAGGTCATGCGCATGCGGATGGAACGGCGAATCCACGCGGGTGCAAGCCGAAATAGGACTAAAAGGGCAGTCCAGACCTGTCCGAGTACGGCGCATAGCTGAATGCTGCACAAGCGCTACAGGGGCACTCGCTCCTTGCGCTAAACATAAAGGGGCTTACTCTCCTCACTCAAATTTTACTATAAGGCAAACTTCATATACAGACAATTAAGTGAAGTTCATGGCTTATTTTTACAGCACTCCAGAGTTTTTCAGTTCTTTCTCGATATCAAAGATGAGCTTCTCCACTTTCTTGATAATTTCTTCCACGCGCTCTTTACTGAATTCCACAATCCTGCTTTTTCTTCCATAATCAGCTTGAACCCTCAGGTCATAAGAACGTTCATACAGTTCCATCATCAATGGGCTAACGCTTTCCATATTCAATAGAATCCGTTTTCTTGATATGGTTGTTCCTCCGAACTTCAGTTTCATACACGCATAAACCGCATTTTCGCACGCTACAAATACTCTATTTGCTGCGGTAAGCCTGTCGCCCTCTTCGAAGTTTCTCTTTGCAGAAACAAGCGCATTCTTAGCCCGGCTGAAATCCTCAATAATCTCATTTTTTAATTCGTCTTTCAATGCCTTCACCTTTCAGTATTAATTTGTTGAAGAGTTTATTATAGAGCTCTTCCAATATTTCCAGCGCATTTTCTATTTCAAGTTCGCCTATGCTGCCCAGGACTTTATATTCGTTTGATTTTTTTAATTTAGCTAGGGCATCTTTTCTTGAGAGAGCCTCCGTTCCCTCCAGTTTACATGCAAAAAATGCCATATTTTCAGATACTGCCCTGATTATTTCTTTAGAAGAGTCGTAATCCCCGTTTGTGTAATTTCTCCATGCAGCATTTATTCTTTCTTTTAAAAACTTCAATTCTTTCTGGTCTCCAGGCTGCTTCATGATTTCCCGCACATAGTCCCCGCCATAAACTAAAACGCCATTTATGAGCGCGGTTCTTATGAGGTCATTTTCTTTGAATTCCTTATTTGCATCTTCGGGTTTTAGAAAGTGAATATTTATGTTTTCTCCGGTCAGGTCATGAACCTCTTTCCCTGCTGTCTTAACATAGTCTTCATTTTCTGTAATTATCAGCAAATCTATGTCGCTATTTTCATCAAAAGTTCCGGCAGCTAAAGAACCGAATAGAATAATCGCCTTAGACTGATTGTAGATTCTTTCCCTTAAAAGTGAAATAGCTGAAATCCTGTTTTCGGGCAATGTGAGGAATCTATGCTTGTCAAAAAGCTCTCTTAAAGAAAAGGTTACAGGATATATGGAATTCAATGATATTATTTTTGTTTTTCCAACCTTTTTTATTTTTATTATGTTTAATGAATGTAATCTGTTAATAGTTACCGCACCTGCGCCTTTCCCGACTTTGCTCTTGCTTACCAGCTCTATTTCCTTAAACTCTTTTACAGGGTTTTTTAATAAATAGGAGAGTATCTTAATAGATGTCTTTGTTCCGATTATGTTTTCCATTTAGTTAATCTTTGTTTTCTGCATTTAAATAATTTTCCTATTTTTTAGGGATTAATCCCTGATTTTAGGTAATAAAGCCTGTTTTCAGGGAAAATGATGATGTCGAAACTTGCGGAAATATTTATAGCCTCCAATACGAATCGAAAGCAATCTGTGGTAATATGGTCAGACACAGCGATGTAACCGCGCCCCCGAATCATGCAAATGCCCTTTCTGGCGGAGGCTGCATGTGAAGCTTCTGGCTGACGAGAACCTTGACAAGTCCATTATGTCATCTTGAACAGAGCAGTTAAATCCCCATGATACTCGAAAATGATACAGATTCATTTTAATACTTCCCCAATCCAATCTAACATCATCATGCCCTCAATCATAGACCCCATCTACCGTCGTGTGGAAATAAGCGAGCTTGAGCAGCTCATCATCAACACTCCGGAGATGGCGCGCTTGCGACGCATCCAGCAGCTCGGTCTTGCCG
The DNA here is from genome assembly GCA_041491305.1 of Candidatus Methanoperedens sp. GTDB lineage: Archaea > Halobacteriota > Methanosarcinia > Methanosarcinales > Methanoperedenaceae > Methanoperedens. The sequence goes on from JBGPUU010000042.1 coordinate 4,067, forward strand.
ACCTTGCTTTTCCAGGCGCCAACCATACGCGCTTTGAGCACAGCGTTGGGACGCTGTTTATCGCAGATAAAATGGCAAAGGCGCTGGGTCTGTCGCAGGAGGAAATAGTAAAAATCAGGATGGCAGCCCTGCTCCATGATGTCGGGCACTGCGCATTCTCGCATGTGGTGGAAAGCGTCCTTAAGAGAAACCCGTTATACCAGCCAGTGATAAATGACAAAAAATTCCTGAACCACGAGATGTTCACGAAACACATAATATCAAATTCATTCCATACAAAACCCGAAATTGCAGCGCATGCAGGCGCGCCGTTCTTTGAAGAGATTGCCCGGATGGCAATAGGCGATGTTGATGGGGTTTTGAAGCCCTATCTTGCTCAGATAATCTCAAACGACATAGACGCTGACAGGATTGATTTCCTGCTTCGTGATTCATACCACACGGGCGTCTCTCTCGGGCTTGTGGACCTTGACCAGATTATAGGAAGCATGTCGCTATACGACGGAAGGGTAATACTCGGGGGCTCGCAGAGTTACGATGAGGATATGGCGCTCACGGCAGCTGAATCCATGCTGATTGCAAGGGCGCATCATTATTCCGCTATAATCCATAATCCGAAAACTCAGGGGGCGAGGGTGATGCTTCTACATGCTCTTGAGAAGGCACTTGGCTTATATGAGAAATCGGGGAACGATGTCAGGTCAATTATGGCGAAATTCTTCATTTCATACATAGACAGCGACCTTTTGAATTTTATAGAATCAAATGGCGATGAGAATTCCAAAAAACTAATCTTAAACCTGCGAAACGCATACATCTGCAATGCAGTTGCGCGTTTTACACACAAGAACCTCAATCCACTGACGAGAATGGCGCTTTCAACCATTGCCAGGAACGGCGTTGCCAGGAAGATGTTTGAAGATGAGCTTGCAAAGCGTTTTGCGAAAAAGTACGGCGCTCCTGTGCTCATAGACCTTGATGTTGCAGGCGGAATCCCCAAAAGCACGCGGGTGAAACTCGGGGAAGAAGAAGGATTTTTCTATGACGAATCGGCTCTTGCTAACGGTCTTGTCAGGGCGATTTCGCGCCAGATATCGCTGTGCATTTTTTCAAGGCACGAGGATGATTCCTCGCTATCCCAGGCGTCACACGATTTCCTGCTCGGTATAGAGAGCCTGTCCCCGAAACTTTTGCACTTTATCAGGAATGAGAACAACCTGCCCATCGAAGGGCTTCTTCTCATATTCTACAGCGCGCACAGGTTGTTCAGCAAAGAAGCGGAAGGAAGAATAACAATGCCAAGGCTTCGAAATATCAACCTCATATACCGCCTTGTGAGGGAATTTGAAAAAATAGACCGGCTGCGCAACCTGTTCGATTATAAGTTCCATAACCGCTACGGTTTCCCGTACAGTGATAAGCTTTTTGAGGATATCCAGCTTCTTGTGGCAATGGGAATGGTGGATGAAGACCTGCGTTATTTTGAGAAAAAGGGCAGGTGGCAGCAGCGATATGAGTATGTCCTGACCAGCGACGGCCTGGAATATGCGGGATTAATCGCTTCCTCTTACCAGAATGAATTAAAGATAATTGAAAATCACCTGGCGATTAACAAACATTCTATCCCGAGAGATATGGTCAGCATCGCCAAAAACAGGTATAAAAAAGAATTGAATAAAGGATTAGCTCCTCATTTTTAACTTTTTATAAAATTATTATTTAGATGAATATATATACCATAAATAAAGAATAGAAGTCCTGGTGATTAAAAAATGAAAGACATAAATTTTGAGAAAGACGATATAATTATCGGCTTACTTATAGTTATCATATTTTTGATAGTAATGCTTATCGGCAGGATGTTCTACTCAATCCCCTGAATTTTTACTTTTCTGACATCACTTCTTTGATAACATCTTTGAAGCTATCTCTTAACTTGCTTTCAGGGTTTGAGAGGTCGTCTGCAATTATATCAAGAACAAGTTCCATACCTCCGGGACTTGAGGTCAGGTAATCTCTTACAACAGCGTCCATTCTTTCGCAACAGTCAACGCATAGTTCGACGCCTTCTATTTCGGAATCATTAACGGGTTCAATAGCAGTATGGCAAAGGAAACATTCACTCATATTATCACCTGCGCCGTAAATGAATCTAACTTCTTATCAATGTTATGTATTGAAATACGGATTAATAGGGTAATGTTTAAACTTTAAGCCGCATATTGGGAAGCTACATGGTAAAAGTAGAAGTCGTGATGGATGAAAGGGCTCTCCTAGCGAAGCATATGCTGAACCTGAAACTTATTAAATTCTCGTGGGCTTTATTTTTCATACTACTTGGAGGAAGCTGGATTCTTGGGAGTATGAATAGATTAGACAATACCCAGGAATGGGCGCTCATATATGCAGGAAGCGGCGGGATCCTGCTTTTATTAAACCTTCTTCGGATTATATGGAATCTCAATATCAGCAAGTTTTCCATCGGGCTTGGTGCACTGGGTTTGCTCTTTGGTGCAGCGAAATATTATGCGCTTCCCGATTTTTCGATATGGGCTGCCGCAGTGCTGATAATCGGGATTTTCATGCTGTTTGAGGTGCTGAGGAAATAACGCCAAATCCAAATGTCTTTTTATAGACTTGCTTCTTTAAACCTTTTCACCACAAAATCCTTATCAAGCGACGCCAGGAAATGCCCCGCCCTCGGCCCCGACTTCAGCCCCAGAAGCGCCAGGTAAACAGTCTCAAAAATCTTCTTCCCGTCGAGTTCCGCTTCCTCTGCCACCTTATACATATTATCATGGATTTCCTGCCCTGTCATGCCCTGCTCAAACTGGTCGGCAAGGATGGTAAGCGCAAGCTTCTGCTCTTTTGTGAAACTCTTAACCTGCGGCGGAATCATCTCCTGCACTTTGAACTTCACAAACTCGGGCGCATACTTCAGGAGCCAGTTTCTTGCATTGTTCGCCCTCTGCCTGATTGCGGCTATATCCGATGTATCATAATCCGTGCGCTTTAGAACGGTGAGAAGGTAATCAAAACCCCGATCATCTGCGATTTGTACGGCAGTCACCATGTGCCTGAAAGGAATCTTGGAAGGTTCTGTGCCTTCGGTCTTTGAAAGCTGATATGCCCTTTTATCCCCTTCTACCTGGTCGTACTCATCAATAAGATTGAGGAAAGCAAGTCCGGGATCGAATTCAATATGTTTTTCGGGCTTCTGCCTTATAATCAGGTAGCGCAGGACCTCAGGCGGCACAATCTCAAGCATCTCGTTTATCGAGATAGCAAGACCCGTGGACGAGTGCATGGCGCCTTTGCCTTTCAGCATTATCCACTCATACACTATCGGGTACGGCGGCTCGTAATCGTATATTTCGCGGGCAATTCTCTTACCTGTATCGTATGAACCGCCTGCCGTGGCATGGTCTTTACCGAACGGCTCAACCGTGGTGCCGAATATAGGCCACCGCGCAGGCCAATCAACGCGCCAGTTGAGTTTCCCGCCGCCTTTCATGGACACAGTGCCCTGCGAGCCGCATTTGCAGACATAATCGATTGTCTCTTTTTCAATGTCAAACCCTGTAACTTTCGTCGTGCTAAGCCGTCCACATTCTTTGCAAAAAGGATTGAACGGGCTCCAGTCAGGTTCAAGCTCCCGCCCTGAAACTTCAGATAGGATTCGGGCTATGGCATCCCTGTTTAGCAGGGCTTTTTTTATCGCTTCAACGTATTTTCCCTCTTTATAGAGTTCATCAGCCCGGTAAACCTGCGGCTTGATTCCCAGGGTGTGCAGCGCATCAATGAAAGGGAGAAGGAAATGTTCGGAATAACTTTTATGACCGCCGCAGGGGCATGGGATCTCGGAAAGCGGCTTTCCCACATGTGCTTCATAATCTTTTGAAAGGAAAGGATAGACTTTTCGAAGTGGGTCAAGGGTATCCGCGATGTATATCAAGCGCACATCTGCGCCCTTGTCCGAAAGCGCCCTGTAAACCGCATCTGCCGTGACCACTTCTCGCATATTGCCAATGTGGATGGGCCCCGAAGGCGTGATGCCTGAGGCTACGGTGTGCTTTTTTCCCCGTGCAAGTACATTTTCTGCTATAACATCTGCCCAGTGTATTGTCTCGTCGCTCATAAACTGACACCTCGCTTTATGCGGTGTTCAGGAATGCTTTGCATACCTGTCGCATGATATTTATCATACCCCCTCAAATCGCATAAGAGATATTAAAAGATACTCTTATCGTTTGCCAGTTCAATTTTGCGAATATGGCGCGTGTAGCAGTCGGAGGGACTTTTGACCCACTTCATGACGGTCATAAAGCCCTGTTGATGAAAGCTGTTGAATTGAGCCGCGGTGGTGAATTACTAGTGGGGCTGACCTCGGATTCACTGGCAAGGAACAAGGTTCATGAAGTGGTTGATTACCAGTCGCGCTACAATGAAGTCTTGCGATTTATCCAAAAGCAGGGAATAGCTCCTGTAATTGTGAGGCTTGAAGACCCGTACGGCCCGACAATACGTGATGATTTTGATTATCTTGTTGTATCCCCGGAGACACATCCTATCGGATTGAAGATAAACAAGATACGCGGGGAGAAAAAATTGGGGCTAATAGAAATCGTGCTGGTGGATTATGTTCTTGCAGATGACGGTTTACCGATATCCAGCACGCGCATCAAGAGAGGGGAGATTGATGAGCACGGGCGGGTTCTGAAAATAGGTCAAAATTAGAAACCAGATCTCTTTTTATACAATCTATAATTTTAACCCTGCTGAAATTTACATTTTATAAATTATAGTTATAATATTTGAAGATTGACAAAATATTCCCCTCCGCCGCGCCGGGGCATCGTCAGGTGCAGGATGACTCACTCACATTGATAGGATGGGGGTTTTTCCTTGCAGACTTTAAGACGTGCCGCTTCCGGGCGGTGCAGAGGGGCGGGGGTGGCGCTTGAAGGCGTGGATACCGAAGACGGGTGCGGAGCCTGTAATATCCATAGCAAGCTATTATAGGGTAAAACACTATTCATAAAAGAACAGTGATTTAAATGAAAACAAGGAATCTCAAGAAAACTAGAACTGAATCACCTATTAAAGACATCCTTCAAGAGCTGAAGGAAGAGCTGCGAAACAGGTACGGAAGCAACCTCAAGAGTATGATGCTTTTTGGTTCTTATGCGAGGGGTGAACAAAGAGGCGATTCCGATATAGATATTGCTGTAATCCTTGAAGATTTCTCCCATGCCTGCGTAGAGATCGAGCGCACAGGAGATATTGTGTCCTCATTATCTCTGAAATTCGATACTCTCATATCTCTTGTTCCTATAAAAGAAAAAGACTGGCTTAAAAGAAAGACCACTTTAATCTCAAATATTAAACGCGATGGAGTGGCGGTATGAATGAGGAAATAAGAGAGCTATTTAAGTTCCATTACCCTGATCGAGGTAAAAAATGACAAAGGCACTTGAAGAAATCGTAGATACAATCAAGAAGCATAGAAATATTTTAGAAGAAAAATATAATATAAAGGAGATCGGTATATTCGGCTCTTATGCAAGAGGGGAACAAACAGAGAAAAGCGATGTTGATATACTTGTCGATTTCTATGAATTACCTGATGTATTTGATATGCTAAAATTAGAGAGATTGCTTCGCAGGATCTTGAAATGCAAGGTTGACGTGGTCAGGAAACAGGCGATAAGAAAGGAACTTAGAGACCATATTTTATCCGAGGCTATCAAAATATGAAGCGAGATTACAAACTTTTTGTAAAAGATATACTGGATGCGATTGATAAGATTGAGGAATTTATCGGCAGGATGGAATATGGGGAGTTCATACAGGACGATAAAACATCAACTGCGGTTGTGAAAAAGATAGAAATCATAGGTGAAGCCATAAAAAACATACCCAGAGATGTTAAAGCCAGATATAATTTCATACCATGGCGAGATATAGTGGGGATGAGAGACAAAATTACTCACGATTATTTCGGGATTGATTACGAGATTGTCTGGAAAGTTGTCAAGGAAAAACTGCCTGCATTGAAGATTCAGGTTGAGCAGGTATTGAAGGAGATGGATGAAAAAAATATATTTTCCTGAAATATGATACTAATGAGTAAGCAATTCACGCAGACCTGATGCATTATGAACCTACCTGGCGTATCTTTTTGACAGGATTTTTCCTAAACACTTTTTTGAGTATCGAGTATTTATTACAGTGTAACTATTAAATCACCGCGCCGATATGTTCCCGATGCAACCACAAGGTAAATGCGGCGGATTTATTCAAAACCAACAACGAACGAACTCGTACGAACTCTGATTAAAAGATGAAATCCCCGGCGCGCCGATACAGGAGCAGCAAATTCCATTAGAGCCCGAACTCCCGAAGCCCGCTCGATGGGGGGCTTTTTTTTGCGGAGGTGAAGACGTGCCGCTTCCGGGTGGGCGGGAGCGGGTCGCAGGATGTGTGGAGCGGGGGAGGTTGGAATGGCGATTGAAGATTCTCTAAAAATTCCGGAAAGTTATATCTCTTATAAATGTTTATTAAAATCTGTTCGAACTTTATGAGGGAATAACTGAAATGGCAAGAGACAACTGGACCAGAGATGAATTAATTGTTGCATTCAATTTATACTGCAAAATACCTTTTGGTAAAATCACCTCCAAAAATCCTGAAATAATTAACTTGGCTAAAATGATAGGTAGAACCCCATCCGCAGTTGCTCTTAAATTGGTAAACTTTGCCCGCCTTGACCCTGAACTTCAAAAAAGGAATATTGCTGGAATGAGTCATGGAAGTAAAGGCGAAGAAAAAATCTGGAATGAATTTCATGGTAATTGGGAAGAGTTAGCTTTTGAAAGTGAGATTTTACTCGCAAGAGTTAAAGGCGAACCGATTGAAAAATCCGCTAAAATAGACCTTGATAGCTTACCCAGTGCGGGTAAAGAAAGAGAAGCTATAATAAAGGCAAGAGTTAATCAAACTTTTTTTAGGTCCGCTATTCTGGCATCCTATGAAAATAAATGTTGCATAACTGGGATTGCGATACCTGAATTGTTGGTGGCAAGTCATATTGTCCCATGGTCAAAGGATGAAAAAAATCGATTAAATCCTCATAATGGATTATGCCTAAATTTATTGCATGATAAAGCGTTTGATAGAGGATTGATTACTATAACTGAAGATTATAAAATGAAATTATCTCCTACACTCATGGATTACAATAAGAATGAAGCTATCAATAAATTTTTCTTACCATATAGCGACCAAACAATTTCATTACCTAAGAAATTTTTGCCTGATAAAAGTTTTTTAAAATATCATTATGAAAATGTTTTTATAATTTAGATAGCGCCAATCATTGGGGATGAATCCCGCCAGCTTGAATCCATCAAACACACCCGCGCCCCCCAACTGATCCACGCAGGCACGACCACGACTATCACCGACGCATACATGGTCGAAAAGGAATTATTTGAACGGTTAGGTTATATCATATCTCGTAAACTATAAATAACAGTTGTAAACTAAATATAACATATGTTAACCGAAGATAACAAAGTACGCATCCTCAAGCTTTTCTTTGAGGGACCCAACGAGCACCTCCACTTAAGAGAAGTGGCACGCAGAGTTGGACTATCAGCAACAGGCGCAATGAAGATTTTGCGGTCACTTGAGACTGAAGGTATGGTAAAAAAAGAGCGCGCTGCGGTCACAACGGAATATCGTGGGAACTATGATAATGAAAAGTTCATGGCTATTAAAAGGTATCTTAACCTCTATTCCCTCCATTCAAGCGGGCTTGTATCGAAAATAGTGGATTTTTACAAGATACCGGAATGCATAGTCATTTTCGGAAGTTATGCAAAGGGTGAAGATACAAAGGAAAGTGATATAGATATTGCCGTCATGACCGGCATGAAAGAATATCCGCAGCTTGATATTTATGAAGTTGACCTGAAAAGAAAAATAAGTCTGCATCTAATCGACAACATACAAAATGAAGAGAAAGATTTTATCAATACGCTTGCTAATGGAATCGTACTTTATGGCTATCTGGAAGTGCTATAGTTGAAGCCCTTGAAGTTTTACATAGAATCTGGTCTTGTCAGGCAGGGTTCAAAAGACCCTGGCGAGGCAAAAGCCATGATTGCACGAGCTTCCAAAAGGCTTGAATATGTAAAATCGCAATCAATTACTGAGGATAATTCTTCTTTTTTGTTCGAAGATATCTACGAGATAATGAGGGAATGCATTCATTTTCTTATGGCAGCAAATGGATACAAACCGTACTCTCATGAAGCAACTGTTGCTTTTCTTGAGGAATACTACTTATCATATTTCGGGGAGAAATTAGTTGAGGCATTCAACAGGTACAGGATAATCCGGAATAATATAATGTATCGTGCGAATTCTGTAAGTAAATACGATACGGAAAAAGCACTTGATGTTGCTGAAAACTTTGTCAGGAAAACAGCAGAACTGATATAAATTTAGAGTGCCAATTTTACCCGAAAGCGCGCTGCATAGTCGCCAGAGTAGACCAGCTCATGTCCCTCTACGATAAGCTTGAAGCCGGACTCATACGCTCGCAGGCAGACAGCGAGAGGTTGATTCGGGCGGTCGTGGGGAAGATGCTGGCGGAGTAACGGGAAAAGGATTTATATAATATGAATCTTTATACTTGACCTGCAAGGATAATAATGAAACCGCATCAAAAGAATTATACTGAAACTGTTGTATCAAAAAACAAGAATATCGAGAGAGAGTTCGAGTTAAAAGCAATAAATCGTATTCTTGACCGCAGATATGATGTGTTAATAGAATTAAGTTAATATATCTGCATGTGACTTGACGAATTTCAAGCATAACGCAAATACACTATTCCTTGCCAGGTTATCATCCTCTATTAAGACTTTTGTGGACATTTCTTCATATGTCTTATAGACCATTAATCTACAGTTATAGAGTTCTTTTCTAAAATCAAAAGCTTCCACAGGTGTATAATCTAAATTTAGATTATTATTTTCCAGAAACATCTCTATTGCGGTCAATGCGGTTCTATGGTTTGCATCAGGGAAAGCCTGTAGAAGTATTATATTTTTTAAATAATATGCAGCTACCTCAAGGATATCCCGGTTCTTTGGGGCATATTCGATTAGTTTTTTGAGTTCATGAACCTTGATCGGATAATCTTCACTTCCGGAATATTCTATCCGTGGGTCTTTTGAGGCACGGATTTTTATTTGCTCATTGATATCCAGTAATAATTCCAACGTAAGAAGATTGATCTGATTCAATGTATTTCTACCAGCCTGCATAAAGCGATTCGTAATTATAATATTAATCCGCATTGTCGCCAGAGTTGCCAACTCCTTTTGATAAAATGACGAGATTTCAATCGTCATGCATCTTTAGATTGAAGTTTAAACATTTATCAACTATAAACAGTATCTATTTTTTTAGGCTGAATAGGTTGCTTTGGAAGCATGTGAGCGCCGGGCTTTGATGAGGGGCACTTTTCTGTTTATCGAAAAAATGTGATACCTTAGAGACGCAAGTATTACTTAATACACATACAAATTCCCATACGGCCTTATCGACAGCGGCACAAGCTTCGTGAACTTCCCGCTCATGACTTCATCAAAATCAAACCCGAAATGCTCGCAATACTCCTTGAGATAAGACCCGATGAGCTTCGTATCCTCCTCGCTCAACTCAAGGCAGCTAACCTCTTTCCCTAGATGATACGGGTCAACCTTCCCGCGGATATACATCACGCCGCCGTGCATACCCGTGCCGACGTAGTCGCCCACAAGCGGGCTCTTTCCGTTCATGCCAAGCAGTATCATTATCCCGCCAGCCATGTATTCGCCAAAGAAGTCGCCCGCAGTTCCGCCAGCTATAATGATAGGAACCTGTTTCTTGTACTCCTTCATGTGGATGCCGACACGGTAGCCTGCATCTCCCTTGATGTACAACTTCCCGCCTCGCATCCCGTAGCCGATAATATCGCCCACGTTCCCGTGAACGATAATCTCACCCGCATTCATGGTATTCGCGATGCCGTCCTGGGCATTCGCATTAACGATTATTTTCGGCCCGTTCATGAAAACCCCGAGGTCGTTTCCCGGCGTGCCGTTGATGGTAATCTTAACGCTGTCATTTATTCCGGCACCGATGTACCTCTGCCCGCCTATGTTATCAAGTTCGAACTCCTTTTCACCCGATGCTACAGCGTCGCGGATTATTTTGTTCAATGGCCTGTAATGCATGCCTTTTGCGTCTATCTTCACAATCATCACTGTCCTATTCCTGCATGTTTGATCCCGAGTATGTCAAGCGTCTCCTGGGGAAGCCCCACGCCGCGCAGGCGTTCCCTGCTTCCGCGCAATGACTCGATTGCGTTTATACCGAGTGAGCCAAGCACTTCCTGTATCTCATGTCCCCATGCGGTAAGAAGATTGCACAGCCTGTCGGCCGCCAGTTCGGGATTCAGCCGGCGCACAAGTTCGGGCTTCTGCGTCGCAATGCCCCATGCGCAATTGCCGGTGTAGCACTTCTGGCATACCCTGCAGCCCATCGCAATAAGTGAAGCGGTGCCGATGACACAGGCGTCTGCGCCAAGCGCTATGGCTTTTACAACATCAGCGCTCTGCCTTATGCTTCCTCCCACAAGGATGGAAGCTCGGTTGCGTATCCCTTCCTGCCTCAGCCTTTCATCAACCGCAGCAAGGGCAAGTTCGATGGGTATCCCAACATGATCCCTGATAACCATGGGAGCCGCACCTGTTCCTCCGCGGAATCCGTCAAGCATCACAATATCAGCGCCAGCCCGCACGATACCGCTTGCGATGGCGGCAACATTGTGCACTGCGGCAATCTTGACCGAAACGGGTTTCTTATAATCGGTAGCCTCTTTTATCGCATATATCAATTGCGAGAGGTCTTCTATTGAATATATGTCATGATGCGGTGCGGGAGATAAAGCATCAGTTCCTACGGGTATCATTCTGGTCTTTGAGATGTCCTCTCCTACCTTTTCACCCGGCAGGTGCCCGCCAATTCCGGGCTTTGCACCCTGCCCGATTTTTATTTCCACCGCAGCGCTCCTGTTCAGGTATTTACTCGTCACGCCGAATCTTCCTGATGCGACCTGCACGATAATCCTGTCAGCATAAGGCGCAATATCCTCATGCAGCCCCCCTTCGCCTGTATTCATCAGCGTACCCATGCGCGTTGCAGCCATGGCAAGCGCCTTGTGGGCATTCAGGCTTATGGCGCCGTACGACATTGCCGCGAACACTATTGGTATATCAAGTTTCACCTGCGGCGCAAGTTCTGTTTTGAGGCTCACGTTATTGAATTCCAGGCAATCAGGTTTTGCTCCAAGATATGTGCGCAGTTCCATCGGTTCTCGCAGCGGGTCAATTGACGGGTTAGTCACCTGGCAGGCATCTATCAGCATATGGTCCCAGTAAATTGGGTAAGGCTTGGGATTTCCCATGCCCGTAAGAATGATGCCGCCGCTTTCGGCCTGTTTTAAGATGTTCTTTCTTATTTCAGGCGTCCAGTTGTACCCGTACTTGTAGTCAAGCGGGTTCTCAGTAATGGTTATGGCGCTTTCGGGGCAGAAAGTTGCACACCTGTGGCATGCGACGCACTGCCTGTTATTCGGGGTAACCTTGTCCTTGAACTCAATAGCCCCAAAACTGCAATTTATCACACATCGCTTGCATCGGCGGCATTTTTCATGATCCACATTCACAGCAAACTCTGCGGGTAATTGTGATTCCATTATTCCACCTCTGCATTCAGTGTACCTATTACAGCCGTGCCTGCTTTCGGGCTCCATACCTCATCAAGGTCGGGAGCAATTTCCCTGATAGCCGACTCTTCAGAAGCCATGTATAACATATCGTCCTTCCGGGCTGCGGTCATTGGGCGAAGCTTAATCCTGTCGTTCAATCCTATCATTCCATTGCTGTGCCCTATGATTATGCTGAACGGCCCGTTTAAAAGCGTGCTTCCGTAAATCTGCCGCAGCAATGTGGCGGTTTTCTTTTGTTCGGGTTCCATCCGGTCTATATCCTTCCAGAAAGGCGATGCGAGGGACATTACGGCTTTATCAATGGGAAGCTTATGCCGCCGCACGAGCAGGTCAATCAGGTAGGCGATAACCTCGGTGTCGGTTCTCAATTCAAGCTTGTAGCCGAACATCTCAAGATAACGCTTGTTGATGCCGTATGAAGAGATTTCGCCGTTATGAACCACTGACCAGTCAAGCAGGGTAAATGGATGAGCGCCGCCCCACCAGCCGGGTGTGTTTGTTGGGAACCTGCCGTGGGCGGTCCAGATATACGCGCTGTAATCTTCCAGCTTGTAGAACCTGCCGATATCTTCAGGATACCCTACGCCTTTGAATGCGCCCATGTTCTTGCCGCTTGATGCAACAAAGGCACCTTCAATCTCGGAATTGATTTTCATTACTGTATTCGTGACATAATCCCTTTCTGTGAGGAATTCAAGCTTGTTCTCGGGCACTTCAAGGAAATAGCGCCAGAGTATGGGGGGATTTGAAATGCCATTTTGCCTTTGTGTGGGTATAGGCTCGTCCTTGTCCACATTAAAGTAGTCCTTGAAGAACTCTTCTGTGGCTTCTTTTGCTTCCATGTTATCATACATCATGTGAAAAGCGTACATGTCTTTTCGTTTCGGATAAATGCCATAAGCTGCAAATCCACCGCCAAGCCCGTTTGAGCGGTCATGCATGCAGGCAATGGATTTTATTATAATCCTGCCGTCGATGCGTCTTCCTTGCTCACTCATCATTCCGGATATTGCACATCCTGATGGAATTCCGTCACACTTCATTTTCTTCTCCTTTTTGATTAATATGATCTAACAATTTTTTTAATTCCTCTGCCCCGCTTTTTGGCGGCTCGGGAAGTTTCAATTTCTTCCTGACAGACGTGGGCTCTCCCAGTCTCCCGTCTTTCTTGAACATCTCGATGCTGGCTGCAAAACCTTTCGGTCCTTTTCCCTTCTCAAGAGCTATATGCTTTAATTTATCAAATATCTTATTCATGCCCATTTTCTGCGGGCAGAGTTCATAACATGTATAGCAATCCACGCACCGCCATATGTTATGCGATTCAATTACGGCCTCAAGGTCTCCTGAAAGCAGTTTTCCTATTATCTCGTTGGGATTGAATTCTGGGTTAATCTTCACAACAGGGCAGTCGTTTACGCAGGCTCCGCATTCATAGCACTTCCGTACTGCGGGCAAATCGAATACCTCTTTGAGTTTCTTAAGGTAGTTATATCTTGAATCCCATTTCGACAGGAATTCGGCAGCGTCTATCCTGTGCATGTCCATGCCAAGTTCTTCTGTGGTGAAACCCATGGCAAGCCCGAGCAATTCGGGATAGTATAAAATCGGAACGTTCAATTTCTCACCGCTTTTCTGCATAAGGTACTGGCGCGAATCATACTGCATAAAACAGGATGGGCAGGTGAGGGAAATCGCATCTGCTTTTTTTGAGACCTCAAGGAGCTTCATGCGTGCCAGGGCAGTGGCTTCATCAGGCTCGTCGGCAGCATTCAAGTTACCGCCGCAGCATAACATCTTTGTTTCATAATCAATGCTCTTTGCCCCGAGGGCATCTATCAATGCATCGAACTTCTTTGGCTTGTTGGGATCGTCAAAAAATATGGAAGAGCTTGGGCGGAGCATATGGCATCCGGCGTGCGCTGCAATCTTCATGCCGTCAAAGGGTTTTTTGATGTGCTGCTTTATCTTCGGTATGCCTATTTCATCATGCAGCACTTCAACGAGGTGCTTTACTTCTATTTTCCCGTTGTATTCAAGTCCTGCCGAGGAAAGTATTACATTCACCTCTTCCCGAAGGGCGGGATTTATCCTCATTTCGACTTCAACGGATTTTAAGGTGCTGTAGCAGCCGTTGCAGGGAATAAGTAAATCATGACCTGCCTTTTCGGCCAGCGCGAGATTCCGTGCCGCCGTCACGTACCATGTCATGTCACCCATTGGCTTTATGATGCTTTTTGTAGGGCAGCAGGTTGCTCCTTCAAGGTCGTGGAGAACGCAGCCGAGTTTTGACATAACAAGCCGTGTTGACTTTTCCATGAAAGGAAAGCGCGCGGGGATGATGCAACCTAAGAACAGTGTATATTCAGGCATTTTTCCTCTATTTGGGGAAGTTGACTATCGCTCTAATCGTATTTATAATTAACTCAGAAACAGGCAATACACTGGTGGTGTCCAAGTGCTATCCTGTGGGCACTAAATACTTTTTACCATTCGGTTTTACTCGTGTTTTTTCGCTTTCAGCGGCAGTAAAAAGGTAAAGGTGCTGCCCGCACCGTACTTGCTCTCAGCACGGATTTTACCCCCTTGCAGTTCCACTAATTGTTTTGATATCGCCAGTCCCAATCCGGCGCCTCCATATTTTCTGGAAATGCTCATATCAAGCTGCCGGAAGGCATGGAATAATTTTCCCAGATCTTCTTCCTTTATTCCTATCCCTGTATCGGAAACTGAAATCTTTGCCATATTTTCTTCCTTTTTTGCTGTCACGGTTACAATTCCCCCATCCTCTTTACTGAATTTCACCGCATTGCCGACAAGGTTGAACAGTATCTGAATGAATCTCTGCCTGTCGGCTTCTATATAATCCAGTTGAGGGTCGATTTCTTTTTTAAAGATTACATTACGTTCTTCCGCAGTTGCTTTCAATAGATTTAGAGTCTCATTAATAGCCTCAGGCACCGGAATTTTTTCAATGGCCAGTTTTATCTTTCCCGACTCGACGCTTGTCAGGTCAAGAATGCCGTTTATCAGGACAAGAAGGTGTTTACTGCTTGTAAGAATATTATCAATATAGCGTTCCTGTTTCTCGTTCAAATCCCCGGCTTTCTTCGCCTTCATGAGTTCTGAAAAACCGATGACTGCATTCATGGGAGTGCGCAGTTCATGGCTCATGATGGCTAAAAACTCCGACTTTGCCTGGTTTGTGAGAGTGAGACGCTCGTTTTCAAGCCGCAGTACTTCTGCTTGTTTGAGCTCTGTGATATCCCGCCCAAAACTAACAGCCCCGGCTACTTCACCATCCTCGTATATCGGTGCCGTGTTCACCGATAAAACCATGATAGTCCCATCTTTTCTGAATACATTGACTTCATATTGTACGGATTTACCGGCTAATGCCTCATAAAAAACCTGTTTTATCCTGGGCAGGTCAGCAGGTATTGTTAAGGGTTCAAAGCTTTTCCCGATCCATTCTTCCATCCTGTAACCGCTGATCTCTTCCGTCTTCTTATTAAAGAAGGTGAAATTTCCCTGTCTATCCAGCATCCATATCAGGTCGTTGGAGTTTTCAATCATTGTGCGATATTTAGCTTCGACTGCGTGGAGAAGCTTTTCTTCAGCTTCAGCAAGTTTTTCATAGGGCAGTTCCACAGATGACTTATATAATGCAAGATAAACAAAGTAAAAACCTGTGATTTTAAGTAAATGCGCCGCAATTTCATATTGAAAATAAAATAAGTCGCTGAGAAATATAATAATAAAACTGTATATTAAATATG
The DNA here is from genome assembly GCA_041491305.1 of Candidatus Methanoperedens sp. Taxonomy (GTDB): domain Archaea; phylum Halobacteriota; class Methanosarcinia; order Methanosarcinales; family Methanoperedenaceae; genus Methanoperedens. Next base: position 19,694 of record JBGPUU010000042.1, read on the forward strand.
TCTCGGTCTCCTTTTCTTTTTTCCGTTTTGCATAAAGGTAGGTTGTATACAATAAAATTATTCCGGTTATCAGTATATGAAAAATCCTGTTTATAGAAAAAAAACTTGTGGGCGGATAAAGGATTGATAAATAGTCCTGGTAAATTAACCCTAAAACAAGACAGGCTAATAATAAAACGGCTGCACAAACAAACATGACAGGTTTGTTAATAAAAGAAGGACGCGTGTCTTTATAAACATAGGCGCTCGCAAGAAATAACGGCGCTGAAATCAGCCGTGCCATATTCCAGAAGATTGCCGATTTCTCAGGCGAATTATGTGTGATGAAATCAGGCAGGAAGGGATAGGAAAGCGTATGTAAAAGGTCAAGAGCCCCTACTATAAGAAAAATCGCACCCATGAAAAGAGCGTGGTTATCTTTGCTTCTGCCGTATGCATACCACGTCATGGCAAAGATGGAAAATGACACAAAAACAGAGAACAACTCAGCTAAAAATTCAAAATCATCTTTCAGTAAACCGGGAACATATCCCGATGCTTCAA
>JBGPUU010000043.1:0-19693 GCA_041491305.1 Candidatus Methanoperedens sp.
CACCAAAGACGGCTATACACTGAGAGTAAAACCGTCCTGTTTCACAATTAAAAGGGCACGCGCAAACCAGGTCAAAGCTATCCGCGTAATAATGAATAATGTCATTGCGGCGAAGGCGAAAGAACTGGATATGGAGCAGTTCGTCCAGGATGTTGTGACCGGAAAACTTTCAGCGAGTATTTATCACGATGTCAAGCCCATCTATCCTCTCCGAAGGGTAGAGGTCAGGAAGACGGAAATAGAGGCTGAGCCGAGTGCTGTAGCCTCATAATTTTTTTATAAACCCTTTTCTCTTTTTATATCATTTAATTTTTCTTTCAACTGCTCATCGTCGATTTTCAGTAGTATCAGCGATCCCACAAGAAGGAAATAAGCTGCAAAATTGACTAATAAAGTAAGAAGCATATTGGATGATGGATGAAATTCCATAACAGGATGCAGTGTAGCCTTGGTCCACAGTCTTATAGACATGTAGCTGAGCGGTACGCCAATAAATCCAACTATGCCAAAAACTGCTGACAGCCTGGCTCTTTTCTCAGGCTCTTCAACAGCCTGGCGCACCATGAGATAAGAGAGGTATATCAAAAACAACACAAGCGAAGAATTGAGTCTTACATCATACGGTACCCACCAGCATTTGCATGCCCATGCCCCTGCGCGTATCCAGACTGAGCCGGTAACCAAGGTTAAAAGTGCAAGAATAACGCCAACTTCGGCGGCTGAAACCGCTATAATATCCCATTTTTGTAGTTTACTCCTTAGATACAAAACGCTTGCTATAAACACAATCGCAAAAGCGAGGTAAGCTGAAATTGCAATCGGGAGATGAAAATAGAATATTTTAAAGTCATTCGGGTTTGCGCCTGTCTCTTGCGGGTTAATCGGAACCTCGGCGAAAAAAAACACAAGATATGCTGAGGCAAGCATTAAGACAGCCGTCAGGATAAAAACTGCTTTTTTTATCATAGTTTTCCTTTAATCTGTAATTAAGCCATATTAATAGTATCCTTCATAGAATTTTCAATCCTCAATCGTATATTCAAATACTAATTGTGCCACAATGAAAAAAATGATATCATAGACCACAAGAATCTGAAGCTCCCCTGATATATCTGAAATTTTACCCGATGCAAGAATTGTTCCCGTTGCGGTAACGGCTGAGAGTATCACGGGGATGAGGACGGGAAAAAGGATCACGGGAAGCAGGAGCTCCCGCGTCCTTGTATTTACGCTAAGTGCAGATAGAAGCGTGCCTACAACTATAAACCCAAATGTCCCGAGCAACACCACAACAATCAAGCCAGGGATATTCTTAACGTTGTAACTGAAAAGCACAACGAAAATCGGTATTGTGGTAATCTCCATCAATAGCATCAAAACTGCGTTCGATATGACCTTCCCGTTGTATATTTCGCTCCTGTCCACAGGGCAGAGCTTTAATCCTTCAAGGCATCCCTCTTCTTTTTCACTGGCAAATGACCGTGAAAGCCCGAGCATCCCTGCAAAGGTGAATGCAATCCACAGCATTCCGGGCGCCAGTAAATCCACTACTTTCTTGTTAAGCACCTTCACCTCAAGCGTTGCCTCGTTCCCGAAGGCATAACTGAAAATGACAATCACAAGAAGGGCGAATATCATCATGGAATTAAGCATCTGTTTTGTCCTGAACTCGGCTCTTAAGTCTTTGATCGCGATTTCAAGAAATTTCATGTGCGCTCCTCTACGTGCTTTTCATAAATAGCCCTGCACTGGAGAAGGTCGTTAATTTCGGATTCTGTCATCTCATGCGCAATATGCCCGCCTGCGAGAATGATTGCCCTGTCACACATGGAAATGCCGCGCTCAATATCGTGCGAAATGAGTACCCGCGTCTTATCATGTGCGTTCATGCCGCCAAGTATTTTGTCAAATGTTGCGCTGGCGTGCTGGTCAAGCCCGGTATACGGTTCATCGAGGAATAGTATCGGCGGGTCGTGGATTAATGCTCTTGCGATTGAAAGGCGCTGTTTCATCCCGCGGGAGAATGTCCTCACGCGGTCATTTTTCCTGTAGTTCAGGCCGACCTGTTTTATCAACTCATCAATCCGCGTTTCAAGCTCTGGCGTATCATACATTTTCCCGAAGAACCGCAGGTTTTCAGCAGCAGTGAGTTCATGGTAAAGGTAAGTTTCATGTGAGATTACGCCGATTTTTTTCCTGATTCCGGTAGGATCCTCTTTGATGTCAATGCCGTCGATGACGACCTTTCCTGCAGTCGGGCTTACAAGAGTGGATAGTATCTTGATGAGCGTGGTTTTCCCGGCGCCGTTCGGTCCGAATATAGTCAGGAATTCACCTTTTTCTATTTTGAGATTGATTTTCCGAAGGACAATGTTGGTGCCGAATGCTTTTGAGAGATTTTCAATAGAGATTATATAGATTTCTCCTTCTTTTCTCTAAATAAACATGTTCAAGCTTTATATTTTGCTCTTTATACTCATTGAATCAACTGATTTTAACAGGGGATTCATTGGTAGTCGAAAGCATGAAGTACTCACCGCAAAGACGCAAAGTTCGCAAAGGTTTACTTTCAGCTTTGCGTTCTTAGCGTTCTTTGCGGTGCGCCATCGATTTAACCATTAAATCTTTAATCATAAACGCTCATTTATTAAACGGTGATTTTATTAAACCCATACTTCAGGTCGCTCTCGATGTTCTGGAAATAGACCGTGCGCTCCAGATCGCAAAAGAGGCAGTAGAGGGAGGGGCAGACTGGATTGAAGCGGGGACACCGCTTATCAAGAGCGAAGGCATGGATGCGATAAGAAAGCTGAAAGACGCATTCCCCGAAAATGTTATCCTGGCAGACATGAAGACCATGGATACTGGAGCCATTGAAGTCGAAATGGCGGCAAAAGCAGGCGCCGATATAATCATGATTCTTGGAAGTGCGGATAATTCCACAATCCGGGATGCTATCCGTTCGGCGCACAAGTACGGGGTAAAACTTATGGCAGACCTCATTTCCACAGGCGGCCATGCAGAGAGGGCAAAAGAACTGGCAGAAATGGGTATTGATTATCTCAACATCCATGTTGGTATTGACCAGCAAATGACAGGGGAAGACCCTGTCAAAATCCTGAAATCCCTGAAGATCAATGTGCCAATAGCGGTTGCAGGGGGGCTTGACGCCCAAAGCGCAGCAGCAGCGGTTTTGATGGGTGCGCAAATCGTTATCGTGGGCGGAAACATTGTCCGTTCATCCAATGTTACGGCCTCGGCAAAAGAGATACGCGAAAGCATCGACAGGCCAGAAATTGCAGAAGAAGCCGAAAAACCAATCGAGGAGAAAACGATTGACTTATTAAAGAAAGTCTCAACGCCCAATATTTCTGATGCCATGCACAGGAAAGGCGCCATGCAAAATATCAGGGCAATCTGCCTTGGGACAAAAACAGTCGGAAAAGCGGTCACAGTCCAGACATTTCCCGGCGATTGGGCAAAAGCCGTTGAGGCAATCGACGTTGCCAATCCGGGTGAGGTTATTGTCATTTACAACGGCAGCCCCCATGTCGCGCCGTGGGGAGAACTTGCCACGCTAAGCTGCATTAATAAAGGTGTTGCAGGCGTTGTCATAGACGGCGCGGTGAGGGATGTGGACGATATCAGGCGCCTTAATTTCCCGGTGTTTGCGACTTCGATAGTGCCGAATGCGGGCGAGCCAAAAGGATTCGGGGAAATCAACGCTGAAATACAGTGCGGCGGCCAGACAGTGAAACCCGGTGATTTCATAGTTGGGGACGATAACGGCGTTGTTGTTATCCCGAAGGAGCGGGGATACGAGATTGCAAGACGGGCGGTCGAGGTTGAAAAAAACGAGCGCAGGATACGCGACGAGATAAAAAGGGGAAAAACCCTGTCTGAAGTGCTATATCTTGAGAAATGGGAGAAGAAATAGGTAATTCAATTATTTTAATTCAATTATTTCCCATAAGATTTTAACGATTCAAATAATATTTATGGCGATGAAAGAGGAGTTCAAATGAGCAGGATTGAAAAGGACAGCCTTGGTGAAATAGAAGTTCCTGAAAATGTGCTTTACGGGGCATTTACAACACGGGCGTCTAAAAATTTCAGGCTAAGCGGCCTCCGGGCTAAACCGGATTTCATAAAATCCCTTGCCATTATCAAAAAAGCGGCAGCGCTGGCGAATATGAAACTCGGTATGCTTGATGAAAAAACAGGTTCGGCAGTAGTAAAAGCTGCAGGTGAGGTTATCGAGGGAAAATATAGAGACCAGTTCATACTCGATGTTTTCCAGGCAGGCGCAGGCACGCCTTTTAACATGAATATGAATGAGGTCATTGCTAACGCAGCGATTAAAAAACTTGGCGGAAAACCTGGCGATTACCATCTCGTTCACCCGAACAACCATGTGAACATGGCGCAATCGTCCAATGACGTGATACCAACTACGGTACGGTTGAGCGTTCTTTTCGCCCTTTCGCCTCTTATCGGGGAATTGGAAAAGATATTTGCCGAATTCCTTGCAAAAGCAAAAGAATACGACCATGTAATAAAGGTTGGAAGGACGCATCTTGAGGATGCGGTGCCAATAAGGTACGGCCAGGTGTTTGGCGGATATGGAGCATCGCTTGGGAAGTGCATCGTGCGAATTGCCGCCGCGGAAAACAGCATGCTGGAGCTGGGAATCGGCGGGACAGCCGTCGGCACGGGCATCAATACGCATCCTGATTTCAAAAAGACGATTATTTCTGAATTGAATAAACTTACGGGTTTTCAGTTTTACCAGGGGAACAGCATCATGCTTTCATGGAGCATGGCTGGTTTTGCGGATGTATCAGGCGCGCTTCGGATCCTGGCAATTGAACTGAATAAGATTTCAAATGACCTGCGCCTCCTGAATTCAGGACCGAAAACGGGTATAGCAGAGATAATCCTGCCAGAAGTTGAGCCGGGCTCGTCAATAATGCCGGGGAAAATAAATCCCTCGATTCCGGAGGCGGTTAACATGGTATGTTTCCAGGTTATGGGAAACGACCATGCGGTGGCGCTGGCGGCTGAGGCTGGGCAGATGGAACTCAATGTAATGACGCCTCTAATTGCATTTGACCTCCTGTGGAGCATTGAGCTTTTGACGAATGCCATAAGGATGCTCAGGGAAGATTGCATTTGCGGTCTGGTAGTGAATGAAAAGCGGTGCGGCGAGCTTCTTGAAAAGAGCCATGCTCTGGCGACGGTTCTTAATCCTTATATCGGATACGATAAAGTGGCGCATCTTGTGAAGACAGCGCTTTCCGAGAATAAGTCATTGAGGCAGGTGCTTATCGAGAAGGATATTATTCCTGAGAAGTATTTGAATGAGATACTTGATGCGAGGAAGATGACTGAGCCGGGGGTTGTGGATAGGAAGATGATTGAGGAGATAAGGGGATATGGGAAAAAGTCAGGCTCGGAATGAAAATGAAGGATACACTCATCCTCAAAGGGTCATTCGAAGGTTGTAAACTAAATGGCATCTCTATCAAGCATGCTCTCCGATGTAACGCCTTTTACATTTTTCACATTCTCTTCCCTTCATAAAAAGCATCACTTGTGGAATGGTTAAAGTCTGTCCGCATTTGCACTTGACAGTGAGCGTGTTCTTTACACGAATCGGGTCCGTATGAAAGTCAGTCACATTTACCTCTTCTTCTTTAATTTTCACTTTCAAGCCTAAAACAGTTATATATTCTTGACCCATTATTCTCACCTTTTTTAGCTATAAATATCATTTGATATAAGTTTGTCGTTATGAATCCTCAGCGAAGTCTTTTTATAGAACTATAAACATGAAACAACAGAAAGTCACAGCTCAATCCATTACTGGAAAAAGCAGGTGACGTAATCCATTTAATTAATTATAAAGGAGAATATCTATGCCAGGTCAAACGGGACAGCCGATTATCATTTTAAAAATGGGAACACAAGAGACAAGAGGAGAAGAAGCCAAGAGAAGTAATATTATGGCAGCCAGGGCAGTGGCAGAAGCCGTGAGAACCACGCTCGGTCCCAAAGGATTGGACAAGATGCTCACCGACCCTGCAGGACTTGTAATTATCACAAACGACGGCGCCACAATACTTGATGAAATGCAAATCAAGCACCCGGCTGCAAAGATTGTAGCTGAAGTCGCAAAGACGCAGGACGATGAGGTTGGGGACGGGACAACAACAGCAGCGGTATTGACAGGCGAGTTTTTAAAAGGCGCGCAGGAACTGATGGAACTGGGCGTTCACCCGACAACCATTATTCACGGATATAACCTTGCTGCGCACAAGTCAAAAGAAATTCTCACTGATATTGCAGTAGATTCAACAGACGAGCAGCTTCGTAAAATCGCCCAGACCGCGCTTACAGGAAAAGGCATCGAATTCTCAAGAGAAAAACTTTCAGACCTTGTTGTCACGGCAATTAAATCGATAGTTAAAACAGAGAACGGGAAAAGGAAAGTTAACATCAAGGACATATCGATCGAGCGGCGCGGGGAAGGAAGTGTGGAGGACAGCGAACTTATACAGGGGATAATCCTGGATAAGACAAAAACGCACGCGAGCATGCCAACCCGGATAGAAAATGCAAAAATAGCAATCCTTGCGACCCCAATCGAGGTCAGGAAAACCGAGACAAAATCCGAAATATCCATTGAAAGCGTCGGGCAGACCCGAATGTTCCTTGAGCAGGAAGAAAACCAGGTGCGTGATGCTGCCAATAAAGTAATCAATGGCGGCGTGAACGTAGTATTCTGCCAGAAAGGCGTGGATGACATGGCTCGTTATTTCCTTGCAAAAGCAGGTATTTTCGTGGCGCACAGGGTAAAGAAGAACGACCTTGTGAAATTATCACGGGCTACAGGCGGTAAAATAATCACAAGCCTTGATGAGATAAGACCCGATGCCCTCGGACAGGCAGAGCTTGTCGAAGAAAAGATGGTCGGTAACGGGGAAATGATATTCATTACCGGATGCAAGAATCCGGATACTTATTCAATATTGCTGCGCGGCGGAACCGAACATGTCGTTACAAGCCTTGACAGGGCGATGCATGATGCGCTGCGCGTGGTGGGCGTTGCGATCGAGGATGAGAAAATACTGGCAGGCGGCGGCTCGCCTGAAATGGAACTTGCGCTTCGCCTCAAGGATTACGCTTCCACACTGGAAGGCAGGGAACAACTTGCGGTTAATAAATTCGCGCAGGCGCTTGAAATCATTCCCAAGACGCTGGCTGAGAATGCGGGTCTTGACGCCATAGATATGCTTGTGGAACTGCGAAGAGAGCATGAACAGGGGAACAAGAATGTCGGTCTTGACGTGTACGAGGGCAAGCCGGTGGATATGATGAAGAGAGGCGTTATCGAACCGCTTCGCGTGAAAACACAGGCAATTACCTCGGCCACTGAAGCCGCGGGTATGATATTGCGCATCGATGATGTGATAGCTTCTGCAAAGGATGCAAAACCCAAGAAAAAAGACTTTGATCTGGATTAAATGATATAACTGATGTCTAGCTTTGCGGTGCCGCGTACCACCGCTGGCCATTATTTTATTTCAAGTTTCATCAAACATGCGTTCTCGGCATCATTATAGTATTTTTCCTTTATTCCAATCTGACGGAACCCATACCTTTCATAGAATCTTCTCGCTTTAATATTGCCTGAACGCACTTCAAGAATAATCTCATTAACACCAAACCTCTGGAGAACCCAAATAACCTCTTTTAAAAGGTTGCCGCCAACGCCCCTGTTCTGGTACATGGGATGTACTGCAAGAGAAAAAACGCGGCCTACTCCCTCTTTTGCCATGAACCCGGCAACGTATCCCACCACGAAACCGTTAATTTCAGCGACAACAAAACTCTCAGGATATGTCTCATAAAACTGCATATAAAGGTAAGGGTCATGTTCATCAAAGACCTTCCTTTCGATATCAATGACCCACTGGAAATCCTGAGGCTTGAATTTTCTTATGATAATCAATCTGTCACCTTATTAACTGCTGGTGCCTAAAAGCGCATAGGGTTATATTAATCTTGCATATATAGGCACCTGATTATGATTCATATAATATGTTTTTACGGGGGCTGCCATCATAGCCCAGGATAATACGATAGGTATCGGCTTATACTATACAAAAACTCCTGGAATCGGCGGTGTCATCCGGCAGCAAATCGAGGATTTCCAGGTAGAAGAACTCACGAACAGGATTGAAACCGCAAACGGGAAATACCTGATTGCAGAACTCACGAAAAAAAACTGGGATATCCATCATCTTGTCCATGACCTTGCGCGGATTCTGAGGATAAGCCAGCAGAGGTTCGGCTGGGCCGGGACCAAGGATAAACGCGCCATAACAAAACAGAAGATAAGTATCTGGGATGTGGGTGAAGAAGACTTATCGCGCATCCGTTTAAAGGACGTGGAGTTAAAGCCTATCGGCCGCTCAAACAATAAAATCAGTCTCGGAGACCTGTGGGGTAATCGCTTTAAGATAACAATACGGGATATCGGGCTGTCACAGGATGAGACGCTTTCACGGGTAAAAGCCGCAACATTGGAGCTTCTTCTGGGCGCGCCGAATTTCTTTGGCGTGCAAAGGTTCGGTGAGGTGCGCCCGGTGACGCATGTGGTGGGCGAAGCTATCGCTCGGGGTAATTTCAGGGATGCGGCGCTTATATACATAGCAAGAGCCTTTCCAGATGAATCAGAAGAAATTAAAAAAGCCCGGCAGTTTGTAGAGGATACGGGCGACTATAAAGAGGGACTGAACCTGTACCCTTTGCGCCTCCAGTTCGAGAGGGCTATGATGAACCACCTGATCGCGTATCCTGATGATTATACTGGGGCTTTTAAAAAATTATCCCCGAAATTACAGGCAATGTTCCTGCACGCGTACCAATCTTATATCTTCAATATTATCCTTTCCCGCAGGATTGCATCCGGGCTGTCTATACATGAGGCGTATGACGGGGACATCGTGTGTTTTAAGAATGAAATGGGTCTGCCTGATACTTCGCGGCTCCAGAAGGTCACGAAGGATAATCTGGACGGGATAAATAATCTCATCAACAGGGGGCGGGCATTTGCCACTGCGCCGCTTGTGGGATATGAAACCCAGTTCGCGGAAGGCGCGCCGGGTGAGATTGAGCGGGCTGTGGTGAGAGAGTTAAATGTGGAGCCTGAGGGTTTCAAAGTCCCGGCTATGCCTGAATTATCATCAAGAGGGCTGCGCAGGGAGATTATTTTGTCTTTCAAGCCTGAATTCAGTGTTGAGGAGGATGATGTTAATGCTGGGAATATTAAAGTCACGCTTGAGTTTTCTTTGCAGAAAGGGAGTTATGCGACTACGGTTTTAAGGGAGTATATGAAGCTATAGACAATATTTTTTATGTTTCCCTTTTCCTCGTATCCGCCTCGCGCGCTCCTCCATCTCTTCTGCCTCTGCCTCGCGGTTTGTTTTCTGGAGGGGGGATGTTCTCCAAGAAGGTGGCTATGCTGGGTGTTTTTTTACCAGGCGATTTTTTAAGTATTGCAACGTGCGCCTATATGTCCGCACAAGCGGAACATTCGATTTATGCAAGCTAATATATTACGCATTCTGACAAAAATATTTATCAAAATTCATGTATTCTGAAAAAAATATTTATCAAAATGCTTATCTACTTTCCAGCCAATGATGAATTCATGATTCCGCCGATACAGATGGAGAAGATATTGGAACTGCACAATCTGGCGAAGGAAAGTGCAGCAAAGTTTGACAAAAAGAGGTTTATCTACGAGGATTTGAAAAAGCTTCTCGGAACCAGTCTGTTCATTGGGATTGCAGGGCTGAGGGGTGTGGGAAAAACAGTATTGCTAAGGCAGCTTTCAAGAGAGCTTGAGGGCTCACTTTACATAAGCATGGATGCGCTTTTTCCCGACATAAGTATTTTTGAGCTTGCAAAGGAACTGAGCAGCAATTACAAGATAAAATACCTACTGATAGATGAAATCCACAATCATGCCAACTGGCAGATGGAAATCAAGAAAATATACGATTTTTTAGACATCAAGATCGTATTTACGTCTTCGGCATCCATCGATATCATTCGCAGCAAATACGACCTTTCAAGAAGAGTTGCGATCATGAACATGTTCCCTTTCTCTTTCAGAGAGTATTTGTTTTTCAAGAAAAATACTCTTGTGGACAAGATGAGCCTTGATGATATCCTGACAAAATACCGGGAACTTTACCTTAAAGTATATACATTTGAACCCGATTTTCACGAGTTTTGCATTCGTGGAGCCCTTCCGTCCACCATAGACGCACCATTAGCTCAGACCATACGCAATATTGTCGAAAAAATAATCAATCACGACCTCTTGATATATGGAAAACTGAACCGGGAAGATTTGATCAATATCGGCAATATTCTAAGATTCATAAGCCGCTCCCCGGTCGATGTCTGCAATTATTCTGTAATATCCCAAAATACGGGAATAACAAAATATAAAGTGCATGAATATGTTGGATTATTGGAACAGACATTTCTTTTGAAGGTCATGCTGCCCTACGGTTCGAATGTGACCCGTGAGCCGAAAATTCTTTACAGGCTTCCTTTCAGGTCATATTTTTCAGAAGGAACAGAGGATGACAAGATCACAGGAGCGAACAGGGAAGAATTTTTTGTCCACCATCTCTCGAACATAGATGTGGAAATGAATTATTTGAAAAGTGCAAGAGGCGAAAAATTACCCGATTATGTCGTGTTCCATAAAAACGAAAAAATCATATTTGAAATCGGCGGCGCGGGAAAAACAAGAAAGCAATTAAAGGGAATTTCAGGCAACCGGTTTGTTCTTTCGCAACCTGGAAATTTAGAAAAAGGAATACCACTGATACTTATGGGGTTTTTATGGTGAACATTGACTAAACTCCATCAATTCCCTTCTCTCCGCCTCTTATCTTACTCGCTCGCCCCTATATCTCCTGCGCCTTTGCCTCGCGATTGGTTTTCGAAGCAGGGCTGTAGCTGATGAAAACTCCTGCATTCTTCCAAGGTTCTGGCCAGATGGTCGAATAAAATCAGGTAAACTTATCATATTTCACGCAAGATAAAGAGAGAAAACATATGTTCACCATAATCACAGGCGCTCAGTTCGGGGACGAAGGAAAAGGCAAAATCGTAGATATGCTGGCATCGCAATACGATATTGTGGCGCGCTTCCAGGGCGGTGATAATGCCGGGCATACCGTTGTGGCTGAAGGAAAAACCTACAAACTGCATCTTATTCCGTCAGGAGTACTATTCGATGCCCGCCTCCTGATAGGCCCAGGCACTGTCATGAACCCGAAAATCCTGATGGATGAAATCGCCATGCTTGCAGAAAATGGCGTGGAAGTGACGCCTTCCAAGCTTGGCATCGATGCAAAGACGAGCATCATAATGCCCTATCATGTCGCTCTTGACACCCTGCGTGAATCAAAACGTGCCGTAAAAATCGGGACAACGAGCAGAGGAATCGGTTTTGCTTATATCGATAAAGTGGGGCGCGATGAGATACAGATGGCGGATATTGCGGATGAAAACAGGTTCAGGAAGCGACTTCTGGAAATTGTCCCGCAAAAGGAAAATGCCATAAAAGAACTGGGCGGAGACACGAAGATTGCACGCTCTGAGGTCGATGAATATCTTGAAATCGGAAAGAAATTAAAACCCTATATCACCGATGTATCAAAAGAAATAAATCTTGCATTAAAACACGGGAAAAACGTCCTTGCAGAAGGGGCGCAGGGAACGCATCTTGATATCATACACGGCACGCAAAAATTCGTCACATCATCAAGCACTGTCGCAGGTTCCGCCTGCGCGTCTCTCGGAGTCGGCCCGAAGAAAGTGGATAAGGTAATCGGCGTTATCAAGGCCTATATTACGCGCGTCGGAGAAGGACCGCTTCCCACCGAGCAGAAAAACGAAGTCGGCGAACACCTGCGTGAAAAAGGCGGAGAGTTCGGCACAACCACGGGAAGACCGAGAAGATGCGGCTGGTTTGACCTCCCGCTTGCAGGAAAATCCATCAATCTCAACGGCTATACAAGCATGGCTCTCACCAAAGTTGATGTCCTTTCCGGGCTTAACCCTTTGAAAATATGCATCGGATATGAAATTGACGGGAAACAGCTTGATTACCCGCCAGAACTTTCCGATGATATCGCCCGGTGCAAGCCTGTTTATATTGACCTCCCCGGATGGGAGGAGGATATTTCGGGGGCTGAAGGTTTCCCTGACCTTCCCGAAAATGCCAGGCTGTACATTGAATTGCTTCAAGAATTAATGGGCGTGGAAATTGAATATGTTTCAGTCGGACCGGGACGAAAGCAAACTTTTATGAAATAAAACAAAATATTATAATATAGGTATCATGGAAAAATCAGCAAGGTTAAAAGTGTCAGAAGCAGACCAGAGAGATGTCGGGAAAGGCATCGTACGAATCGATGAGAAGTTCAGGAACGATATTGGCGTCAATATTTTTGACGTAGTGGAAGTTACGGGCGAGCGCCAGACATCGGCGGTGGTGGGAAGGTCGTATCCCCAGGATGAGGGGCTCGATGTCATCCGCATGGACGGGCTGATACGGACTAACGCAAAAACAAGTCTCGGGGAATTTGTGGAGGTCAGGAAAGCAGAATGGAAAGAAGCAAAAAAGGTTATACTTTCCCCGGTTACCCAGAATATCCATATCTATGCGCCCAGCGAAAGTCTTCGCTCTATTTTTCATAACAGGACAGTTTCAAAAGGGGATATTATCTCAACCACCAGTGTGCGCAAACCCAGGGAATCTTATGGCGGGGATATGATGCTTGAGCATGTATTCGAAGGAATGTTCCCTTCCTTTGGCCTTGGCGAGATCAAACTCCATGTGGTTTCGACAACCCCGGCGGGTATAGTTAAGATTACAGATATGACGGAAGTCGAACTCTTGCCTGAAGCGGTTGAGCTTGAGGAAGGAATCCCGGAAGTAATGTATGAGGATTTAGGCGGGATAAAACCGGCACTCACTAAAATCAGGGAGATAATAGAATTGCCTCTGCGGCATCCGGAACTCTTTAGCAGGCTCGGGATCGATGCGCCAAAAGGAGTCCTTCTTCACGGCGCGCCGGGGACGGGAAAAACCATGCTTGCAAAAGCTGTTGCAAATGAGAGCGATGCGTATTTTATTACCATAAACGGCCCTGAAATCATGTCAAAATATTACGGGGAAAGCGAGCATAAGCTGAGAGAGGCTTTTGATGAAGCTGATAAAAATTCACCTGCCATAATTTTCATCGATGAGATTGACAGCATCGCTCCCAAACGCGCCGAGGTTACGGGCGAGGTTGAGCGCCGCGTTGTGGCGCAGCTTCTTTCATTGATGGACGGTCTAAAATCAAGAAAGAACGTGATTGTGATAGGCGCGACAAACCGCCCCGAGGCGCTTGATATGGCGCTTCGCCGCCCTGGCAGGTTTGACCGCGAAATTGAGCTTCGGGTACCTGACCGTGAAGGTAGAAAGGAAATATTCCAGATACACACTCGCGGGATGCCGCTTACCGAGGATGTGAGCCTTGATGCACTTGCAGACCGAACATACGGGTTCGTAGGCGCCGACATAGCAGCGATGTGCCGGGAAGCCGCAATGACTTCGCTTCGCAGGATTCTTCCGGAAATAGACCTTGAACAGAAAGAAATTCCCAAGGAGACGCTGGATAAACTGGTAATAATGCGTTCCGACTTTGAAGAGGTCATGAGGGAGGTCCAGCCCTCTGCACTGCGGGAGATATTATTTGAAGTGCCAAATGTGACATGGGAGGATATTGGCGGGCTTGATCCTGTAAAAGCCCTGCTGAAAGAGGCTGTTGAATGGCCGCTGCGTTATGGGGATTCATTCAGGAGAATAGGAGTGGAAGCGCCTAAAGGCGTGCTTTTATTCGGGCCTCCGGGGACGGGGAAGACCCTTCTTGCAAAAGCCATCGCAAAAGAAAGTGAAGCGAATTTCATAACGGTCAAGGGCAGTGATATTTTATCGAAATGGTACGGCGAATCGGAACAGCATATCGCAGAAATTTTCAAAAAAGCGCGACAGGTTGCGCCTGCTATCATATTCCTTGATGAACTCGATGCGCTCGCTCCCATAAGGGGATCGGCAGCGGGTGAACCGCATGTGACCGAGCGGATTGTGAACCAGTTGCTCTCGGAACTTGACGGGCTCGAGGAACTTCGCGGCGTTGTGATTATCGGGGCTACGAACAGGCCCGATATAATCGACCCTGCGCTCTTGCGCCCGGGAAGATTTGACGAGATGATACTTGTGCCTGTGCCTGATAAGAAGACAAGGCTTGAAATATTCAGAGTCCATACAAAGAAAATGGCGCTTGCAAAGGACGTGAAAATTGAAAAACTCGTAGAATTGACCGAAGACTTCACAGGCGCCGACATAGCCGCTGTGTGCAAGAAAGCGGGGCGGTTCGCGATGCGTGAAAATATTAAAGCCGAAAAAGTCAGGCAATCGCATTTCCTGGCTGCAATAGATGATACGGGTCCGTCTGTTACCTCGGATATAATGAGTTATTACGAGACGATAAAAGACGAACTGCGAAAGAAACGCTCAAAGCAGATAGAATCAAGACCCGAAATATATGCATAAAATCCTGCGCCGGAAGATGACAGTTATAGTCAAAAACAAAACAATTTAAACTATCTTTGCGACCTTTGCGTCTTTGCGGTGAATAAAACGCACACCGCAAAGGCGCAGAGAACGCACGAAGGCTCATGTGATATGTTAACAAAAATCAGGTTCTTAACTATAAAAGGGGCATAGTCTATGATTAAAGAAGGGGTTCTGTTTGACAGTCTTGCGGACAATAAAGTCAAATGCAATGTATGTTCACACAGGTGTACGATAGCCGAAGGGAAACTGGGGGTATGCAGGACACGGCAGAACAAAAACGGGAAAATTTACACATTGATATATAATACCGTTTCAAGTGAAGCCGTTGACCCGATTGAGAAAAAACCCCTTTACCATTTCCTTCCCGGAACACTTTCGTATTCGCTGGGCACTATCGGATGCAATTTCAGGTGCATGCACTGCCAGAACTGGAACATTTCACAGGCTGCGCTTGATGAGTCGTTCACGATGGAGATAACGCCCGAGGAGGCAATCAAGCGGGCGCTTGCGACCGGGTGCAAATCAATAGCCTGGACTTATAACGAACCTGCCATCTGGCATGAATACACATATGACAGCGCGGTTCTTGCGAAAAAAGCGGGATTAAAGACCGTTTATGTGACCAACGGCTACATAACGCCGGAAGCGCTTCGAAGGATGGCGCCGTATCTTGACGCATACCGCGTGGATATCAAATCGTTTTCTGATGATTTTTACAGGAAAATCTGCGGCGCAAGGCTTGCGCCTGTGCTTGAATCCACAAAGCTGGCAAAGGAACTTGGAATGCACGTTGAGACCATAACGCTTATTATTCCGACAAAGAACGATTCGCCGCAGGAGCTGACGCAGATTGTGAAATGGGTGCATGATAACCTAGGTGTGGATACGCCTATGCATTTCACGAGGTTCCATCCCATGTATAAAATGGATGACCTCTCCTCGACACCTGTGGAGACGCTGGAGATGGCTTATGATATAGCAAAGAAAGAGGGGATGAGGTTTGTTTATACAGGGAATGTCCCGGGGCATAAGTATGAGAACACGTATTGCCCGAAGTGCAATGCTTTGCTAATTGAGCGGAGAGATTTTTCGGTGAGCGCAATGAGGATAAAGGATGGGAAGTGCCCGGAGTGCGGGGAAAGGATACCGATTGTGAGATAAAATGAATGTTTTTCAATTCATCATCAGTTACAATATCGGGGAAAATAAAAAGAGAAGAAATATTTTAAAATTAGTGTTTGATTAAATTCCCTTGCTATTGTTTTTTTGTTCATTTTTGCGATGCATTTAAATATAATGCATGCGTAATATACAATGAGGCAAAAGCGCCTCCTCAGTAAAGAATTGCTATTGGTAAGCATGTTTACGCTGTTTTTGGTCTGCTTTTTTACTTGTTTATTGTTTAAAATTTACTGAGTGAAAAATAAAAAGAAAAATAAGAATTCGAGGTAAATAAATGGAAAAAGTAGACGAGATAGTAAAAGAAATAGGTGATAAGTTCCAACTATTGGAAGAGGAATTAAAAAAGCAGGGCATTGAAAAGGTCGAAATCAAATTTCCCAGAGGTTTTTTGCCAAAGACGCAATCTTACAGAAGTAAATTGTCTTTTATCGAAGATGACACATTAAGAAGAAATCTTTCATATCATTTAATGCTAATTGACATATACAACTGGATTCTGAATAGGTTTGATATTGCATTCACTGGCGGAGAAATGCTCATTAAGCAGGCAATTTTCCAATTTGGTCTCGTAAGTGATGCCCTTGTTCAATATGTGGCTGAGATAAAAGAGCCAACTCCACACGAAAGAGGTTTTAAAGGCTCTCTTACAGTATTGGTGAAACATAAAATTATAACCGAAGAATTGAGGAAAAATTTAGAGTGGCTATGGGAGATTCGGAACAAGGCTTGTCATCTCGATACCCTAAAAGAGCGGGAATTCGAGAAGTATTCACTTAAGAACTATGAAAAAGCTTTGAGTATTTGGCAGGAATTGGAAGAACAATTAAAATCTGAAGGAATTAGAAGATATGTTCCGTAATATCAATCAAATAACTATGTCAACAACGGTTTTAACTTCACTCATAGCAGGAACAAAATTGTTTTATTAGGTATTAATCTTTTCATCCAGAGACACGAATTTATCTTTTTCCTGCAAAAATCTGTATTGGCGCTCCATAAATTCATCGTAATCAACCATCGTCATCAACTCATTCAATTACAACTATCAATAGAAGAATCTTACGATACAATTAATAATCAAGCTAACCGAATTATGATAGGGGTTGATATAAATGAACGATGAAATAGAATCAATACCACCGGAACAGGATGCCTGCGAGATAAAAACGCCGCATGACCATCAGATGATGTTCAAAACTCTTGAAAACCCACTGCGGAGAAGAATAGTAAAATCCATCGGTGCTTTCGGGAAAACAAAAAATGAGATAATAAAAGAGCTTGGCATTTCAGAATCGCAATTGAAATTCCAGCTCGATTATCTTGTGAAAGAGTGTTATGCCGAGGTGGACGGGGAGAAGGTCAGGCTTAACACGAAAGGAATGCAGGAACTCCTTGCGAATATTAAATAATTAAATTATCTTCTTCACCAGCGGAATCTCATCGCATTCCGGGAACTTCGGGCATTTGATGCACATGCTCCATATCTTATGCGGCAGCGTGCTCTTTTTCACCCTCACAAAACCATGTTTTTCAAAGAACTCAGGAGCATAAGTAAGAGTTATGAGCTTATTTAATCCAATTGTCCTGGCTTCTTCCTCACAGGCTTTGAGAAGCTGCGAGCCTATCCCTTCTCTCACCCTTGAAGGTTCAACTGCAAGTGAAAGAATTTCCCCGTAATCTTCCCATGTGATATGAAGAGCGCCGCAGCCTACCATTTTATCATCTTCCGTGAATACGTAAAAATCCCTGAGGTTCTCGTACAGTTCGCTTAATGAGCGGGGAAGCATGATGCGGCTATCTGCGTAACTGTTCACGAGTTTCCATATCTTTTCAACATCTTTGATGGTGGCTTTTCTTAACAAATTTTCCTCATTAAATTTTCAAAAATCTGCGTTCATCTCTCGTTTATCTGCGGTTCTATATTTATTTTCGTTTTTTTAGCTTTGTTACAAGGGATTCGACCTGAATAACGGCTGTGCCTATATAATTATCCGGGTTCATCAGTGTAATTATCTCTTTTTCCTTTAAGTATTTTGAGACCGTCTTATTCTTAATCAGCGCATCCTTCATGTGGCTTCTTGTCTCGCGCGCCGACATAGCGCACTCACGGACAATTTCATGCGCTTCCTGCCTCCCGACGCCTTTCTTACTGAGTTCGATCATAATAGCTTCGCCCATATTCAGGCCATTTAGCAGGTTCAGGTTCTTCCTTATGTTTTCGGGATAAAAGCGCAGGTTCTGGATAATGGTCGTGGTGAGGCGTAATATATGGTCAGTAAGCACACACGACTCTGGAAACACAATTCGTTCACATGAAGAGTTGGTTAGGTCGCGCTCGTCCCAGAGGGTGTTATTGCAAAGTTCAGGCTCAACCATCGCCCTCACGATTCTCGCAAGGCCGCAAACCTGTTCTGATTTTATGGGGTTGCGTTTATGGGGCATCGTGGATGAACCCACCTGTTTCTTCCCGAAACCTTCCTCTACTTCCGCAATCTCGCTTCTGGCAAGGCTTCGTATCTCGATGCATATTTTATCAAGCGTGGTAGCAATATTCGCCATCCACATCACAAATTCGGCATGCCTGTCCCTCTGGATTATCTGGTTTGAAACATCGGCGGCCTCAATCCCCAGGAATTCCATTGTTTTTTCCTGTATCTCGATACCATTTGTCCCGAAAGCCGCCTGCGTACCCACAGCGCCGCTCATTTTTCCTGCCGTGGCTCGGGGCGCAAGCTGGTCCAGTCTTTCCATATGCCTGTCGATTTCCGATGCCCATATCGCAAACCGCAAACCGTATGTCGTGGGGACGCCTATCTGCCCGTGTGTGCGTCCTGCGCACACTGTATTCTTATGCGAGAGAGCCATATCAAGCAACACGGAACGCAGTTTTGCAGTCTCTTTCCTTAAAATTAGTATTGCATCTTTTATCTGGAGGGCTGTTGCCGTGTCCAGGATGTCATTGGAGGTTGCGCCGAAATGAACCCATTTCCCGCCATCTCCCGACTGCTCAGCCAGCGCAAGGACTACTGCCATTACATCATGATGGATTTCATCTTCTATCTCCTTGACCCTTTCAAGTATAACTTTATCCGCCCCTGCGGCTATTTTCACATCTTTCCCTTCCGGGATATAGCCTGTAAACGCCTCAGCTTTTGCAAGCGCAGTTTCAACTGCAAGCATCTTCCGGAGGCGTGCTTCTTCGCTCCACACTGCCTTCATTTCAGGGTTGCCGTAGCGATATTCTATGGGGTGGATTGCCATGAAAGTACTTATTGGAACTAAGGTTAAAAGAAACTATCGCATAAAAAGTGTTTGATAGCATGTTATACCAGTACATTAGACCAGCTTATTTCTTATTATTTGAGGGACAATAATAGCAATTATGAAACCAATTTATTCAATTATATTTGTCATTTCCTTAATTCTGGCTGCACTTTCGGGATGCATCAGTACCACAACTCCTGAAAAAACACAATATACCGATGTCAGCATCCAGCAGGCTAAAGAGATGATAGACCGCGGCGATGTTTTTATTCTTGATGTGCGAACGCAGGAAGAATACGATACGGGGCATATTAAAAATTCAACACTGATACCGGTGCAGGTTCTTGATAAAAGGTTAAATGAATTGCCGCGTGATAAGAAAATCCTGGTTTATTGCAAAGCCGGCGGCCGCAGCGCGCAGGCAAGTGAAATACTTGTAAATAACGGGTTTAAGGAAATTTACAACATGAAAGGTGGAATCACGGACTGGACTAATGCAGGATATGATGTGATAAAATAATTAAA
>JBGPUU010000044.1:0-19658 GCA_041491305.1 Candidatus Methanoperedens sp.
TCACGTGAATCTCTTCGACCGCCGCCGCTGCCGCCTCCACCGCCGTATCCGCCGCGCCTGAATCCGCTAAACTCAGTGCCGCTGCCGTACATGCTGCCGTACCCGCCGCCGCCGCTGCCGCCTCGTCCTCCGCCACCCCCGCCGCCGTATCCGCCGCTGCTTCTTGGCCGCTCGGGCTGTTCCACATGCTTATCCGAAATATTGAGTTCGGTATTGACCTCTGTGAGCGGTTCTTCGGATAACAGCATCTTCCCGTATTTTCCAATGTTCAATCTCATGGAGTTCCTGACGACTGAAATATAACCGTTCTGGATAGATATCGTATCTCCGGCCGCTATTTTCCCGATCTGGTCATCCCATAAAGATAATAATATACTTCCGGACGCATCGGCTACTTTTACTTCACAGACGCGTTTATCTCCGAATTTGGAATGTATGTCCTTGACCTCTCCTATTTCGATTACCTTAAGAGTGGCATTGACATTTTTTGAATTCTCGTTCATGTCCTTTACATTAAAATTTGTAGGCGTGGTTTCCATTTTAATACCTTGTTTCGATTTTAACTTCTGCACCCCAGATGTATTCACCTGTTCTTTGAGTTAGAAGAAGCATATACAAAATAGCTTATTTATTTAATATAGTTTCTGCATAGACTAAAATAAGAACGCCAGTTTATCCGGGATATACATCATGTATATTTTGAGACTCACAAAATTGATATACTGCAAAAACCCTACATAGATTCAGGGAGGTAAGGATGAAAAAGGGTGAGTTCGAAGATCTCGGCAGAGAAATCTGGATGCGGGTGCTCAATAAAACATGGCAGTCTCCTGATTCTTTCAATGAAAATCATGGGTCTTATAGTAATGGAAAAAGCAGACCTGCATATAATATATCCATGCCCGGACAAAAATATTAAAATTCAAACTCCATGCCGTCATGACCAAGGGGCCATTGCCTGATGGATTCATCATGAGGCGGGAACATATGGCTCATGTGAGTAAGCACGACTGTCTTTGCCCGCAATTCCGAGGCGAGGTCCATCGCTTCTCCCGCGTTCATGTGTTTGGGGATTGTTCCAGTTGGCGGGATTATTGCGTCTGCTATCAGGAGGTCGGGCTTGGACATCAGATTTATACTTTTAGGGGGGATTTCCCTTGAGGTGTCGCCTGTTATCACAATCTTTTTGTCTTCAAAAGTCAGCAGCACGCCCGCAGATTCTTCGATAGGCGGATGTGTGACTTCAAACAGGGTTATGCCAAGACCGATTAACTCAAATGGCTCATAAAAATTCACGTCATGCCTTCTTGGCTTCATAAAAGAAAGGTAATTCATTATATAATCAAGTGTTCTTGTGAGTCCGTAAACGTTGACACTGTCCTGCACCCTGTAAAAATCCCCGAACCCGGCATAATGGTCGTAATGCGGGTGCGTCCAGATTACCCCGTCAACCTGGCTTATGCCTTTTTTCAAAAGCTGCCACCGAAGATCCGGACTCGTATCGATTAAAAGCCTGCCATTATCCGTTTCCACAAGGATGGAAAACCGAAGCCGCCTGCTTTTTCCTCCCGCATGTGCGTCCAGGCATGCGGGGCAGGAACACCCAAGCTTTGGAGTACCGACGGCATCGCCTGTTCCAAGCAGGGTAATCTTCATGTTTTTTCATCCAGTGCCTTCAAATGACTCCTTTTATTGAATTCCGTAATCCCCCGCAGTAAATCCTGCTGGCCAAGGATGGTTCTTTCCGTTATAAGACCGTTAAGCACAGCTTCCCTGATGATTAACCGCAGGTCAGAACCCGAGTATCCGTCGGTCTTTTCAGCAACCTCTTCCGTATTGAAGGTTCCTTCTATGTCCCTGAGCACGATATCAAGTATCTTTTTTCTCATATCCTTATCAGGAAGCGCGAATTCCACTATCTCGTCAAACCGCCTCCAGGCCGCATGGTCAAGTATAGCGGGATGGTTTGTTGCTCCGATAAGAAGAACCCCGTCCTCAACCAGACTTATCTCGTCAATAGCCTTCAAAAGCGTGTTAACAGCCCTTTTTAACGCGGCGTGCTCATCCGTAGCCCTTGCTTTTGCAACGAAATCGAATTCATCTATGAAAAGTATGCAAGGGCTCAGCCGTCTTGCAAGCTCAAAAACCCGGTCGATGTTCTTTGCTGTTTCGCCAAGATACTGGTCTGCAATCTGCGAGAGTTTTACTTCCACTATCGGGATTCCAAGCCTTCCTGAAAGAGCGCGCGCAACCGAGGTTTTTCCTGTTCCCGGAGGTCCTACGAACAAAAGTTTTCCTATTTCCCGAAGTCCTATCCGCTTCAGGTAATCGCGGAACTGGATGGCTTTTGTCATCTTCTCTATCTCTTCCTCCTGCGCTTTTGTGAGGACGAGGTCCTTAATATCCTGCTTTATGTCTTCAGGGGCTACGATATGAGCAAGCTTTAGCATATCCTCCGAGCCTTTTTCGGATTCTATGCTTTTAACCAGGGATAGAATCCATTCCCTGCCACTCTCTTTTGGCATGTTGGACGCTTTCGCCTTTGCAAAACTCACGGGAAGTGAATCATAGTTTTCAAAAAATGAAGCGAGCACCGGGTTCTTGTTGATGTTTTCAACAGCTTCGGGCTGTTTTGAAAGCCATTTTGTTGCAAGGTCAAAAACTGTAAGTTTTATTTGTGACCCGAACTCTTCGAATTCAAGGAAAGGAAGTGCCTTTGTACTGTTTTTTACATTCTCAAGCCCGTAAATTGTTTTTACATCGCCTTCAGTCACATAGATGGGGCGTTTCACGGTTTTTTCCTTTTCGTCCCAGTAATGTTTTCGTATTTTCTGGGGGAGGTCGTCAACGCCGAGCTTATCCGACTGGTTATACAGGTGCGCGGTAAGCACAAGTTCTGTTATTAGGAGTTTATCATCCGTCATATTTAAACTTCATAATTGGGTTATTTAACAAGATATAGTTTACTCAGATTTTTTAAGGTATAATTATAATAATATCAAGAATAACCTTTAATATTAATAAAAAGAATTGAGTCAGTAAGGTTCGGTAAGATTTGGTAAGGATAGCAAGGATGGATTCCAGGGCGGATAGGATAATTGGAATTACGAGAAGTATTAATTTTTATGCGGTTTTAACGTTAGTTGTCCTTGCATCCATGTATTTCTTTGCTCTCAGTGCAGCCCTGGTCGCATATTCGATAATTATACTTATTGCATATTTATTGAAAAGGAAAGAAGGCGGCTTCAGGTGGGGAGTATCATGGAAATTCGGCTTTATATTTGCTTTTATTCTTATTTCCTCGATATTTGTTATAGAACTTGTTTCCGGGTGGATCAAACTCGAAGAGATGTCCCGGGACGCAATTTACATATTAGCTGGAGCAGTGATTTTTGAACTGCTTGTATCAATAGGGGAGGAAATGTCTTTTCGCGGATACATCCTGCCCAACCTTATAAAAAGCATAGGGCAGCGTGATGCCGTGATCGCGACTTCCCTCCTGTTTGCAACGCTTCACATCCCTTCAATGTTGCTTCTGGGGTTGGGAAAATTCAATGCGGTAATCATGTTTGTGACAATAACTGCCGCAGGGATTATTCTTGCTCTCCTGTATCTCGCAGACGGGCTTAAAATGTCATCTGCATATCATTTTTCATGGAATTTTTTCCAGTATCATATATTTTCATTAAGGGGCGGTTTCGGTATTTTCGGCTTGACCGTAGCGAAGCCTGAATTGACAGGCGGTCTTGTAGGCCCTGAGGCCGGTTTACTTGGCCTTTTTGTTCTTATCCTGGGGATTCTGATACTACTGGTTATTGCCCCACTCCGTAAAGAATAAATACCTTTATGCAATTGTGGAAGGCATTCATCACGATTGATTATTAAAAAGTAAAATATATTAATTTGTTATTCTCGGAGAAAAAAATGAAGGAAATAAGAATACATGGTCGCGGCGGGCAGGGATCCGTGACTGCCGCCGAACTTTTAGCTGTGGCTGCTTTTGAAGACGGGAAATACAGCCAGGCTTTTCCAGCTTTTGGCGTGGAAAGGCGGGGTGCGCCCGTAACGGCTTTTGTACGCTTAAACGATAAACCGATACGATTGCGCAGCCAGATATATGAACCCGATTATGTTATAGTGCAGGATGCCACGCTCGTAGATGTTGTAAACGTTGCGGCCGGGGCTAAACCTGAAGGTTTTATTCTTATTAACACCGAAAAAAGCCCCTCGTCTTTCATTCTCAATACCAAAGCCCAGGTAAAAACACTTGACGCTACAAAACTGGCAATGGATATCATCGGAAAACCTATTGTTAATACCATCCTTGCGGGAGCATTCGCCGGGGTTTCCGGTCTCATAAATCCCGAATCTATAAAAAATGCAGTTATGGAGCGGTTCCCCGGGAAAGTGGGAGAAAAGAACGCAGCCGCCATCCAGGTTGCTTATGACCTCATGGAGGCCCAGCGATGAAACTTGTGATTAAAACAGTGACGAAGCCGGGAAGCACACGGGCGAATAAGACTGGAGCATGGCGTTCGTTCATGCCTGTTTTTGACCATAAGCTGTGCAGCAAATGCGGAATATGCGCAATATATTGCCCCGAAGGGGTAGTGTACAAACTGGAGAATGGGTTTTTTGAACCTGATTATGAATACTGCAAAGGATGCGGCATCTGCGCAAACGAATGCCCCAAGAAAGCAATAAAAATGGTGCTGGAGGGAAAATGAGGAAAAATATGGTTGTTGTTGAAGGTTCGTATGCAGTAGCCCATGCAGTCAAGATATGCAAGCCCAATGTGATTTCAGCTTACCCGATAACCCCGCAAACGCATATCGTGGAGGATTTAGCACAGTTCGCAGCAGACGGCGAGATGAACTGCGAGTACATGAACGTGGAGTCCGAGTTCTCCGCAATCTCGGCGCTTATAGGGGCAAGCGCAGCAGGTGCCCGCACTTATTCTTCAACGACTTCGCAGGGGCTTGCTCTGATGCATGAAGCATTATTCAATGCGTCCGGCATGAGGCTTCCAATCGTTATGACCGTAGTTAACAGGGCCCTCTCCGCGCCCATCAATATCTGGAACGACCAGCAGGACTCAATATCGCAGAGGGATACCGGCTGGATACAGCTCTATGCCGAAGATGTCCAGGAATCTGCGGATATGGTACCGCAGCTCTTCAAGCTCTCTGAAGACCCAGATGTTCTTTTGCCTTCTATGGGATGTATGGACGGTTTCATCCTGTCCCATGTTTATGAACCTGTTATTTTGCTTGAGCAGGGATTGACAGATGAATACCTGCATCCTTATTCTCCTGAGTTCATGCTCGACCCCAAGAATCCCATGTCATTCGGGGCTTTTGCAGACCCAAGCACGTATACAGAGTTCAGGTATAAACAGGAAGTTGCTATGGGCGTGGCTTTAAAGAAAATCGAGGAAATTGCCAATGAATTCAGGGACATATACGGGCGATACTACGGCGGTCTTATCGATGGCTATGCACTCGATGATGCCGAGATTGTAATTATGGCGATGGGTTCTGTCATCGGCACGATAAAAGATACAATAGATGAGCTTCGCCATGAGGGTGAAAGCGTTGGACTTCTCAAAGTCAGGTCATTCCGGCCTTTCCCGGTTGATGCAATTCGCGCAGCTTTGAAAAACGCAAAAGTCGTTGTGACCCTTGATAAGAATATATCTGTCGGCAAGAATGAGGGCGCCCTGTGCACCGAGGTCAAAGCATGTCTTCATAACACTGATACCAAAGTTCCTGTCATCGGTTTCATGCTGGGGCACGGAGGGCGCGATATTCCAATGAGTATGATTAAGAAAATCATCAAAAAAGCAACGTTGGTAGAGAAGGGAATTTTCATTGAAAGCGAATTCGCAGACCTGCGGGAGGATTTAGCATGAGTCTATTAAAACCTGGCCACCGCGGATGTGCAGGATGCTGTGATGCCCTTGCAGGGAAGTTCGTGCTTGATGCGCTTGGCGAAGATACAATAGTTGTTTCCCCCACGGGCTGTCTTGAGGTATTCACTACGCCCTACCCGGAATCCGCATGGGGCGTGCCCTGGATACATTCGCTTTTTGAGAATGCAGCGGCTGTCGCATCCGGAGTTGAGGCGGCGCTCAAGGCTCTGGGCAGGAAGAACAACACCAAAATCGTGTGTATTGGCGGCGACGGCGCCACGATGGATATTGGTTTGCAAGCCATCTCGGGTGCATTTGAACGGGGACATGATTTTACGTATATATGCGTGGATAACGAGGCGTACATGAACACTGGTATCCAGCGAAGCAGCGCGACTCCACTGTTTGCCAGCACGACTACAAGCCCATCAGGTAAGGTATCGTTCGGGAATCCGCAGCATAAAAAGAACATGCCCGCAATCATGGCTGCGCACGGTTCGCCTTATGTCGCAACGGCTTCGGTGGCGTATGCGCCTGACATGATGAAGAAGATTAAAAAAGCCGCAGATACAAAAGGACCGACGTACGTGCATGTTCACGCGCCCTGCTGCACGGGCTGGAAGTTTGAAGGCTCAAAGACCATCGAGGTCGGGAGGCTTGCAGTTGAGACGGCGATGTGGCCCCTGTACGAGATGGAGAACGGCGCTGTTACAAACGTGAGGAAGATTAAGAACAGGAAGCCGGTTGAGGAGTATCTTAAAGTTCAGGGCAGGTTCAAGCACCTGTTTACGATGGAAGGCGGCGCAGAGGAGATTAAGAAGATCCAGGCGATAGCGGACTGGAATGTGAAGCATTTCGGGCTGGAGTGAGGGTGCCTTTTTTCTATTTTAAACAATAAACTTAAAAAATAGATGCGGGAATGGATAGCATATTACTCAGCATATTACTATGAATAATAATTTATATATTAGTTTTACTATTAGATAATATGTAGACCTTAAATGAACCCTGATGAAATTGATGAAATTGTAAAGAATGGTTTGGAGAAATTGAAAACTATCCCGGGATTTGAAAAAATAAGGTTCATTATTTTGTATGGTTCTGCGGCTAATGGAACAATCCGCGAGGATTCGGACATCGACCTGTGTATTGATATTGACGCAGATACCGATTATGAGCGTTCAAGTTTCAGGCTCAAGGTTCTGTCAGAGCTTCCTGATCTCTTCGATGTCCAGATATTTGCACAGCTTCCTCTTTATGTGAAGAAGGAAGTTCTTAAAGGCAAAGTGATTTTTTGCAGGGATGAAGCGTATTTGTATGAAACTGCGATTTCTACGATAAAGGAGTTTGAGGATTTCAAGTATCGGTTTTATGATTATATTGGGGAAAGGGCGATTGCATGAGGACTGAGACAATAAGGGCGAAGATTGCGGAAATGCAGGAGGTTAAGAAGACGTATGCAAGGGAGAGGTGGGTGGGAAGGAGTTTGGGTTGGAGCAAGGGTTTTATTGTTGCCTTAATTTGCTTAAGGCTTCTTGTTTTCTCTTGCTAATGTCTGATGCTTCTATTTCTTCATTGTCATTTATCGAATGAAGAAATTGTATAGCGGATTGCCTTGCCTCTTCGAGTTCTTGCTTTGCTGCTTCTATTCCAATAACTTCAATAGAAGATATTATTATTAGTGTAGTATTCTTTAGTGTATGCTTAGCCGCTTCAATCCCAAGTACTCCTAAGGAAGCTATAGCCATTTTTACTGCATGTTCTATTTTGCATTTCGCTGCTTTTACTCCGATTTCTTTTAAGAAGCTTGCCTCCCATCCTCCTGCCTCTAAAGAGTGGATTCTTATGTTTTTTTCAACTGATGCCTCTCCAATTTTTCCAAGAGAAAAAGCTGCTTTGACTGTTGAAACTTCAAGTCTCTTTTCTGCAGCAGAAATTCCAATCAAGCGAAGGGAAGTTATTGTCTCCCACACTGCTTCTTTGAGTTCATGTTCTGCCGCAGTTATTCCATTTTTATGCAAATTGGTTATTACCTGCCGGGTGGAGTCTTCATCCTTTTTACTTACAGCCAATTTTCCAACTCTGGTAAGATGGGAAAAAATATGTTCTGATACTTTTTTCTCTTCCTCCCCCTTAAAATTCTCATTACGGAATATATGGTTACAACGATTTCCGATTTCTTCCAATCCGTATCTTACTGTCTCGTAGTCATATTTCATAATTGAGCCATTCACTATATCAATAATTGGTTGAATTGGGTCTTTTTCATTTGTTTTTTCCTGATGTTCATCGATAGCGAATAGGATATTTTCTTTGGTTATTTCTTCTGCCAACATATCGATTACTGTTGAAGGCTTCAGCATCTCAAGAGTATTCCAAATATATGGCACCAGCGCCACAAACGCAAACACTCCAAGATAATAAGCAAACGAAACCTGCGCCTCAAGATTCGACCTCCTGCCCATCAGTGGATTCTCAATCATCTTCAGCACACCCAGCCCATAAAAAATCGCAATCCCGTAAATCCCCATCAGAATCCACAAATCCGGCGTCTTCCTGAACACCTCAATCACCCTTGCCGAATACGACTGCGCCGCAAGCTGGACGGCAACTAAGCTCAAAGTCACCACCAGCGCCACGATTGCAGCCTCGCTTTGTATAAGCGCGCTGAGCATGTATCGGGCGCTGTCCACATCGGTGTGAAGGAAACCGGAATAAGAGAAAACGACGTGCATGATTACGATTACCCCGACGTAAATGATGAAATAAAGCGCCAAGCGCCGCGCCCATAAGGAAGTATCGTTAGGGAGTTTAATCTGCATATCAAGTAATAAAGACAGTTGTAAGACGTATATAACTATTGAAAAGAGGCTAACTATGCAGAAAGGTCTTTAATATCGTCAATACAATAGAGATTTACAAACAGGTGAAATTGCATGTCTGAGACAGAAATATTGAATGAAATAAGAAGTGATTTGAATTTCTTGAAAGAGAAAATAATCCAGATTGAGATTACAGTAAACGAAATAGACTACGACGTGCATAAGAAACTTAATCCGGACTATGTAAAAAAGCTGGAAAAAATTGAGAAAGAAGATAAAAGGGTGCATTTCAGGGATATCGAAGAATTCGACAGGCATTTTGGGTTATAAGTGCTTCCTATGCAGTATGAATTCGAACTTACAGAAACACTGGAGCGCAAGCTTGAAAAACTAAAAAAGAAAAATATCGTTCTTCTTACAGCCTGCCGGAAAAAAATACTTGAGATAATCCAGAATCCTTTCCACTACAAACACCTGAAACACGAAGACCGCTTCAGAGTCCATGTTGGCGGTTCGTTTGTCCTGACATATCGGGTTTTTGAAGATAAAAAACTGATTCTTTTCCTGGACATTGAGCACCATGATAATGTATACCGGTAAAGCCATTCTTTAAACTTCACCCAACACTATCCAGCGCCTGCCCCAAATCCGATATTATATCCTCCACATCCTCAAGCCCCACGGAAAGCCGCACAAGCTCATCGGCAATCCCGTATCTTATCCTGTCGTCCCGCGGGACAACTGCATGTGTCATGGTTGCAGGATGCTGGATAAGCGTACTGGTTTCGCCAAGGCTAACAGCAAGTGAACACAGCTCAAGAGAATCGAGGAATAACGGGACATCACTTGCATCTTTTAGAAGGAAAGCTATCATGCCTCCAGAGCCGGACATCTGTTTTTTTGCAAGGTCGTGCTGGGGGAAGTCCGGAAGGCCCGGATAAATTACCCTTTCGATTTTATTATGCCCTTCCAGGAATCTTGCCACAGCCATTGCATTCTCTGTGTGCCTCTCCATTCGCACAGGAAGCGTTTTCATTCCCCTGATGATAAGCCATGCCGAGAAAGGGCTTATTGCGCCTCCGATGTTCTTTGCGGTGTGCCTTGCCCGTTTTATGAAATCTGAAGAGCCCACGATTACGCCGCCGAGGGTATCCCCATGACCGTTTAAGTATTTCGTTGCGCTGTGAACCGCCACGTCGGCACCGAGCGCGAGCGGCTGCTGGTAATAAGGCGTCATATAGGTATTATCGACCATCACTTCTGCATCCCTTTCATGGGCGATTTCCGAGACTGCTTTTATGTCTGTGAGTTTCATGGTAGGATTGGCAGGTGTTTCGAAAAACACAAGTTTCGTGTTCGGCCTGAAGGCAACATCCACATTTCCGGCATCGGATGTATCTATGAAACTCACTTCCACACCGAATTTCGCCATGTCAACGAACAGGTCGTATGTGCTGCCGTAGATAACCTCATCTGCAATCACATGGTCGCCAGCTTTGATGGAAGTGAAGACCGCCGCGCTTATGGCTGCCATTCCCGTAGCCTGCGCCAGCGCCGCCTTGCCGCCCTCAAGGTCTGCCATTTTTTCTTCCAGCACTTCTGTCGTTGGATTCAAGCCGCGGGAATACACGTACCCTTTTTCCTCACCAGCCATCACGCTTGCTGCATGGGCAGCACTTTTGAACTTAAAAGGCGCGGTCTGGTAAATCGGGGTTACGACCGCT
Organism: Candidatus Methanoperedens sp.; assembly: GCA_041491305.1. Classification (GTDB taxonomy): domain Archaea; phylum Halobacteriota; class Methanosarcinia; order Methanosarcinales; family Methanoperedenaceae; genus Methanoperedens. The sequence continues at coordinate 10,458 of JBGPUU010000044.1, forward strand.
CCGGTTTCTTCTTCCCGCTCACCTGAATGGATTGCGCGTGTGGAGAAGCCGGATTTTTTTAGGTTCATAATGTTATTATACGAATATATATGAAGGAAGGTATATGTGCGTTATTGTTGTGAAGCGTATGGAAAAGAAATTAAGGTTCTTCTTCGATAAAAAAGGGGATGTACTGGATATGGTTATCGGTAAGCCCGCTCTTTTTAACTCAAATTGCCTCTTAGCCATGCAAGAAATACATCCCGAAAAGAGGTAGATATGGACTCAAAAGACGCGCTTGTTGTTTTTGAAGGAACTAAAATAAGAAGAACATGGCACAATGAACAATGGTTTTTTTCGGTGGTTGATGTTGTACAAGTATTGACAGATAGTCCAACGCCAAGGCAATATTGGGGTAAAATTAAAGACAGAGAATTTCAACAACTTGAGTTGTCCCCAATTTGGGTACAACTGAAATTGCCATCGGCTGACGGCAAAAAATATGAAACCGACTGCGCCAACACCGAATCAATGTTCCGAATAATCCAGTCCCTCCCCTCAAAAAAAGCCGAACCCTTCAAAAGATGGCTCGCAAAAGTTGGCTATGAACGGGTGCAGGAAATAGAAAATCCAGAGCTGGCGCAGGACAGGGTTAAGGAATATTATGAACTTAAAGGCTATCCGGAGGATTGGATCGACAAGAGGCTAAGAGGCATAGCAATCAGGCAGGATTTAACCGATGAGTGGAAAAACAGAAGAATTCAGGAGCAAAAAGACTTTGCGATACTTACGAATGAAATATCAAAGGCAACATTTGGAAAAACCGTGGGTGAATACAAAAAATTCAAAGGCTTGGAAAGAGACAGCCAGAATCTGAGAGACCATATGACGGACTGGGAGTTGATCCTTACTATGGTCGGTGAGAAAGCAACTACGGACATTACAATTTCTAAGGACTCACAGGGATTTAATGAATGCAGGGATTCTGCTGTTGTGGGCGGCACAATTGCAAAGAATACACGGAAGGAGTTGGAGGAAAAAACAGGAAAAACCGTAATTTCCAATGAAAATTATCTTCACTTAACTGGAAAGAAACAAAGAAAACTGGTCGGAGAACAAGCAGACAAGAATATTGAGATCAAAAAGGAAGATTAACTACTTAATCTATGAATTATGACCTGAACCCTGGAAGCGATAAAATATAATAGGGAGTTTAATACCAAAAAATTCATACTCCTGCGCCATGATGCCATTGCAAATTTCATCGCTGGGTTCGTGATTTACGTCGTATACATCGCATTAATCTTCACGTAATCATAAGTCAAATCGCATCCCCACGCCGTCGCCTCGAAGTCGCCTAAACCGAGTGCCACCTCGATAAAAATCTCCCTGCCTTCCATAATGCTCTTTAGCTCCTCAAGCTTCCCCTCAACAATCCTTCCAGAATCAACAAGCATTACCTCATTCTTATTATCCGAGAACTTAAGTGAAATCTTATCCTGGTCAACCTCGGCGCCCGAATACCCCACCGCAGCCACGACCCTCCCCCAGTTCGGGTCTTTCCCGAATATTGCGGTCTTTACAAGCGGCGAGCGCACGATTGCTTTGGCGGCTTTCCGTGCGTCATCCTCGCTCTGCGCGCCGGTGACTTTTGCCTCGATTAACCTTGTCGCGCCTTCGCCGTCCCTTGCTATCATTTTAGCGAGACCCTGGCACACATAATCAAGTCCCTGTTGGAACACGTCCGCGCCGCATTCCAGATAGCCCGTAGCTGTAATAAGCGCCATGTCGTTGGTACTTGTATCGCCATCCACCACTACCATGTTAAAACTCTTATCGACTGCCTTTTTTAAGCAGGCATTTAGAGCTTCCTTTGATAAGGCCGCATCCGTGTATAAAAACGCAAGCATGGTTCCCATATTCGGTTCAATCATCCCCGAACCCTTAGCCATCCCGCTAATTCTAACGCCGTTTTCAAGCTCGACAGCTACTTCTTTCATGTATGTGTCCGTGGTCATTATAGCCCTGGCTGCGGCTTTTCCCGCACCCTCTGAAGCTGCAAGATTGTCATAAACCCCATCAAGATGCTCCTCGATCCATTTTTTATCAAGATTCCGCCCGATAACGCCAGTCGAAGCGGCGCCGATTTCATCAGACCTGCACTTCAATTTTTTTGCCAATATCTGCGCCATCCAGAGAGCGTCATCAAGCCCGCGCTGGCCCGTAAAAGCGTTTGCGCATCCGCTGTTTGCGATTACCGCCTTTAAATCTCCTGTTGTGAGCGCTTCTTTCGTCACTATGAGCGGAGCCGCTATAACCTTATTCCGCGTAAAAACGCCGGCTGAAGAAAGTTTTTTGGAATCGGCTACGATTACCGCAAGGCCATTCTTTCCTTCCTTAATCCCGTTTGCCTTTACTCCCCTGACAGCGCAGATACCGCCCTTTATGATGTTCATAATTATTCAGCGGCTTCCGAGAGTCCCCTTATTATGTCACTTCGCGCCACGATGCCCACAAGCCTGCCATTTTCAACAACAGGCAATCTATTTACTTTAAACTTGACCATGATGCCTGATGCTTTTTCAAGGCTGTCGTCCGGGGAAATGGCATGCACGGTTTTTGTCATAATATCCCTTACCGGGCGCAGTTTCAGATGTTCAAGGGCTTTCTTTGTCTCTTCAAGCCTCACAATATTCCTGATTGGAATTTCAATTACTTCAAGCGGGCTGGGAAGCCACAATTCATTTGAAAACTCCGGAGATTTAAATAATTTTATCAAATCCGTTTCAGAAACAAGTCCGACGACTTTTCCTTTTTCAACAACAGGCAGGCCGCTGATATGGTTTTCCCGAAACAGCTTTGAAATCTGGCTTAATGTGTCATCAGGTTTGCATGCAATTACGTCCTTATTCATCACTTCTTTTATTTTCATATTTTACCTCACGGAGCAATAGCAGGCGTCCAGAGGCCCGTGGTCTCCGGAAGCCCGAACATCAGGTTCATGTTCTGGATTGCCTGTCCTGATGCCCCTTTTACAAGATTGTCTATTCCAGATATGACAACTATCCTGTCGCTGTTTTTATCAATCTCAAAACCGATATCGCAGAAATTCGAGCCGCGCACACTGCCGAGCATCGGAATCCCATGTATCAGCCGGATAAAAGGCTTATCCTTATAAAAATCCCGGTAGATTTCACTGACATCCTCTTCACCCAGTTCCTTCTTTACAAAAATATGCGCCGTGGTCAGGATGCCGCGTACGGACGGGATGACATGCGGCGTGAAGCTGATGCTTTTTAAACCGCTGTCAAGCCGGCTTAGTTCCTGCACGATTTCAGCGCGGTGGCGGTGGGATGTGAGTTTGTAAGCCTGAATATTCTCCGCCATGTTCGGATAATGGGATACCGCCGTCGGCTCTGCGCCCGCGCCTGAAATACCGCTTTTTGAATCAAAAACAACGCGCTCGATAAGACCCGCATCTGCAAGAGGCGCTGCTGAAAGCGATGCTCCTGTGGGGTAGCAGCCGGGGTTGGCTATGAATTTTTGCTCTGCAACTTCAGGATGGAGTTCGGGTATGCCGTAAACCGCATCGCGCGGGTCGGTATGTTTCATCTTGTAAGTTTTTTCAAAAACTTCTTTCTTGAGGCGGTAATCCGCGCTCAGGTCGATTACTTTTACGCCGTTATCAAGAAGGTCCGGAACTATCTGCATGGCGGTGCCGTGAGGAACGGCTGTGAAGACGATATCGCAGCGTAAAGCTACTTCTTCAGGCTTCATGTCTTCGAAATTCAAGTCGTATATTTTCCGAAGATGTGTATGTGTATCGCTGACTTTCTGTCCTTTCAAACTGCGTGAAGTTACGGCCTTGACTTTCGCTTCGGGGTGCTGTGCAAGCAAACGCAGCAGCTCTCCGCCGGTGTAGCCTGAGCCTCCAATTATTCCGATGTCCATATAATCCCTACATGTTCGGGTAAATAATGAGACTTTCGTTCCCGGAGACACCTTCGCAGATGTCCGAAGCCACACCCATCATATTTCCAGCTGTAAAGAAAAGATGCGATTCGCAGGAACAGTCGCTGCAACCAAAGGCGGGCAACGCTTCAGAGTATTTACCGAGGAGCTTTGCAACAACGCATTCGAGGTCATCGTCAGTTGGCGAAAAAACCGCGCATATTACCTCAGAGTGCGGAAGGAGGTAATCAATATGCCATTTTCTGGTTGGGTTTTTGCCTTGAGCTACGTTGAAATGTCTTGTTATTCTTTTTTCCCCTCCGCTGCCCCGGGCTGAGCCGATGTAAGAATAGTATCCTCTCCTGAAATAAAGCCTGCCGAGTTTTCCAACGCGGATGTCCAAACTCTTTTTCATCCTGAGGATTAGAACGTAAATTCCTTTCATGGTGAAATCAACTACCCAGCAGTTCGGGCATCAAATTTAATTATCTCAACTTTTTTATTTTCCAAATATCAATTGGGCAATAGATACACGCTCAGTAATGCAGGCGACATTATATCCTAATAATTTTGCGCAATTTTCAACTGGAATTATTGGTAATACCATAATAATTACTATCAATAATATTATTACTATCCAGACAGCAGAGTTCATGTTTTTCCTCCAAAAAATTCTATGGTAATATTAAGTTAAAGTCACATAAAATGTAATAGTATTTAATATTTTTTAATTATAGAGGGCTGCGGTATCTATCGGTCTGTAATTTCAGTAGAATTAGCAAGCAATACCGTACCGATAATTTATCCCATCAAAGCTTTATGTAATAAAAATCATCTGGGGGCAGGTGCGGAGGTCGCCCAGCTAGGTCAAAGGCGACAGCTTTAGGGGCTGTTCTCGCAGGAGTTCATGGGTTCGAATCCCATCCTCCGCATACTCATTCCAAAAAATACATGCAGTAAGACATTATTCTATGTTCAAATCCAAACATCCGCGCGATATCTTCAACGAGATAAAGTGGAGGTTTGACCTTAGCAGGTGTAAAATATATTACATCCACAGAGGTGCTCCGGGGGACGTGAAAATCGTAGAAGGCAGCGAAATCAAAAATATCGACAGGTCATTCCTTATTCTTGAAGGCGCCGTGGAGGACGTGTACATTCCCTACCACAGGATATTCAGGATTGAATTTGATGGTGCGCCTGTTTACGAACGGAAAAAACCTGGTGAATCCCGGGATAACAACCCGTAGATAAAAACCAAAACATTTAAAAGATACAGAACCCTAATTAGCAGTGGTGATTACTTAAATGTCCGAAAAAGACTCGAAGGTTCCTATTTATATAGCAATTCTGGTTGCAGTCCTGCTTATTGCAGCCGGGGGTTATTTTGTCCTTGGTGGTAAGACAAAATTATCAATTAACACAACTTCCACTGGTACGCCAACACCTGAACAAACTGCGAAATCGACATCAACTGGAACACCTGCACAGACTGCAACACAGGGAACACCTGTTGCAGCTCCCCCGCCAGTTACAACTGTCAAGTGCGAATTGTGTCATCAAAATCCACAGAACCTCGTTCCGCACATCAATGGGGGTAAACTCTGTATAAATTGTCATGGAAGCCAGGTGCATAACATTCATATAGGTCCGGGCACGGTCGGACTGCAATGCGATACATGCCACGGGTTCCCGCCAAAGATTCCTACAGTGCAGAAAGGGACAGGCCCGGGAAGTTACAGCATATGTGAACAATGTCATGCTGCGCCACCCGATTCACTTAAGCCCAGCAACGGAAACCTGATAGTAGTACATTTATCAAGAGGCAAATATTGTACGAATTGCCATGGTACCGATGTCGGGGTTATCCATATGGCAGCAATCACCAATGCGACCAAAACTCAGTAAAGGGCAACATTTGCCCTTTTTTTATTTTAGTTCCATGAAGGTATGGCTTTAGACCCCAGCGAAAGATTGTTTGCAGGAGTGGTTTTAATAGTGGTTGGACTTGTGGGTCTGGTTTACAGGCTGACTGGTTATGGCATGGTAATCGGGGATATAAGGACAGGCTCCATGTTTTACAGCGGCGGTTATTCCCTCCTGCCCCTCATTATCACTGCAATTTTTATAATCGTGGTAATGCTTGGGATTTATATCGTTTATGACACGATTCGAAAAGACTCGAAGACCCTGAATTAACATGACTTCATTTCTGGAGTTTGCAAGAACCTGCAGCAGGATTGAAGAAATTTCAAGTTCTCTTGAAATGACATCTATGGTTGCAGGTTTTTTTAAGGAAGTGAGCGACGACGAACTTCCCACAGTTACCCGTTTTATCATGGGGCATGTTTTTCCGGTCTGGAGCAAGGAAGAACTCGGCATCGGGCCAAACCTTTTGTACTCTGCGATATCAAAAACTTCGTCGCTGCCTGTCAAACGCATTGAAGAATTCGTGAAAGATACAGGCGATATAGGCCTGGCTGCAGAAAAAGCAATAACTACGGGTAGAACCCATTTGAATTTCTTTTCTGAAGGTGAACTTTCCATTAAAGAGGTGTATCTTCGGTTCCAGAAGATTTCAGGACTTACAGGAAAGGGTTCCCAGGATGCTAAAATAAAGAACCTGCAGTATCTATTCAGTTCAGCCAAACAACTGGAAATTGTTTATCTTGCACGTTTATCTATCGAAGAATTGCGAATAGGGGTGGGAGAAGGAATCGTGCGGGATGCCATTGCCGAGGCTTTTGATGTTTCTTCGGAACTGGTCGAGCGGGGCTACATGCTTACAAATGATTTCGGGCAGGTTGCATATACAGCAAAAAAAGAAGGCGAACCGGGACTTTTAAGGCTTGGGATTTTAATAAACAGGCCATTAAAAATGATGCTGGCACAGATAACTTTGGGTATAAATGAAGCTGTAGAGGAAATGGGTTCTGCGGCTGTCGAATGGAAATTTGATGGGGCGCGTGTCCAGGTACATAAAGAAGGCGGCAATATAACGATTTATTCACGTAAACTTGAGGACGTGACATCATCTTTGCCTGATATTGTAAAAACCATAAGAAACAATGTTTCAGCAGACAGCGTGATTCTTGATGGCGAGGCAGTGGCTATTGGCAAAGACGAGAGACCGATGGCATTCCAGGAGATATTGCGGCGCTTCAGGCGAAAATACGATATCTCAGCTACCGCTATTGAAATTCCGCTACATCTTAACCTTTTTGATATATTATATCTAAATGGCGAGACTCTTATCGATGCTCCGCTTTCGGAGAGGCGAAAAAAACTTGAGAAAATATGCGATATGAGCATTGTCGCAAAGCAAACCGTAACCGGCGATACGGCGCTTATTGAAGCGATTTATAAAGAGGCTCTTGCCGCCGGGCATGAAGGGGTAATGCTGAAAAACCCGGATTCGTTTTATACACCCGGCAAAAGGGGAAAGAACTGGCTCAAATTAAAGCCTGTAATGGAGACACTTGACCTGGTGGTAATCGGTGGGGAATGGGGGGAAGGGAGAAGAGCCAATTTTATCGGTTCCTACCTCCTCGCCTGCCGCGACCCTGATACTGACAGGTTCCTTTCCATAGGCCGCGTTGCAACCGGGATCACGGATGAACAACTGGCCGACTTGACGAATTTATTCAAAAAGCTTGTTGTTTTAGAAAGCGGCATTCATGTCGAACTGGAACCTAAAATAGTATTTGAGGTAGCTTTTGAGGAAATCCAGAAAAGCCCGAATTATGATTCAGGGTATGCGCTTCGTTTTCCGAGGCTTGTCAATGTGAGAAGCGATAAATCGGCTGAGGATGCCGATTCAATAGACAGGATTGAACAGCTTTATAAGGTACAAAAAGGAAAATGACCCGACCGAAAACTTTATGCTTTTTGTTCGCCAATGTACGTATGTTCGTTGAAAAACGAACAAGATAGGCGGGTTATTTTTTTCAACGATAACCCCCACTCCTCAACCCGCCTGTCTTAATTTCCTTATCCTTCCTGTTCAAGACCATAAACCCATTCTGCAAGGATTACACATTTTTCAGGTTCACATTCAAGAGCGCATCCCGTGCATGGGGAGAACATATCCCCGATTAACAATAACTTGAAATTCTTTGTTTTTTCTTCTTTTTTCCCGAGGTACTTAATAAGGTATGTTTTTACACCTTTTTTTGATTCCTTTTCCCGGCTTATTTTTCCTTCTTTTTCCAACGTGGCAAGAATACGGGAACACTTGCTGCTGTCTATTTTTGCTTTTTTCCAGAGTTCGTTCTGTAAAATGCCATTTTTACTGGATTTGATCAATTTCAAAACTTTTTCTTCTGTTTCCATTCTACTCCCCTACTGGACTTAACATTATTATATTATTACCTCTTAAAATTACCGAACCCAGTGAACGTGCTTTAACTCCATCCACAATCTCATATGTATCTATAAGATGCAGATTCAAATACTCATCAGCGCTTTCAAGCTTGCCCTGAAGTGTATGTTTATCGCCTTTCATCTCAACCTGTACGATTGAACCTGTCAATGTCTGAACTTTTTTTGTTGGAAACAAGATTTTTCTCCTTCTAATTATTTTCTCTTCATTTATTTCCTTTAGTACTTCAATTTTTGCATTTTTCGAGTTTTTCTATCATGCGAGAGACTTTTTGAGGATGGTTTATTACCGTGATTCCCATAAGTTCTTTCAAAATCGTGACGTTTCTGGAGTCCACGTCCCGCACTTTGAGTTTTGCCAGGCCGCCTCTTATCGCACCGTAGCTGCAAAGCGTAACGCACAGGCCGCACCCGTCGCATTTTAAGAGGTCAATCTGGTCTGTAATCGCGTTGTCCTGGCATTCCTGCGCCGGGGGACAGAGTTCGCATTTCATGCAAATCTCCCTGTCTATAAAGAACGGCATTCTTGATTCGATTTTCCCTGCAATATCCACGGGCACAATATAAACCGGGACGCCTCCTTTAACAGCCTGCGCCACTGCATTTGTCACAAGGGTATCGGCTATCCCGTATGCAAGTTTTGCGGTTGTGTTTGAGGTTGCGGGAGTGACTATCAGGGCATCGTATTTTTGCAGGAGGAACCTGCCGGTTTTGGGGAAGCTTGCTCCCTGTTCGCGTTCGTAAAAGCACTCTTCGAGGTAGCTGCCGCAAGAAATATTTGAAAGCTCTTCTGCGAGCCCGTACATCTTTATCACTTCTTCGGCTGCGCGCGATATAAAAGTGGTGACTTTTAGCTCCGGTTTATTGCATTTTAGCTCTTTAAATACCTCA
>JBGPUU010000045.1:0-19471 GCA_041491305.1 Candidatus Methanoperedens sp.
CGCCTCATTTCAGGAGACCACGACCTCTCTCTTACAGTGCGCGGAAAGTCCATGAAAGACGTAGCCTTTTTTGTAGCTGAAAAAATAGCCACACTTGAACAGGTGCAGGGAACGGTAACGCATTTTGTACTGCGCACATACAAGGAGGATGGAGATGTCCTGTTTGAAAAAGAACGTTCAGAACGCCTTGCTGTATCCCCGTGAAGTCATGCCTGGAAAATTCATATCCGAAAAGGTAAGAGAAATCCCACCTTCAGGGATACGGAAATTCTTTGACCTCGTACTTGAAATGGACGATGTAATCTCACTTGGCGTGGGAGAGCCGGATTTTGTAACCCCGTGGCATATCAGGGAAGCATGTATCTACTCGCTTGAAAAAGGGTTCACATCATACACATCAAACCTCGGGCTTCTGGAATTAAGGGAACTGATTTCAAAATCCTACATGTTGGATTACGGGGTTGATTATAACCCGAAAAATGAGATTCTTGTTACAACAGGTGTAAGCGAAGCTGCAGACCTTGCGTTTCGGGCTGTAACAAACCCGGGCGACGAAGTAATAATCCCCGAGCCCTGCTACGTTTCATATAAACCCAGCGTTTCACTCGCAGGCGGCGTGCCCGTCCCCGTGCCCACATATAGTGATGACGAGTTCAGGGTCACGGCAGACCAGATTGAAAAAAGCATCACAAAAAAAACCAAGGCGCTTGTTTTGAGTTACCCAAACAATCCCACGGGCGCTGTGATGGGAAGAAAAGACCTTGAAGAGATAGCTGATGTTGTCAATGAAAATGACATCGCTGTAATCTCGGACGAGGTGTATGCCAGGTTGACCTATGATGGCGCACATACCTGTTTTTCCTCACTCTCAGGAATGAAAGAGAGAAGCATTATCCTGAACGGTTTTTCCAAATCGCATGCCATGACAGGTTTGCGCCTGGGTTATGCTGCAGGAAGCGAGGAACTCATCGCAGCCATGACGAAAATCCATCAATATGCAATGCTCTGCGCGCCGATTACAGCACAGATGGGAGCAATAGAGGCCCTCAAGAACGGCGACGGTGAGATGCAAAAGATGGTCAGGGAATACAACCGGAGGCGCCGCCTTATTGTCAGTGGATTGAATAAACTCGGGCTTGAGACGTTTGAGCCAAAAGGCGCATTCTATGCTTTCCCCTCAATAAAAAGCACGGGATTGACCTCGGAAGAGTTCGCAGGCAGGCTTTTGAAAGAAGAGAAAGTAGCGGTTGTTCCCGGCAACGTTTTCGGGGAATGCGGCGAAGGGTATCTGCGGTGCTCCTATGCAACATCTTATGAGGAACTTGTGAAGGCGCTTGCTAGGATTGAGGCATTTATTGGAAAACTCTGATTTTTTCAATATTATTGCTCAGATTTGAGCTTTGCAAGGTCATTCGGATGAAGGAGTAAATCGTTGAAGTAGACCTCTTTTCCTGTTCTTGTCATATACAGGCGAACCCAGAATACTGTGGTTAGCGGGGCAACAACAAAAACGCTTATGACTACATTGACCAGTGGCCAGATGAGATTCATAACAGGAGAGAATCTCATTAATTCCCCGATAATTGAGATAGCGACAATGATTATACCCAGAATAAGCCACAGGACAAACACATCGGATTTATTTTTCTTGAAAAAATTAAAACCAGTGACTATGCCGTCTATGGGTTCGAGATTATCCACTACCAGGGCATACCTGAAAACAGCAAGTACAAGACTTAAAATAAGCAGATATAATACCCACAAAAAAATCCCAGCAATCAACAAAAACGGCGCGCCGTTTTTTTCAGGGAATAAGAGTTGATTGATATCGAATTTCAAAGCACCGGGCACTATGAACACTATACCCGCAAGGAAAAGCAGTCCGAACAGGACCTCTGCCAGGAACAGATTAACAACATTCTTTTTTCCTGCTTCTACCATCGCGGTAAGCCCTGTTTTTCCTGTTTCCGTGGCCTCTCGCGCCATCCCGATAGCGCCTGCATTAAAAAACGACTCGATTGCCAGGGAAATTAAGAGAAACGTAATGAAAAGGATAATAATTTGGGTAAGATGTGTTACTACCAGAGGGATAATAATTAACAGGACTTCCTGTGGAGTGGCGGCATTTTCAAGAGCTGATAATGACGGGCCGAAAATATTTAAAAACCCAAAACCGAGTATAATGAACGCAAGTAAGCTCGTTATTATTACATTCAGGGCAAAAGGAACGCCCAGATTGAGGTTCTTTGTATACGTTTCAAATCCGTTGCTTATGATTTTTCCGATATCTTCCACCATTGGGCTATCTAATGGTTTGATTATTTATTAAGGTATTCATCTATTTCAGGAATATTATCGCCAGAAGCATCAACACAATCGCTAAAATCATCATGAAGAGAGCAGATTTTTTATCGGTGCCAAAAACAACAGGCACAGGACCGATAAATATCACGCCTCCGCCTTTTACTCTGGTTCCTTTGCCAGTCCCAGGTCTTTCCTCAGCCGGCTCTTCACTTTTCTTCTCCATCGTCCCAAAAGCAACCAGAAGAAATCCCAGGATTATCAGGAAGCTCCCGGCTGTTATCAGGAAAGTCCAGTCAGGCATTTCTCCTCCCGAGCATAAAATAAGCAAGCATCAAAAATAAACCGATGACCATCGCAATCAATGTAATTCCGGGCGATGAACCGAATACTATGGGTATCGGTCCAATCATGACAAGTCCTGCAAAATTTGCGTTCCGGGCTGATAGAATGAATCCTGTAAAAACCAGCGTAAAACCTGCCAGTATTAAGCCCAGTCCGATTTTGATTATATCAGTCATAGGCTTTTTGTTTTAGTAATATCGCCTTCGATGTCCTCTATTTCATGCAAAAAAGTTTCGGAAATCTCCTGTGCGACTGGTTTCCAGTCATCTATGCCGAAATCCAGAAGTGCTGCGGTTTTGACATCGCGGGGCGTTCCTTTTGTAGTTATGTTAATCCCGCAGTGAATCTTCTCGCTCGCGACTCCTGCGCTGGCTATGCTCACAGTAAGTTTCCTGTCATCGATAAAAAGGTCGTCGCCGTTCCTGGCTGTTTTCACCCCGTGCATCTCCAGTACTTCCTTTATGCAGATAATGAGGAGGCGCTGCATGTAATAGGAAAGGCGCATGCTCGCAGGGGAATCGAACCTTTCCACGATAATATGGAGCAAATCATCGCCCTTTATGGTTTTCCCGGCTTTTTCATCCTCGAGGTCTTTCATATTCTCAAATGTCACGTCCATGGGACCATGGAAGCACACAATGGAATCGCCTTTTATTCCCATGCTGTAAGCCCAGAGAGGAGCTATCTGGGAGCCGTCGTATTTTATCGGGTCAGGGAGGATTTTGAATCTCATTTTCCTCTTAAAATACTACTCAAGTGCGGCCTTCACAAAAGCCAGGAACGGAGGTGATGGTTTTCCGGGACGTGACCTGAATTCAGGATGGAACTGCGAGCTGAAAAAGAATTTATGCCCGGGTATCTCGGCTATCTCCATCCTGTGGTCGTTGCGGCCCGTGAATTTCATTCCTTTTGCTTCGATCTGCGGTATGTATTCCGGATTCACTTCATACCTGTGCCTGTGGCGTTCGACAAGGACTGCGCTTCCGTATAATTTGCTTGCAAGAGACCCTTCCTTCAATATCGCCTCGCAATTCCCAAGACGCATGGTTCCGCCTTTATTCCTGACATTTTCCTGCTCCGGAAGAATATCAATGACGGGATGTTCAGTCTGTGCAAACTCGGAACTGTTCGCATCCGTGAGTCCAACCACATTCCGGGCATATTCTATGACCGCAAGCTGCAGACCGAGGCACAATCCAAGGTATGGGATATTATGTTCCCGAGCATATCTTATAGCAAGTATTTTGCCTTCTGTCCCGCGAACCCCGAAACCGCCCGGAACCAGAATACCATTGTATTTTCCGAGCATTTCAATAGACGCAGGTTTTCTCTCAAACTCTTCAGCATCAATCCAGTCAATATTGACCTGGCATCCGCACTCTATACCGGCATGTTTCAGCGCTTCTCTTATACTGATGTAGGAATCACCGAGATGGGCGTATTTTCCAACAACAGCTATGCGTATTTCCCCACTGATGGAAGCCATCTTTTTCATCAGTATATCCCATTCATGGGATATTTCCCCCGGGGTGAGTTTGAGTTTTCCCATTAAATAATCGGAAAGCCCTTCCTGTTCCATCAGGGCTGGAACGTAATAGATATCCTTTGCATCATGCGCGCTTATTACCGCGTTTGCGGGCACATCGCAGAAAAGCGCGATTTTTGATTTGGTATCTTCAAGCACAGGTTCCTTGCACCGCACCACGATTGCATCAGGCTGTAAGCCAAGGCTGCGGAGTTCCTTGACCGAATGCTGCGTGGGTTTCGTCTTCTGTTCGCCCTGGGTGTCAAGGGGCACTAAAGTGACATGGACAAAAATAATATCTTCCTCTTTTTCTTCGCTGTGCATCTGGCGAACGGCCTCAAGGAAAGGCATGCTCTCTATGTCGCCAACAGTGCCGCCCACTTCTATTATACAGATATTGGCGCCGCTTTGCTTTGCAACTTTCCTGATTCGCTCTTTTATCTCGTTTGTTATATGCGGGATAATCTGCACAGTTTTTCCGAGATAATCGCCGCGGCGCTCTTTTTCAATGACCGTCTGGTACACCTGCCCGGTGGTGATATTATGTTCGCGCGTGAGTTCGATATCAAGGAACCGTTCATAATTGCCAAGGTCAAGATCCACCTCGCCCCCATCCTTCAGTACAAAAACCTCGCCGTGCTGGTAGGGGCTCATGGTACCGGCATCGATATTGATGTACGGATCGATCTTGATGGCGGTCACATTGAAACCCTTGTTCTTTAAAATGCGCCCGATAGAAGCAGCCGTTATTCCTTTCCCGAGCCCGCTCATCACACCGCCTGTGACTATGATGTACTTCATGCTCCTTTTCATAGCCACGCATTGAAATATAGTTAATGGATGCTAAAATTTATATCCATACCAGCTAACATAGTGCAGGTGATTTCAATGAAAGTTTACATCTGTGATAAAAGCTGCTGTCCTGCAGTTGAAGTTGTCGGAAATGAAGTATTGATAGGCGAAGATGCGAATACGGTGAGATTAAAGAAGAACGAATGGAACAAACTGGTTGAGAAAATCCAGTCAGGCGAGCTTCATTCGATCTAATAATCAGGGAAACCTTTTTTACCCAGAAGGGGCACGAAAACAACGCCCCCTTTCGCTTCTTTTTTTAAACCGTCGATTTTTGTCACAAGGTAAAGTTCCTGTAAATGCTTGCCCACAGGAATAACGAGTTTTCCCCCGATTCTGAGCTGGTCTGTTAGCGTCTCCAGGATTTCAGGGGAGGCGGCTGCAACGCTGATGCGGTCGTATGGCGCATAACCTGCAAGTCCGAGAGAGCCGTCATCCACTATCACGGTGACATTGGTGATGCCCGCCTTTTTCAGGTTATCGCGGGCAAATTGGGCAAGGCCTTCAATCCGTTCCACTGTATAGACATGACCGCTGCCCGCAAGCACTGCCATAACGGCGGCATGGTAGCCCGAACCCGCGCCGATCTCAAGTATTTTCATGCCGTCCTGAATATCAAGGAGGTCGCACATTATCGCAACCATGTGAGGGGCTGATATGGTCTGCCCCCACCCTATGGACAGGGGATAATCTGCATACGCATTTTTCTTTTCATTTTCAGGGACAAAAAGGTGGCGCGGAACGCTTTTCATCGCATCCAGGACGCGTTCGCTTATCCTGTTCTGCCTTAATTCCTCTATCAATCTGCTTTTTTGGATTTCAAACTCCATACAGACTCCCGCTTTTTAACTATAACCCTCTCTCCGCCTGCCCTTTTAATTTTCTTTGGCATCTTGAAACCCGAGTCTGCATAGATGCGTTTAATATATTTTGCAGCAACTGCAACACCTTTCCTGCTTTTAAAGCAGCCATCCCTTATTTTTATCCGGATGATTTTCAATTTACGGTTATTTACCTCTACTTTATCCCCGATAACAAATTGCCGGTCGCCGGGCACGCGCATCTCCACGGATTCGGTGGTTTCCCTGTGGCTTATGGCGATTTTTACCAGAACCTCATCAATCGCCCGCGCCCATATCGTTTTAATGTCTTCAGCATCGGCTTCATCCATTCGTTTGTCGCCGACCTCGACTGAAGTGACCTTTACAAGGGAGGCTTCACCCGTCGCCTCATCATCTATTACGAGCTCATCGCCTTTCCTTATAAGGCCTGAAAGCATCGCTCTGGTATGGAGCGATTCCCCTCTTTTGCTCACTATGACTCTTACGAGCGCATTTTTCGGTTTTTTCTGTTTGTGGACTGACCCGCACTCCTCGCATTGTAAAAGTACGTCCTTTGTACCTTTCAGGACAATATGCGGGACGGGTTCTGAGGGTGAGCATGAAGGGCATTCTATTTCGATTTTTTCCATAATTCAAAATTGGGGGCTCTCTACATATAAATATCCGATAAGGTATGAATAAAATAAGACGGGGTAAGATATATTTAAATAGAAAGATAACTTATTGAAAGCAATCGGAGGTAAAGGCATGAGGCTGAGCAAACAAAGTTTAATTCTTGCAACAATTGTACCGATGATTTTTGGAATAGTAATACTCTGGAATTTCATGGATGCAATTGGTATATTGCAGCCGCTGGGTCAATCCACGTCGCTGATATACAGTCAATTAGTAGTAATTGGTATATTTTCATTCCTGGCTCTTGCAGTGTACTGGTGCGTAATGATGTACCTGATATACCTGCTTCAGGAGAACCTGATGATACTGGATGCAAATCTTGACAAGGCTGCAGACATTGGCGCCAAGCATCTTACAGAATCAAAGAACCTGTTGAATCAGGTTATAGCCATCCTGAAAAGATACGAAACAAGCCAGTAATATGCAAAAAAGCATATTACTAATTTTTCTTTTTTTAATTTTCTGCTTACATGAAATGATTTTTCCGTGGCTTTGCGCTCTTGGCGTCTTTGCGGTGAATTAAAAATCCATCGCAGAAGTCGCAAAGAAATTATAACAAAAATCAATCTTCACTGAACCATTTTTTGCGCATACCCGATAAGACCGCCCGCATCCACTATGCCGCGCACGAAATCGGGCAGCGGCGTTGCCTGGTAAGTCTCCTCTTTTGTGGTATTGGTGATAACCCCGGACCCAAAATCGACCTCAATGTGGTCTCCTTCCTCTATCTTATCTGTATCAGGGCACTCAAGAAGAGGAAGTCCGATATTTATGGCGTTCCTGAAAAAGATGCGCGCAAAGGATTTTGCGATGATGCATTTTACTTTCGCGCCCCGAAGCGCAAGAGGCGCATGTTCGCGCGATGAGCCGCACCCGAAGTTAAAACCTGCCACGATGATGTCCCCGTCCTTTACCCCGCTTGCGAATTCAGGGCGCACGCCCTCAAAAGCGTGTTTTGCAAGCTCCCCGGGTTTATTGATTGTGAGGTACTTGCCAGGGATGATTGCATCGGTGTCTATGTCATCCCCGAATTTCCAGACGTTTGCGGGGAGTTTAAGGTCGGTTTCGAGGTTGACTGTGAGTTTTTGCTTCATGACGGGCTATTTTGGTTGCGGGGTTTATAAGATTTATTCAATTATACTCTCTCCACGTCTTCCCGCACTTCGTGCACCTGAAAAACCTTACCTCGCTCTCATCAGCAGACCGAAGCTGCCGCAGCCACCAGTAAGCCAAATCATTCCCGCAATCCTCGCATCTGGCTTTGGTCGTGGGCATCCCCATCTCGCGCCCCTCAAGGACAGTTACCTCGCGCTCATCCCGTTTGGTCTTTGAGACAAAACCTTCTTTAATCTCTTTTTCAAACCCGCATTTTGCATTCCTGCACTTATAGACGTTTTTAGCGGGCATCATCATGCTCTTACATTTCGGACAAAATTCCATTGATATCACTCTTGGCGTTTTCTATGATTTTATTATGGTCAAATGCAAGTTCGGGTATATCATTCAAACCGAATAGCCCTGTATCCTTAGCATCCGAACCTGCTTTAAGTTTTCCCCTTCCTTTTGCAAGATAACATACAGAAACAGTATGGCCTCTCGGGTCGCGCAAAGGGTCAGAATACACGCCAGTAAGCTTGATTATTTCTATATCAAGTCCCGTCTCTTCCTTTGCCTCGCGAACGACAGCCGCCTCAACCGTCTCCCCAACTTCAACGAACCCGCCCGGGAGCGCGAAATGGTTCTTAAATGGCGGATTTCCGCGCCTTATAAGGACAAGTTTTCCCTCAAATATTATAAGCGCATCCACGGTCAGAAGAGGCGTTACAGGAACAAATCTGCGTTCATCCGCGTTCATCTGCGGTTCCATATCTCTCATTTCCTCAACACTATGGTCAGGATATCATTATCATACATCATATGGTCAAGACCTGCGCGCTGTCCCTCATGCTTTGCAGAAACGCCCCATATTTGTGCATACCTGAACCGCTTTTTGAAATCGCGGTGAAGCTTGTCGCATACATCCCCGATGGTGAAGCCCTCCCTCACTATCAGCGGTTCATCCATGTCTGCGGGCTTGCCCTGCGGCTTCAGGTAAATCCTGATAAACCCCAGTTTTTCATATAATTTTTCTTTAAGTTCTTCGATATGAACCTTTTTATCAGCAGAAACGAGTACAGCATCCGGGAATTTCTCTTTGCATTTCCTGAGTGTATATTCATCCGCAAGGTCGATTTTATTGATTACCACGATAATAGGGATATATTTCCTGTTGCCAAGGACAACATCTATCAGCTGGTCGATGGTGATAGTCTCGCGTATCAGTATGTTGGCGTTGTGGATTCTGTACTCGCCCAAAATAGCTTTTATGGTGTCCTCGTCAAGGCCAAGATCAACAGTGCTGCTTATAATCACTCCGCCCCTTGCTTTTTTCTTTATCGTCACGTCAGGCGGCCTTGTATTGACGCGGATACCGGCTTCATTTAATTCCTCGACGAGAACATCATAGTGGACAAGCTGGAAAACATCGAGCAATATCACGGCGAGGTCGGCGTTGCGTATTACAGCGATGACCTCTTTGCCGCGTCCCCTGCCCGAGGCAGCCCCCCGTACAAGCCCGGGCACGTCCAGTATCTGGATTGTCGCCCCCCTGTATTCCATCGCCCCGGGCACTACATCCAGTGTAGTAAATTCATAAGCCGCAACCGCAGATTCCGCACCCGTCATGCTGTTCAGGAGAGTGCTTTTGCCTACAGACGGGAACCCGACAAGCACTACAGAAGCATCGCCTGATTTCTTTACAGAAAATCCTTCCCCGCCGGTTTTTGAAGAAGCCCTCTTCTGCACTTCATCCCGAAGATGCGCAATCTTTGATTTAAGGCGCCCGATGTGACCTTCGGTAGCCTTATTATATTTAGTTTTTGAGATTTCTTCTGCAATCGCCTTTATTTCTTCTTCAAGTGCCATCGGCTCTAATAGCTGTAATCAAGGCAAAAAGGATTTGGGTGATAAAGTCCTTTTGGAACCGGATGAAGGAATTATTCGATTACCTGGAGTCAAGGACTGATACGGCAATAAAGACGCTCGATGAACTTGTGCGCATTCAAACGCATGTCCCGCCGGGTGAGAACTACGGGAAAATCATGGAACTGGCAGCCCGTATTCTCAGGGAGCTTGATTTTGAGGTTGAGATTATCCGAATGCCCCGCGAATTATTCGAGAAAAAAAATCCCCGTCTTTCCCATCTTAAAGCAGAACGGGTGAATCTATCGGCTAAATCAAATGTGGGCGCGCGAGAAACCCTTTTAATCAATACGCATCTTGATGTCGTCCCCGCAAGCGCAAACTGGAGCGTGCCGCCGTTTGAGGTCACCGCGAGGGACGGGCGCATATTCGGGCGCGGGGTTGCAGACTCAAAAGGAGGCGTAGCCGCGCTATTAACCGTCCTTTCAGCCATGAAGGAACTTGGCATCAAACCCGGATACAACCTGAATATCGCCCTGACAACGGATGAGGAAATGGGCCCATACTCAGGCTTATGTTATCTCTCCGACCTTGGAAAAATTTCGGGGGATTATTTCCTGAGCATGGACGGGGACAGCGACGATATCACCATCGCCTCGAACGGGAATGTGGACTGGCAGATAGATGTTTTCGGGAAATCGTACCACAGCGGAAGCAGTTTTCTGGGCGTGAATGCGATAGAGAAATCCGTGCCTGTCATGAACGGGCTATTGGAACTCAAGGCAAAAATTGAGATACGACGCTCAAAAGTGCCTGCTAGTATTGCAATCAGCCGCAAAACAGGCATTGAGACCTTAATGCCTGTGCTTAATATTACAATAATAAATGCAGGTGTTAAACAGAATATCGTGCCTGATAAGTGCACGATGAAAGGCGACCGCCGCTATATCCCTGAGGAGAAATTTGAGGATGTCTGCAAAGAGATGAACGCCGCTCTTTCACGCGTGAGAGAAATACAGCCAGATATCGATTTCAAGATGAGCTGTGATGATATTTACGCTCCCCTCCTTACTGATATGAACCATCCATGGGTTAAGGAAGTAAAGCGGGTGGCAGGCGAAGTTGCGGGAAGGGACGTGAGGCTTGCGGGTGCGCAGGGAAGCCTTGATGTTGCTTATGCTGTAAAGGTGACTGGCCTCCCTGCCTGCTGCTTCGGGATAGGGAGGAGGACCGAGAGCAATGCCCATGCGGATGACGAGAATATCCGGGTGGAAGACCTTGTGATGTACATGAAATTCCTTGCAAAATTACTGCTTGATAATGAAAAGTTTCATAAATAAGAAAAAGTGTAGAGGTCGATATGAATAATTTCATGAAGAAATGGGGATTGACATTAAACGTACTGGTCATTGTTTTCGTATTACTGGTCATAAAATGGTTAATCGACGTGTATAACCTCAATGCAGCTACGGCAAGCCCGCTCGTTACTGCTCTTGTGGGCGGAGTGATTTTCACCATAGCCATCATATTTACAGGCACGCTGACGGATTACAAGGAAAGCGAGAAAATACCGGGTGAACTGGCTGCATCCATCAAGGCTCTTTACAAAGACAGCGGGATTATACGGGTTGATGATGGAAAAATTACAGACGACCTGCGCTCCCATATTATTGACCTGCTCCGGATTATAAATTCAAATTTCAAGAATAATGTCTGGGACCTTGAAAAAATAAATTCCGCGATGGATGCAATAGACGGGGATATAAAACGCCTCGCTGAGAAGAACATTGCTCCTCAATTCCTTGTAAAACTGCGAACGGAATTGATAAACATCGACAGGACCTCCAACCGCGTAAGGACTATTGCGGAAACAACCTTCATCCCTGCAGCATACGGTATTGCAGAACTGGCGGTAGGGGCGGTTTTGCTTGTGCTGCTTTTTGTAAAAACGGAGCCGTATTATGAAGGATTGGCTTTGATCGGCGCGACCTCGTCCCTCCTTATCGGCCTGATAATGCTAATTAAAGATATGGATAATCCCTTTGAAGTCGGTAAAAAAACCTACGCTGATGTTGACATGAGCCTCCTCTTTAATCTTGAGGATTATTTGAAAAAATAGGTAAGAAAATCGTTAGCTTTGCTTCTTTATGATAATCTCCCAATCCGTTTTATTTTGCTGATTCACGCTTAATACTTCATGCCCGTCTGCTTCCATGCCCCTCGGAACTTCGGTTACTGCCGTGGGGTCATCCACGATTATTTTCAGGATTTTTCCTTTAGGAAGCGCATACAACGCCTGTTTGGCATACACAAAATTATACGGGCACACATTTCCTTTCAGGTTTATCTCTTTATCCACTTTCACATCAACAAGGAAAGTCCCGTTAATATAAGCCCGCGTCCTCTCTTCCTTAGGGTTTTCAAACACTTCATTTGCCGGGCCATGTTCCACGATTTCACCGAGGTACAGGTGGATAACGTAGTCTGCAAGCCTCATTGCCTGGTGGATGTTGTGAGTAACTATCACGATGGTATAATCCTTCTTGAGTTTCAGGAGCTGCTCCTCGATATGCTGCGACGAGACCGGGTCTAATGCCGATGTCGGCTCATCGCACAGGATAATTTCGGGCTCGACAGCCAGCCCTCTTGCAAGGCATAACCTCTGCTGCTGACCGATGGAGAGTTTTGACGCCGGCGACTTCAAGCGGTCTTTTACCTCGTCCCACAGGCCTGCTATTTTCAGGTATTTCTCCACTATTTCATCCAGTTTCTTTTTGTCTTTTATTCCGTGTATTCTCGGTCCGTAAGCTACGTTATCGTATATCGACATTGGAAGCGGGTTTGGCCTCTGCGGCAGCAGCCCCATTTTGCGCCTTACATCCGTGACATCGATACTGCCGCTGAGCATATCCCTGCCATCCACAATTATTTTCCCTGAAGCTCTTGCCCCGTCTGTAAGATCAATAAGCCTGTTGAAACATTTGAGCAGGGAACTCTTACCGCATCCACTCGGGCCGATGATAGCTGTTATTTGCTTTTCCGGTATATCAACTGTTATGCCTTTGAGAGCCTGATGGTCGCTGTAGAACGCATTGACATCCTGGATACTGATATGGGTTTTCATAAAGCGACACCTCGCTTTATCCGGTCATGGGGTATGCGAAGCATACCCCTTCGTTTGATAAAACTTATGTTTTCCATGCAATCACCTGATAATGTTTTTCATAAATTTCTTAGATAAATATCGAGATGCTATGCTCAATGCAAGCACGATTATAAGAAGTATCAACGCACTGGCATACGCCCGCGCCTGTACCTCAGGGAATGGTGTGCCTAGCTGGAAGAACACGGCAAGCGGCAGGGAAGCCACAGGGTCAAACAGTGAGCGCGGAATGCTATCTGTGTAACCTGCTGTGAAGAGTATCGAGGCCGCATCTCCAATTCCCCGGCCGAAGGAAAGAATCACACCGGTCACGATGCCGGGCAGAGCCTGTTTCACAACTACCAGTCCTGTAGTCTCAAATCGTGTAGCTCCGAGCGTATAGGAAGCTTCTTTCAATTCAGAGGGAACCATTTTTATTACCTCTTCCATTGACCTTATCATTATGGGAAGCTGCAAAATCGTAAGAACTATGATTCCACCCAGAAGCGATGCCCTGATTCCAAGATAAAGCATAATGATGAATCCAAAGGCGCCATACACGATAGACGGAGTGCCCCAGAGCACATCAAGTGAGAGCCTGATATAATACGCAAGCCTTGTTTTCCCGATATAGTCTTTTTGCAGCGCCAGCGCCGCTGGCAGGCTTATCATAAGGGCAAGAACCAGGCTGCCAAATGCCAGATAGAGGGAGCCCACTATGGCATTCAGGATACCGCCCTCTTTCCCGAGATAGAATCCGCCCTTCGGAGTCTGCGTAATCATAGATAACGAAAGAGCAGGCAAGCCGTTCCAGACTATCACGGCTACCACTATGAAAAGGCTGCCTACAACGACAGCCAGCGATAAAATCATAAGAGCTTTGAAAAGCTTTTCCTCGCGGAGTTTATCCATGCATCCTCCTCTCAATCCGTACCAGTATCAGTCTTGCGCCCAGATTGAAGAACAGGATTATCAGCATCAGAATAAGTGCGGCAAGCAGCAGTGCCGAATCGTACATCGGTATGGACATCATTTCACCGTAATTATTGGCGATAAGCGCAGGCAAAGGATAAGCGGAATCGAATATTGAAGAGGGGATTTTCACAACATTTCCTACCACCATGAGGACGGCCATGGTTTCTCCAATCGCGCGGGAGAAGCCCAGGATAATGGCGGCCGCTATGCCCGGCAGGGCGGTTCTTATTACGGCGTGCTTTATTGTCTGCCACCGCGTGGCGCCAAGCGAAAGCGAGGCTTCCCTCACTTCGAACGGCACTGCCTTGAATACCTCGTATGAAATCGAAATAATTATGGGGAACACCATGATGGCAAGCACGATGCCGCCTGAAAGCACGCTGTAGCCTGTGGCGTAGCCGCCGCCGCTCAGTAAAGGTATCCCCGAGTCTTTGAATAAAGGTGCGATGCCTGCTACAAGCGGTACTATTGCCAGCACCCCGAAAAGTCCGTATACTACAGGCGGTATGCCTGCAAGCAGGTCAATCAGGGGCAAAATCACAGATTTTAATCTCTCGTTAGCATATTCCGCAAGGTAGACAGCGCTCAGGATGGACAGAGGTATTGCAAAGACCATGGCAAGCGCGGTTACATAGACCGTTCCAAGGATGAACGGATAGAAGCCGAAATCGCCCTGGGAAGGCAGCCATGTAATGCCAAGCAGCAGGTCGCTTAGCGATTTCACATCAAGAATCGGCTTTGACCGCAGGTAAAGGGCGAAAGCTACAACAAATACAAGCACGCTTGAGAAAACAGCGGCAGCCAGCATGAGCCTGCCTGCAAAAGCGTCCTTTAGTTTTCTGATATTCACGAACTGCACATCCTTATCAAAATAAAAAACAAGGTTAAGGAAAAACCTTAACCAGTTCATTCAAGCTTTTTCAACTCTCCATCAAGCGATTCCTTCGACAACTCTATGTAGCCAACCTCATCAACATACTTCTGCCCGTCAGTGAGAACCCATCTGATGAATTCGGAAGTAACCCCTTTGGGCTTTCCTTTGGTTACAAATAATTCGACTCTTGCTGGCGGACTCGGGAACACTCCGTTTTTAATGGCTGCAATTGTTTTTTCTTTGGTGCTTATATTCTCGTCAGGGTCAACTATGCCGTTTCCATTCACGTCAAAGGGTATTACCTGGATACCATCAACAGGCAGCCCGCTGCTCATATTAAAGGCAAAGTTGTAGTTGTTATAGCCTATGCCCAGGGGGTCTCTCTGTACCGCAGCAAGCAGTCCGGGGTCACCGTAAACGCCAGTGCCTTTGAGACTTTCCTGTTTACCGCCGAGATACTTTGCCCATATATCAGATGCGCCCGACGAATCGCTTCTTGTATATACATGAATTTCTGCCTTATTATCAGTCCCGACTACATTTCCCCATGTGTTCACAGTCCCGTTGAGAAATACAGCCGTAAAAGTCGATTTTTTGACTCCTTTGCTCAAGAGATTGTTAAGCACAGGGTTCTTTGCATTGACTGTGGCTACAACGGCATCCTTGGTCACACCGATCGGGTATGCGCCCTTCTGGATTTCCGAGGTATCAACGTCTCTTGAAATCATGCCGATATCAACAAGCCCGCCAAGTGTATCAGCCATACCCTTCCCCGCGCCGCCTGCTGAGACCTCAACTTTCACCTTGGGGTGCAGCTTCGTGAACTCATCGCCCCAGCGTACAGCCATGGGATACAGGGCAAATGCGCCCGATAGCGTTATCGTGCCCGAAAGTTCCTTTGAGCTTACAACGGTCTGTGTAACCGCGTATCCAGGTGATGGCGGTGTTGCAGCAGCGGTAGGCGTGGTTTCGGACTTTGGATTACCGATGCATCCTGATAATAATGCACCTGTGATAACTGTAATTAGAATAATTGTGATAAATTTTCCTTTCATTAATTCCACCTCGAATTTCTTAAAATGCTCTTCTGTTTTTGCAGGAAATCCCGGATATCCAGGAATTCTGCGCTATGTTTTGTATATCTATTCATTAAATTGCCGTCATCGGTGACGGCAAAGATGATTCCTTCTTGTATTCATTTTTAATTCGCCTGCTTATGAAATAAGCAAGTGCAAATGAGCAGGCACTTATAAATATGCACAGAAACAGGCGATAATTGGAGCTATGATTACAAAAACCGAATAATTGCGGCAAAAAATGCGACTAATTCAAACCTGCATAATCCATTGCTGCTTTCTGGTCATTCAGGAATTTAACAATCTCATCAAACTCGACATCACTTTTGGGTTTCTTACTTTCAACCTTCATCCGGCAGGAATTATTTCGGGACGGGTTACATATTTCTTCAATCATATCAATCGCAATTGAAAGGCAAATATATATAATCACAGAAAGAGGCAGATGTTGACACAATTATTCCAAAAGATGCACAAAAATCAAACAGTGCGCCGTTTTACATCCCTATCAAAACAAGCTCAAATTTGATACCCATGCAGGACGAGCAGAACCCAAGGAATTCTTTTGCATTGACAGACATTTCATCGTAGAGAGATTTCGATATATAAAAAATAATATGGACTTTTCCGGGATTCCCTTCAATTCTCTTTCTTATCTCGCCGTGAAGCTCCTCAAAAAGGGCTATGAGGGTCTTGAAGTTAATCCTCTTCAGTACCCGGATGCGTCACACTCCAGCCTCATCTACCCAGACTCTGTAATTGGCAGATTTCCTGACAAAAATATCACTCTCATTCATATTATTCCTGAGTTGTTTTTACTGGATTCGATATCCCACCTGACTTCTTCAGCCAGAAACCGTCTTGCTGCGGCAACAATATCGAGCTGCTCATGGATATATCCGCGCAGATATACATCTTCGATATTCTCCGCGTCCCTCTCAACTTCATGCTGCCGGGTGAGTACGTTTTCAAGTTCCCGAAGCGCATGATGCCTGCCCGCACGCTGCCAGCTTGTTTCAATTACTGCAAGCGTGCGGGCCAATCTTTCAAGGCTTATCCGCATGCGCCTGTATTCCGGTTTCCCCAACCTGTCCTTTGCGTAGTTCTCATATGCTGAAACCTTTAGTTTTTCCGGAGGACCCTCATCCCTCGATGATTCTATGCCATCGAGGGCAAAAACGATTCCTTCTTTTATCTGACATTGGTTTTTTTCACCGCACCTGTCAATGCGAACAGGATATATATCCTTGGATATACAGGCATATTTTGTCACTATCTAATGCAAAACCAGAGCAGTTCCGGGTAATTATTGCCATTTTGTTCCTGAAAAACGCATAGAGCTGCCAAATATAGCCTGTTTACGTGATTTGAATATGTATGAAAACTATGGAATTTCCGGTGTTAAAATGACAAAACAAGAAAAACGAAGGGGTTTACTTTGCCCCGGATGGTATAGTTAACAGGGACTCCATGCTGAAGGAGCAGCAGGAACAGGATGATGCATTGCACATATGGTGCAGGATCCTGTCAGGTGGCTGATATGACCTCCATCACGCAATACAGGTGCCCCAACTGCAAGCATGCAATACCGATAACAAGCGCAGATTTCATCAAAGGAATTGCTTTTGTGTCATGTGCGGACTGCGGCATGGATGCTTTCGCCATAGAGGAGGCGCTGTTAAAATGACAAAAGAAAAACGGGCGCTTTTTTCCTATCCATTTGCGTCCATTTTTCCAATTCGAGGTAATATGAATTATGAAACAGAAGAAATAAACGATGATGTAAACGAAAATATTGATGATGAAGACCTGCGGCGCTTCCTGCGCGGAGGATTCGGGGCAAAGTGAGGAAAAAGGCAACATTCTCCTTTTTGATTCCAGCAATAGACTCAATTATGTCAATAATTGCTCCAATAAATAGGTTTATAAAGGTTAAATTCAAGTTTAAGCTGGAGAATTTTAAATGAATTCGAGAAGGAATCGTCTTTGCAAACAATGGACAGCTATTTGAGTCAGCGAACGCGAAGATAGATCATTTACCTCCCTCTGCAAAGCTTGTTTTTAAAGTGCTGGAATCCAGCGGATTTTTGACACAAAAGGATATTGCGAGGGAAACCTATCTTCCGGCAAGAACAGTCAGATATGCCCTGAACAGATTGAAAGAAGAAAAAATATTGCAGGAGCGCTTCTATTTCCAGGATGCGCGCCAGAGCCTCTACGGGCTGAATAATGCCCCGGGGGTGCCGACCGGGTAACTCCCCCTATTTTTTAAATATTAACCGTGAATATACGCAGATACCCGATTGAGAATCTGCGTTCATCTGTGTTTATCTGCGGTTTTTTTCGTGCCAGGATGGCGGAACGGCTACGCAATCGCCTGCAGAGCGATTCCAATCCGGTTCGAGTCCGGATTCTGGCTTATATACTCTTTTTTCCAGGATACTTAATCCAGATCTTCCCGAAGCTGGGCCGCTTTCGTAAAAAAACTCTCAGTAGAATAATGGAGCAGCAGGCTGGATGCTATAAAACCTGCGGCAATAATCGCGGCGAATATGACTATCTGTATGGAAGCAGCCTCTATGGGGTCGGCGCCGCTCAGGAGCATACCGGTCATGACACCGGGTATCCATACCAGGCCAAGGTTCTTCATGTTATCTATTGAAGGAATCAGGGCTGAGAGGATGCCCTGTTTAAGACAGGCCGAAACTGCAAGCTCAGGTTTTGCACCGAGGGCAAGGTAAGCTTCGACCTCAGCACGCCGGTTCTTTATCTCACCTTTATACCTGTCAATCGCAAGCGAACTCACATTCATGGCATTGCCTATCAGGATGCTGCCGGTCGGGACAATGTATCTTGCCTCAAACGGGAAGATACCGAAAAGGAAGAAAGGTATCAGCAAAAGCACTGATGCAAAAGCTATGGAAAGTATCGCCGGGGGCAGGCCTCTCTCAAGTTTGCCTGACCTGGAATACGTGGTATGTCCTGCGATTGCAGCCATGGCCATCAGCACAAGAAAGCTCCAGTAAATGGGCAGCTTGAATAAGAGGAGAATTACAGAGGCAAGAATCAACACCTGGATAAGGGCTCTTGTCCCGGCTAAGGATATTTCCTTCCCTATACCGAATCTTCGTGCAAAGGCCGCTGTCAGCACAACAAGCAGAACTGTCAGGCCAAGAGCAGGGATATCAGGCATGATATTCCTCAAGCCTCCCGTCTTTGAGGATTAATCTCCTCCCGCCTATCCTGAGGGCCTGCTCCCTTTCATGTGTGACCCACAGCATCGTCAGGTTCCGCTCCATCCGCAGGCGAAGCAGGAGTGCCTCCACTTTTTCGGCTGACGCGGCATCCAGCGAGGAAGTCGGCTCATCCAGCAGGAGCACTTCAGGCTGGTTTGCAAGCGCCCTGGCTATGCATACCCTCTGCTTCTCCCCAACCGAGAGCTGCCCGGCATCGGCATCCAGCAGATTTCCCGGTATTGCCGCATCCAGTGAAAGTGCCTCAAGATCGATATCTTCTCCCCATAAGCTCATGCCGAACGCAAGGTTATCCCGCACACTTCCCTTAAAAACAACAGGCACCTGGAACACCATGCCCACCTTTCTTCTCAACTCCATCGGATTATAGTCCCTGGTATCTTTGCCATTCAGCAGGATAATCCCTGAGTCGATTTCCGATAGCCTGTTGATTAACCTGAGTAACGTGGTCTTTCCTGAACCTGAGGCGCCCATTATCGTAACCAGCTCGCCCTTCTCTACCTGTAAGTCAAGGTTGAATAAAACTTGGGTTTTAGCTCTTGTATTGTTTACCTTGCGTAAGATGGTCTTTGATACATCCTTTAACTCAAGGTGAGCATAATTCATCAGCTATAAAATGTCCTGCCATAAATAATACCATTTGCTGCCG
>JBGPUU010000046.1:0-19014 GCA_041491305.1 Candidatus Methanoperedens sp.
ATCAAGGAAAATTATCACTCCTTCCGGAGAAACAAGGATATTGCCTGGATGCGGGTCTGCATGATAGAATCCATCCTCGAATATCATTTTCAAATAAGCATTAGAAAGGTCAATTGATACTTTTTTCCTGTCCAGCCCCGCTTCTTCAATTTTTGCTATATCAGTAATTTTGAAACCTTCCATATATTCCTGGGTAAGTACGTGTTTTGTGGTATATTTCCAGTAAATTTTAGGGATCCTGACCGTCGTAATTCCTGTAAAATTCTTATAAAACTTATCTGCGTTCTTGGCTTCATGAGTGTAATATATTTCCTGCCTCATTACACGTGAAAACTCTTCTATGAAGCCAACGGGATTAAAGAATTTACTTGCTTTTACATGTTTTTCGAAGAATCTCGCCATGCTCATTAATATCAACAGGTCATTCTCGATTATTTCTTCAATTCCCGGCCTCATCACCTTGACCGCAACCTCTTCGCCTGTTGAAAGCCTTCCACGATATACCTGCCCTATTGAGGCCGATGCTATCGGTTTCTGGTCAAATTCCGAAAAGATTTCATCCATGTTCTTCCCGAGTTCTTTTTCTAACATTTTTTTCGCATCAATGAACTCAAAAGGAGGAACCTGATCTTGTAGTCTTGAGAGTTCCCGTATGTATTCTTCAGGGATCAGGTCATGGCGGGTGCTCAATATCTGTCCGAACTTTATAAATGTGGGCCCGAGTTCTTCAAAAGCGAGCCGTAATCTTTCCGCTTCTGATATCTGGAGTAACTGTTCCTTTAATGGTTTTGGTCTCGTTATTCTTTCTTTCAGCGAGCGGAAAGGGCGAAGGCCGAATCTATCAAAAGCATATCCGAAACCATGCTTGATCAGAACGGAAATAATCTCTCGATAACGTTTAACGTAAGCAAAGCCCCTGTCAAGCAGACGCAAGATTCACTTCCGGAATTAATGATTTATTTTTTCATCGAGTGAACTGTTTTTTCAAGTTTTTCAATTTTCCGCTCAAGAGCCGCCATATCGCTTTTCATCACAACCCCGCTCTTTTCAATTGTCTCTTTCACTCTTTCATTTATTTTGCTTTCAATATCCTTCATCTGCTTTTCTTTCTCTGACAGTACTTCCTTTACGAATTTCTTCCCTTCTTCTTTGCTCAATTCCCCTTTTTTTATCATTTCCTGGGAAAATTCCTCAATCTTTTCCTGAGTCAGGGAAATTACCCCGATACCGAATAGTCCCATTTTCCTAATTATATCTGACATTTCTGACATATTTTTCCTCCTTAATTAAACCGGTAAAGCAACTGAACTTTTTTCAGGCGCAAGATTTAATATAACGCCCCAATATGAAATTGGTTTATTGATTGATAATCTTTTTGATAAGGAGATAAATGAAACTGGTTTTTAGCGGAATAATGATTCCCGTATCGACAATCGATTGGTATGGCAGGTCTGCGTCTGTTGTTTTCTTCAATGGCTGCAATTTTAAATGCATTTATTGCTCCAACAACAGGTTTATCGAGGTATCAAACCGCCTGGAGCCGCTCTTTAAAGGAGGGGCTGTGGTTGATATCGAAGAAATCGAAAAACATATCCTCCAGGCAAAAAGTTTCATCAGCGCCGTGGTTTTTTCCGGAGGCGAGCCGACTACGCAATATGATGCGCTGGAACACCTTTCAAAATTCGCAAAAAAGCAGGGGTTGCTTGTGGGAATAGAAACCAATGGGTATTATCCTGAGCGCCTTTTGAGATTAATCCAGCAAAAACTCCTTGATAAAATTTTCCTTGATATCAAAGCCCCGCTTGACGATTCGCATAAATATAGCCAGATAACGGGCGGTAAAGAGGATGCAGCAGAGCGCGTTTTGCAATCCTTGAATCTCAGGGGAGTTCCTCTTGAGGTCAGGACGACTGTTTTCCGATCGCTTGACAGGGTTTTGGAAATTGCCAGGTTCCTTGAGGGCAAAGATTGCACTTATGTGCTTCAGCAGGGTATCCCTG
The DNA here is from genome assembly GCA_041491305.1 of Candidatus Methanoperedens sp. Lineage (GTDB taxonomy): Archaea > Halobacteriota > Methanosarcinia > Methanosarcinales > Methanoperedenaceae > Methanoperedens. The sequence continues at coordinate 2,001 of JBGPUU010000046.1, forward strand.
GAAATGCTCCGGATGAAAGAATCCAAAAAGAAAAACCTCTTTCAAGGGAGGAATTAATCAACCTTGCCCGAAGTGTTTCTTTTTTAAAAGATGTAAGGATAAGGACAAAGGAAAAAGGGGAAGAAAAAATTATTTGAAATACCTAAAAAATCTCACCCGTTGTATTCCTGACCACTCCGCCAGTTTCCAATAGCCGTGCAAGAAATGGTTCTGGTGGTATGGCTGATCGTTAAAGGATTCAACCCATCTCCAATCGCATCAGGGTCTGCACAACAAAGATAAACAAAAATTAAACAAAGGAATAAATATGAAAAATAATGTAGAAGAAATGAATAAATCAGAAAAGTTCTGGGATAGGATGGCGAAGTATTTAGATCGGGTAGAAAGAAAAGATGAAGCGACTAATATTAAGATTATTGAAAAAACTAGAAACCAACTTAAAATTAGTGATAATGTTTTGGATTATGGATGCGGAACCGGAACAGCAGCCATTGAAATTGCGGGCAGTGTGAAAACAATCAAAGGTATTGATATCTCATCAAAAATGATTGAAGCTGCGAAAGGAAAAACTGTAGAACGTAAAGTTAATAACATAGATTTCGTTCAAACAACAATATTTGATGAAAAATTAAAAAAAGGATCATTTGATGTGATCTTATGTTTCTACCTGCTTCATTTAGTGGAAGATACGCCAAAGGTTATGCAAAGGATAAATGAATTATTGAAACCGGGTGGATTGATTATTTCTTCAACGCCGTGTATAAGAGGGACATTTCTAGGACTTCTGTTATCGCCTGTGAGCAAAATCGGATTAATTCCTCCGTTCACATCATTTAAAATCTCCGAATTAGAAGATTTAATGACTGAAGGAAATTTTGAGATTGTTGAAACTGAAGGTTTGGATAAAAGTGGACAACAATATTTCATTGTAGCAAAGAAGATATAAATAGGTTATAGAAGATTAAATTTATGAATGCTGCCTTGAATATTCCGATATTCCTGCAAGAAATGGTCATGGCAGTATGGCTGATCGTTAAAGGATTCAATCCATCGGCAACCGCTTCCGAGCCTGCACAACAGATAAACAAAAATTAAACGAGGGAATACCTATGAAAAATAATGGCGAAGAAAGGAATTCAAACAAAAAGACCGCCGAAATGAAAGATAGGAAAGTAATGCTTTCAACATATAGCTATTTGCGGTGCTTAACGTCTAACTCCCGCAAGAAATCTTCCGCGCTTTAGCGCGGAGTGAATTGCGGGCGACTGTTCGTTCCTATTATTCCCTATTTTGATAGTTTACGAAGCATAATAAAATCAGACTATACTAAGCACTTTGAGGATTAACAGCAACCAGCCGGAAGCCCAGCCATTTAGGGCGGAAATGACATCACAAACGACGAGCAGAAAATTTACCGGGCGATAATAGAATCCGACGGCATAATAAACCAGAGCGATTTGCCGGAAAAGACGGGATTGGCGAAAGCAAATGTCAGCAGACCTTTGGATTTGCTGGAAAGCAGGGGATTGGTTGATAAGAGAGGGCGCGGTATGGGGAATGTTGTGCTTTTGAAATAACCTCTGCTGTGTCAGAACCGCATTCCAACAAAACTTGGAAAACGTTTTCCGGCAACCGCAGAAATGTTTTCAATAATTCTTGCCAAAAGCCTTTTATTCACGGCTGGTCAATAATCTGTTGTCGGTTGTACTCCACTGGCTTGGCGATAAGATGAATAATACAAATAATATAGAAAGTGAAAGAAACGAAGAAAACGTGCTGAAGATGCTCTCCAATCCTGTAAGGGCAACAATTGTACGAAGCCTCTATAAAGATAATATGTCTTTTACACACCTCATGCAAATTACAGGGTGTAATACAGGAAAACTGAGCTTCCACTTAGGCAAGCTTGGGTCTCTTGTGCAGCAGGACGAACTAAAAAGATACACACTATCGGATAAAGGTATGGCGGCCTGCGAAGCAATACTGCCACGCATTGCGGGAGAAAACGGAGAAAAACATGATAGCAAGGAATCATGTGCTGACGTTCCGAAAGAAGATTCCATAAGCGGATTAGCCACTGTATCAGAATACGCCGTTGCCCGTATTGTAGGTATCTATTCCGCAATAACCGGATTCATAATGCATTTAGCCAACGGCAAATCTCCGGTTCGCATCGCAGCCGGCAATATTAATTCTTTAATCAAAGGGGTGAAACAAATGATTTCAGGGACAATAAATTATGTAAGATTAACTCTGTCAGATACCCTAAAGTCGGCTAAGCTGTCATTAAATCCGATTTTCAGCTATTTTTTTCTGGTTGCGGGGATTTTACTTTTTATGCCAGCGGTATTCGTATCAGTCAGCCCGGGATTTGATTCACTGGTAGGCTCCATAGCAGATGCTGACAGATCGTATTCACACATTTCTGCAAATGAAATGGTGCGGGCAAACAATCTGTACGAAGCAGGATTGCTGCCGAACCAGCAGAATTATGAAGGCGACTATAACTTCACAGCATACGATTCCATGAATTACATAAATGCCATAGGATATCCGCTTACAGAGGAGCGGGTGCAGGCATGGCGAAACGACTACAAAAACATGAAGGTGCAATTTATCAATGATATCATATTTGCCGCATTAAGCGTTTCTTTGGCGATGATGCTTACCGGAGGGCTGCTGTCATACAGGAAAGGATTATTCCTGAAGCGAGCCGTTATTTCAGCAATAGCATCATCAGTACTGTTGATTATGGTTTCTGCCGTTATGCTGTACGGCATAGATGTGATGGTTCTTTCAAACTTCAATCAAGATAACCAGACAATAATTCAGGCTATTGCTGCGCAATTAAGAGCATTTACCGGATTTTTGTTATTGGCAGCAGCGGGTTTATCAGGGATATACATTTATCTTAATACAAAAGAGAGCACGCCGGCTCGCATGCGTAAGTAGAAGCGGTTTGACGGGATTACATGTGGACGAAGAGTTCAGGATAATTTATTAGTGGCATTTATTCATATGAACTTATTAACTAGGGAACGCCATATAAAATAACATGGAAAAAAAGGATTCAATCCAAAAGACCGCCGAATTGGAAGATAGGAAAGTAATGCTTTCAACATTATGGATATTTGCAGTGCTTAATTATATTTATGCGGATGTGTTCGTAGGCAAGGATCCTGAGATGCTAAAGCAATTAATCGCAGGAACGGGTCCTCTTCAAATGACTCAAGGAGTTTTGTTTGGGGCTGCAATATTGATGGAGACGGCGATTGCTATGGTGTTCCTGTCCAGGGTATTGAAATATAGGGCAAATCGCTGGGCAAACATCATTGTAGGGATAATCCATACTGCGGCTGTTTCCTTATCACTGTTTGTCGGAACGCCGGCTCTTTATTATGTATTTTTTGCGACTATAGAAATTGCTTGTACTCTGTTCATTATCTGGTACGCATGGAAGTGGCCTAAACAAGAAGCATGAATCAATTCCATCTAAATCAAAATGAAATTGAAGGAAAAATTATGAAAACAATTATATGTACAAAATACGGACCGCCGGAGGTTCTTCAGCTTAAAGATGTTGAAAAACCTACGCCCAAGGACAGTGAAGTACTGATAAAAGTGTATACAACAACGGTAACCAGAGGAGATTCCAGAATGCGAAGCTTCACAGTTCCAATTTTAATGTGGCTCCCGGCTAGAATATATCTAGGTATTAGAAAACCCAAAAGAGCTATCCTCGGAATGTCGCTGGCTGGGGAAATAGAATCCGTAGGAAAAAACGTAACAAAATTCAAGAAAGGGGACCTCGTTTTTGTATCTACCTTCGGGGAGAATTTCGGTGGATATGCTGAATATAAATGCATGCCAGAAAATGGAATGGTATTTATAAAACCCTCTAATGTGTCCTTTGAAGAAGCCGCTGCAATTCCAGGAGGTAGTAATATGGCATTGAGATTTCTTAGAAAAGGTAATATCCAAAAAGGACAGAAAGTGCTTATTTATGGAGCTTCTGGAGCTGTCGGTACTTATGCAGTACAGCTTGCCAAGTACTTTGAGGCAGAAGTCACCGGGGTATGCAGTACCACGAATTTGGAATTAGTAAAATCTCTGGGAGCCGATAAAGTAATTGATTATACAAAAAATGATTTTACCAAAAATGGTGAGACATATGATGTTATTTTCGATGCAGTAAGTAAAACAACCTCTCGGCAAGTTAAAAAATCGCTTAAAAAGAATGGACTCTATCTTAATGTTCATGATTCATCTGGCCATGATGGTGAAAAAACTGAAGAGTATTTAGTCATCAGCGAGCTTATTAAGGCCGGGAAGATAAAACCGGTTATCGATAGAATTTATCCGCTGGAGCAAATGGTCGAAGCTCACCGGTACGTGGACAAAGGCCACAAAAAAGGAAATGTAGTAATAACTGTGGGACACAACAACAAAGTTTGAGAAATGATGAGGAATATTTATTAAAGCTATTATATGTACAAAATACGGGCCACCGGAAGTTCTTCAGCTCAAAGAAGTTGAAAAACCCACTCCCAAGAACAATGAAGTACTGATAAAAGTCCATGCGGCAGCAGTAACAGTCTCGGACTGTTTCGTCCGGAGCGGCAAAGTAAATATCTTGCTATGGATCCCCATGCGAATATTCGTTGGTTTCAGAAGACCAAGAAAACCTATACTAGGTCTTGAGTTAGCCGGAGAAATTGAAGCAATAGGCAAAGATGTAAAACGATTTAAAAAAGGTGATCAGGTTTTTGCATTTACCGGGAAGAATTTTGGTGCTTATGCCGAGTACACCTGTCTGCCTGAAGACGGATTGTATATGCCTGATGACGGATTGGTGGCAATAAAACCGGCCAATGTAAGCTATGAGGAAGCCGCAACTGTTCCTTCAAGAGGAACTTTAGCATTGCATTATCTCAAAAAAGGCAATATCCGGAACGGACAAAAAGTGCTGATATACGGAGCTTCCGGAGGGATAGGTACTTTTGCGGTGCAGCTTGCCAGGTACTTCGGGGCGGAAGTAACCGGGGTATGCAGTACCACAAATTTAGAATTAGTGAAATCTCTGGGAGCCGATAAGGTAATTGATTATACAAAAGAGGATTTTACGAATAGAGGAGAATCATATGATTTTATCTTTGATGCGGTTGGAAAAAGATATAGCTCAAAATTAAAATTACTGTGCAAAAAGGCATTAACTCCGAATGGGAAATACATATCAGTCGATGATGAAACACCAAAGATACGTACTGAATCTTTAATTCTGCTCAAAGAGCTTATTGAAACGGGGAAGATAAAACCGGTCATTGATAGAACGTATCCTCTGGAACAGATTGTCGAAGCTCACAGGTATGTGGAAAAAGGACACAAAAAGGGAAATGTAGTTATAGATTTAATAATATAAACATGACTAACAGGCAATTGTTAAAAGATTCGTTGGGTTGGGGATTTTTTCTTTGGCTCATTGGCTATGTCCTTGGAATTATTTTTTTCTTTGTTATCCCTCCTTCGCTAATTGGCTGGGTTATTATGCCGGTTGGTATTCTTATCACTTTTTGGATTTTACTGAATAAAGTGAAGAGTAATACTTTTCAGTATTATGTTTTCCTGGCTGTTGCATGGACGCTCATGGCCGTTGTTTTTGACTATCTCTTCATCGTCAAAGCATTTCAGCCAGCAGACGGATATTATAAGCTGGATGTGTATTTATATTACGCCCTTACTTTCATCATTCCGCTAACCATTGGCTGGTGGAAAAAAAGCAAAAACCAATGAAACGACTCAGAGCATCACGGAAGTTATTTTGCATCGTAAACTATCTAATGCCAGATGAATCTCGCTCTGAATAAGTTTGAAGGATACGGCGAAATAATAGCTGCCTCAATTCTGTGGAGTCTTGCAGGAATACTTGGGAAAATTATATTCGGCATGTCAGCCCAGAGCATTATTTTCTACAGGCTCGCCTTTGCATGGGCTATCCTTTTTATTGTCCTCTTAATTTCAGGCAACCTGGATAAAATCAGCCTCAAAGATAAAAAAATCTACCTTTTGTTATTCAGTATAATGCAGGCAATGACTATGCTAACATATTTTACAGCTATTCAAAAAGCTTCGGTCTCGGTTGCCGTATTATTGCTCTATACGGCGCCTGTTTACGTGACCCTGTTCTCTCCATGGTTATTGAAAGAACACTCCACAAAAAAAGGAATAATCGCACTTGTTTTATCAATCGTAGGAATCCTTTTAATAATTGACCCGGGAAAACTTGAATTCCAGGGCTACTCTATCGGGATAATCGCCGGGATTGTGTCCGGAATAACATACGCTTTCCAGATAATAACCTCGAAATATATAAGCCAGACTTACCGGGGATATACCCAGGCATTCTGGAGTTTCATAATCGCAGTCCTGATTCTCCTCCCTGTGGGGCTTGCGCCGGTAAATATAGTTTCAGACAATATGATAAATCTTATCCTGCTTGCGATATTCCCGACCATACTTGCTGTTTCTCTTTATTTTAACGGCTTGAAAAAAGTCCGGGCACAAAGCGCAAGTATCCTCGGTTTAATTGAACCCGTAAGCGCTGTTATTTTAGCAGTTATCATCCTCAAAGAAGACATTTCAACCCTGGAATTAATCGGCGGCGCGCTTATATTGATAGGAGCAGCATTAGTTACAAGGGAAAAATGAACAATATTATTCACGGATTTTATCTGGATGCAGGGAAAATCGCAGCAAAAGTCAGAGACGAATCCATCGGCAAAATAAAAGAAGGTATTCCGCTGCTTGATATCGCCCAATACGCTGAAAACAGGATAGAAGACCTCGGTGGAATGCCTGCTTTCCCATGCAATATTTCAATAAATGAGGTTGCATCCCATTATACACCACAGGATAATGTTCCGTGTTTTAAAAAAGGTGACGTTGTAAAGCTGGATATAGGAGTACATATTGAAGGGTATATTGCAGATACAGCCACCACATTGGAGGTGGGGGCAGAAAATCACCGAAAATTAATAAAGACCTGTGAAGAAGCGCTTGAAAAAGCTATTGCTTCTGTCAGGGACGGCGTCCAGACCAATGCCATTGGCAGGATAATCGAGGAAACCATAAAAAAAAATGGCTTCAATCCGATCAAGGATTTGACGGGGCACAGCCTTGAGAGATACAGACTGCATGCAGGTACAACGATTCCCAATTATAATAGTTTTTTTGGCAGTAAGATAAAAAAGGATATGGTTTTTGCAATTGAGCCCTTCGCAACTTACGGCAGGGGTAAAATTAAAGACGGAGAACCTTATATTTTTGCAATAAATGACAGGTGTAAAGGAGAAATTGCGCAGAAAATCAGGGAGAGATTCGGTCCGCTGCCTTTCACGCCCAGATGGATTCCCGGAATAACGGGCAAAGAACTAAAAGGAACAAGGGAATATTTTGAACTGATCGAAGAAAGTGGTAATATTGTTGCCCAGTCGGAACATACGGTGATTGTCACGGATGAGGGCTGCGAAGTAACAACAAAATAAGGAAAAGTAATAAGTGCTATAAGACGTAATTAAATAATGGGGAAAATGACAAAAGATACCATATTGTATGAAGCGCATGACAACCTGTATCTCAATATTACGAATAGGTGCACGGCAGAATGTGTTTTTTGCATAAAAAGGTATTCAGATGGCGTTTATGGTTATAATCTGCGGCTTTCAAAGGAACCCTCATTGCCGGAAATCATTAAACAACTTTCAGAGCTTGAACTATCAAAATACAAAGAAGTTGTTTTTACAGGCTTCGGGGAACCCCTTGTGCGCCTTGATGATGTCCTTGAAATCACAAAATGGCTCACAACCCGGGGCATCCGCGTCCGGCTTGACACTATCGGTCATGCCAAACTCCTCTATCCAGACAGGGATGTAGCAGCAGAACTTGCCGATACCGGTATGAAAGTAGTTTCGATAAGCCTTAATGCGCAGGATGCCAGCACATATAACCAGTTGTGCGACCCAAAATACATTAAGGCATACGATAAAATGCTTGAGTTTGCCAGGGATGTTTCAAGAGCCAGCCTTGACCTTCGGTTCACAGTTGTTAATCTGCCTGTGGTGGATATTGAAAAATGCAAGAAAATAGCAAAAGAATATTGTGCTGACTTTAAAGTCCGGGGATACAGCAGTACAGAGTAAAATTTTTTACCATAAGCTATAATTATTAAGATATTCATCTAACAATGTGATTGGTTAGGAGCGGAATTTTTGAAGAAGCTACTATGGTATCTGATAGCAGGAACACGCGGGGGGCATACCCGTGCTTTAATCCTGAAACTGCTTATTGACAGGCCTTATAATGCGAACCAATTAACTGAGGCTATGAATATGGATTATAAAACCATCCGGCATCATCTTGATGTTCTCACCAAGAACGGCGTAATCACAATGGAAGGCGACAAATACGGCGCTATGTATTTCCTTTCCAAGACTATGGAGGCAAATTTAAATGAATTTAATCAAATTTGGGAAAAAATTGATAAGCAAAGTAAATAAACATGCACAGGAGGAAATTTTATTCAGATAACTGATATCGCGTATTATATCACGGCAGGTAACATCGTGTTACTGCTTGTACTTCTTGTTTCATATTTCCAGATTTACAGTAAGATAAAGTCAAACTTTACTCTCGGACTTATTATATTCACGGTTGCGCTCCTGCTCCAGAGTTTTTCACGCGCTATCCTTTTATTACTTATCATAGCATCCCCTCCTCCACAGCAGGTATATCCTATAATAATTAACCTGTTGGGATATAATCCGATCTATGTGGTAATACCGGATGCGCTTGAATTTGTAGCGTTAAGCATCCTGCTGTATTTCACCAGGGAATGAAAAGAGACCTGTCCATTCCCTTTTTCCTCTCTTTTTTCCCGGTCATGCTTTTCGGGATTATGCAATTTGTTCATATGAAATTATATTAAGCACCAATCCCAATATTATAATAGGTGTCAGAATGAGGATTTCATGCGCGTCATTGTTTCTCTGGGAATATGATGTTTATGACATAATGGAGATACTGCTGGAGGCGGGTATAGAAAGCGTTGAATTCTGGGCAGAGACGCCGGATTATTGGATGAACAGAAAAGATGGGATTGCGACAGCTGGACTCGTGGAAGCAATCTCCATAATGCCTGGCGGCTGTACTTTACATGCTCCGATAATGGATTTAAACCCTTCATCATATAATGACCTTGTCCACGAAGCATCAATAAAGGAAACTCTATGGTCGCTTGACCTTGCAAACAGGCTTGGGGCAAGAGCAGTCACAATCCATCCCGGCAAAAGGACAGCCCGCCGCACCCCAACGAATGAGGACTGGGATAAATTCAAAAGATTTTTAATTATTTGTAAAAACAGGGCTGATGAACTTGGTATTAACCTTTCGCTTGAAAATAGCATGAGCGATGTTTCATCGATGTGTTCAATCCCGGATGAGATGGAAAAAATCCTCAATGAATTTCCGGGTCTTTTTTTTACTTTTGATGTGGTTCATGCATTCATGTATTCTCCCCAAACCGCCCTCTCCTTTATAGAACGGCTTGGCGACAGGATAATCAATGTGCATGTCGGCGCTCCGCATGACGGGAAACCGCATTATCCTTCGCATCGCGTGAAGAAGAATATGGATGCAGTGTTGCGAAAACTTAAGGGTTCAGGATATAACGGTGACCTGACAATCGAGATTGACGATAAGGTATATCCTGAATCCCTTTCAAGAAACGATAAAGTAAGGGAACTGGTAGAAGAAAGAAAATATCTGGAATCGATATTTGGAATCTGAGGGTAATAAGAATTACCCCTCAGACAAACTCGCCCTACTTTTTCTTGTTTAAAATCCCTATCACGATTAACGATACCAGAACCGCAAACCCCGCAAAACCCGGCGATGGTTTGCCGGTTTGCCCGGATGCAGTTTCTTTAGCCGTTTGTTCGGTTGATACCGGGATTGCTTCCTCTTTTATCGAGACTGCACTCGCGAGCGGATAATTATCCTTGGCGTTTTTCCCGCCCAGAATGCCTTTATTTACATTCCAGTAATTGCCTGATTTGCCGTCATCCCATGAATTCAGGCCGCTGTTATCATACGCCTGGTCATTGTTGTCAATCAGGTTATTCGAATAAAAGTGGTTGGTGCGTGCTGAATCACAATATATTCCGATTTTATTGATTTGGATGTTATTGTTGTATATCTTGTTATCACTGGATGAAAAAATAAAAATGCCATATTTGTTTGATTTTATATCATTGCCCGAGACGATGTTGTTGTTGCTCCCGGAATATATCGTAATTCCATTTACATTTTTTACGATGATCATATTTGCAATAATGTTATTGTTTGCAGAATAGAGGCTGATGCCTCCATCCGACTGGCCGCTTCCCCCGCTGTTTTGCACTGTAAATCCGCTGATTTTAACGTCGCTTGCCTCAATTTTGACAGTGCTTCCTGTTTTTTTACCGTCAATGATTGTTTTTTCTTTATTCATACCTATAATTGAAATCCCGCTTGTCTTTACCACAGGGTTCTCGTAATATGTGCCTTCTGCCACCAAAATTGTATCCCCGGTCTTTGCAGCATCTATTGCTGACTGGATTGTGGCGTAAGCCTGCCCCTGCCCGACATTAAGTGTGGCGGCACCGGCGAATCCGATATTAAGAAATATTAAGCAGATACCGATAATTATTTTGTTATATGACATAATCTCACCGTATTGGAATCGTTTTCCAGCTTTAAAAAGATTGTGAAATTAATGCAGGCTCACTGGCTTGCATTGCTTGCATTAATTCTCACAATTATATTTTGTTCTTTTGGAGTTCCACGTAATCCAAAATAGACAAGCTTAAACGTGTAATCTCCGGTTCTGTTGAATGTATTAGTGACCTTCTTCGAGTCTCTAATTGTGATATTTGCCACCTTATTATTTTTTTCAACCAGTGTGTAGGCGGTTTCATCCCAATTATCCCATAATACTGTATCTCCGGCATCGATATTAAGAGTCGGATTCCCGAAAAACTCATTGTATATACGGGTTGTTACAATATGTCCTGTTGGTGTTACTTCTACCTCCGGAGTGGGTGTTGGCGTTGGGGTCGGCGTAGCGGTTACGTTGATTGTTGGCGCCGGCGTTGGCGTGGGTGTCGGTGTGGGAGAAGGCGTGGGTGTTGGTGTGAATACCCTGGGTTCTCCTGAAAGCAGCGTTATCGGGAATGTCCTTGCTTCTATCTTCTGCCCGTTTGCTGACAGGGTAATGGTGACTTCATAAGTGCCTGTGAGACTTCTGCCCTGTCTTTCCTTCTCAGTCGGGAAAACTGCGCTGAGCATTTTCTTTTCCCCGGGCTTAATCAGGTAAAATGGATTCTCCTTGGAATCAAAAATTATTGTTTTAGTCCCTGTTTTCTTATCATCGCTCATGGTTTTCAGGTAAATATTTGCAAGGGTATCATCAAGCGAAGTTACTTTGGCTTTTATTTCAACGGTTTCATCGGTGATATTTTCAGTTCCTGAATTTAGAACCATAATCTCAGCCGTGACCTTTTCCCCGGCCCTGATATCATTCCTGTCAAATTTTATTTCCGTCACTGTTGCATCAAGATTCGGGTCGGCATGTTCAAACCTTTGCACCTGTACTTGAGCCGTATTGATTGAAGTCGTTGCATTAGAGCCCGTACATCCTGATAGGGATGTGACAATCAGAATTATTAATAAGATGGGGAATGTTTTATTCATCAAATCACCTATGCTGTGAATGGTATTATTGCTTAAAAGCGTTTCTCATTAATTGCAATAAAGGTATTTTTCGAATAAACTTTATATACGGACATCAATCCTGTTATAATGCGCCAGATGAGCCTTATATTATTGAGCTTTTTATTATTACCGGTCTTTTCGGCTGCTGTTCTTCCCGTATCCGCCGAAACTACCCGCTGGTATGCCTACGAGGAGGGCATGCTTGCGGCAGGTTCTACGGGAAAACCGGTTATCCTTGACTTTTTTGCAGACTGGTGCCCGCCGTGCATAGCGATGGAAGAAGGAACATATCCCGACGCCGCGGTTGTTTTGGAAATGAAGGATTTTATCGCAATAAAGGTGGACACCCAGAAGAGAATTGATATCGAAAGCAAGTACGGTATAACTTATTATCCCACGGTTATAATCCTTGACACGCAAGGTAAAGAGGTGTCGCGGCATATTGGATATCTGGACCCTCCGGAAATGGTGAATGAAATAAAACAGTCGCGCGGGAAATTGCCGAAGGAAACTCCGGGATTTGAAATCATTTACGCGGTGCCTGTCTTCATACTGCTGCTCTTCAAAAGAAAAACAGTTATTAGAACTTCTTGAGATTTTTCACCATCGATTCCACAAGTAATGAGACATCTATCAATTTCTCGGCTTTGATAACGTCTTGCGGTTTTGCAGCCGTAGAAGGATATTCCGGGACAGCCATGCAGCAGGTTGCGGGCTTTGTCGAAGGCTCAAGTGTGCCGATTTTTCTGGCGATATCCGTAATCTCAAGCTTGTCTAAACCGATAAGAGGATGGTAAATCGGGTATTCCATTCCGTACATCTCCGCAAGCATATTCTGCGAAGTCTGGGATGCGACCTGGCCGAGTGAGGAACCCGTGATAATCCCGTGCGCTTCTTCAAGTTTCAGTACCTCTCCTGCAATCCTGTACATCATCCTCCTGCACAGTACGCAGTTCAGCCTGTTATCGCAATTCTCAAGGAAAGCGAGCAGGTTCTCCCCATGAGGCGCCTCATAAACAGTAATTTTTTTTTGCGGTGACCATTTCTGGAGCACATCGATACACTGCATCGCCCGCTCGCGTGTGGTCTCATCCGAGAATGGCTCGTTATTCATATACAGGGGCACTATCTCGCAGCCGCGTTTCATCATTAACCAGGCAGCAACGGGCGAGTCAATGCCGCCAGAAACAAGCGCCACCATTTTGCCCTGGGTTCCCATGGGCAGCCCGCCAACCCCTTTGACCGATTCTGTAAAAACATAAGCCTTATCCTGCCTCACTTCCACGAATATCTCAACATCGGGATTTTCAAGATCGACCGTGACGTTCTTATTTATACTGTCAAATACCGCATCACCGCATGCCACTGCTACATCACGTGAAGTGAATTCATGATTACCCGCCCTTCGCGACCTTATGGCAAATGACTGGCCTTCTTTGATTATCCCGCCTGCAACTTCGGCGCAAAGTCGCGCTGCTGATTCAAGGTCGGGTTCGCATGTAAAAACCGCGCTTGCAGAAACAACGCCAAAGACTTTTGCTGCGCTTTTTACTGCCTCCGGGTCCTCGGAATGTATGAAAATCCTTCCCATTTCCCTGCTTATTCTGGAATATGAGCACCCGTCTGCATTGAGCATTGCTTTTATGTTCTTGACAAGGATCTGCTCATACCTTGTCCTGACCCTTTTGCTTTTCAGGGCAAGCTCGTCGTACCTGACTAAAATCATATCTCTTGGGCTCACGCCTACCCCATTGTACTTTGGCGATTTAAGGCTGCCGAATATAAGGTTTCGTAAGGCTTCATCGGGAAAATCAACCATGAATCATGGTTTTCAAGAAGCATTTTTCTTTCCTCGTCTGAAAAATCATCGGGCAGTTTATTGAAAACATGACTCAGCAGGTACTCATCGATATGCACATTCATGATATCATCCGTTTTATTGGAATGTTCAAGCCCCCATAGATGCCCCATCTCATGAAGAAGCACCGGCGTCTCTATTTCCTCTGTCTTGACGACATCTTTAAAAACAATGATTGAATCTGCATTGTATGTTATCCCTGCTGCGCTGAAGTTCGTATTTCCTTCCCAGTTCGAATTGGTATATATTAAATAAATCACCATGCGCCCCGAGAGCCATCCGCTGTGGTATAGAGTGTGGTTTTGAAGAATCCTGTCCCCAAACACCTTCACCCCGTCATCTCCAACCGCGCCTGAAATCTCGAAATCTTTTAAATCAGGATATTTTACCACAATAACATTCTTTCCGGTATAATTTGCAACCTTTTCTTTCAGGGTCGAAAGTGAGGCAGCATAAGGCTCAGCCCCTTCCTGATAATGAACTTCTATGAGTATTGTATCATATGGTGAATGCTTTGAAAGCAATAATGTGTCATATGCGCCTGTGAATTGCCTGGCTGTATAATGGACATACAGGGGTATCATTATGCCGAAAGTAACGATAAGGAAAATAACCAGAGAGATGAGCTTTTTATAAATTTTACGCATCTTTCTTCCAGTAATGTCAGGCTAACATTAATACTTTCATGTCGCTTTAAGAAAACTTATTTGCCAATTGATGCTATTACAGCTATATGAAAACAGTTTATCTTGCAGCGCCACTTTTTTCAGAAGCCGAATGCGATTTTAACCGCAAGCTGAGGGATTTGATTAAAGACGAGGGCTTCCAGGTTTTCCTGCCTCAGGAGGACTCAAACAACATCCATGTTGAAAAAAACCGCCAGGAAATAATTTTCAATAAGAACCTTGCTGCATTAGATAGCTCGGACATAATAGTTGCAGTGATTGACGGGGCGGACGTTGATTCAGGTACGGCATGGGAAATCGGTTATGCATATTCAAAAGGTAAACCCGTGCTCGGGCTGAAAACAGATTTCAGGACGCTGGGCATTGAAGGTACGGTGAATCTTATGATAGAGAGGTCAATTGTCCTTTGTACAAGCGTTTCGGAATTATTAAATCGTTTAAAACCAATGCAAAAACCTTGAATATGATTTGTGATACACTTTCGGGATTCATGTAATGGACGAATATCATTTAAGCAAGCAATTTTCAAAACCCGGGGAAGGGGAATATGTGCCTATAACCTTCATCGAGTTCAAACGAAAACTCGTAGGATGGTCACCTGAACTAAAACGAAGCGTGTATATCGGAAGCGATGAAGATAAATCAAAGCTCAAGAGGGTGAGGGAGATTAACCTCTTGATAGCGATAAACCACCTTTCTGGAAAAACATCATCTATCGAACTCACAGATGAGGAGAGGGCGCAGTTTGAGGAGGTGTACAACTCATTCCTTGAAAAAGGCGGGCAGCTTATGTACACGCGCAAGAAGACGGGGGCAAAAACAGTTTCCTTTTTTGAGCTCAAGGAAAGCGGAAGAAGGGTTTCCGAGGCGCCGGGGAAAAGCCTGTTATCTGAAAGAATATGAATAAATGTTAAAATGGGAAAAAGCAAACAGACTGATATTTTCAAATTGACCCAGTAAAATATATAACTTTTGCAATAGATAGGTGCATAATGGTCAGTAAGCAGGAGATTCTTAAAATTTTAGAGGGGTATGATAAGGACAACCTGGCAATCGCGACGGTCTGCTCGCACAGCAGCCTCCAGATTTTTGACGGGGCAAGAAAAGAGGGGTTCAGGACAATCGGAATCTGCATGGGTGCGCCTCCGAAATTCTATGATGCTTTCCCGAAAGCGAAGCCAGATGAATTCTTTATCGTTAAGGACTATAAGGAAATCCTTTCAAAATCGGATGAGCTTGCCTCCAAAAACGCCATAATTATCCCGCACGGCTCTTTCGTGGAGTATCTCGGCGCTGTCAATTTCCAGAATCTTCGCCTGCCCACGTACGGAAACCGCAGGGTTCTTGAATGGGAATCAGACCGGGAAATGAGCCGCAACTGGCTTGAGGCAGCAGGCATAAAAATGCCGAAGCAGATAAAGAATCCTGAAGATATTGATTCACCCATGATGGTGAAATATTACGGCGCGAAGGGAGGCATGGGTTTCTTTGTCGTGAAAAATTATTCCGACTTCAAGAAGAGGATAAATCCGGCTGAAAAATTCACCATACAGGAATTCGTTCTTGGAACACGATATTACATGCATTATTTTTATTCGCCGATTAAATCCGACGGCTATGCATTGAGTAAAGGCACGCTTGAACTCCTGGGCATAGACAGGCGTGTGGAATCCAATGCTGATGAGATATTCAGGATTGGCTCGCCCACAGAACTTGCTGAAGCCGGTATTTACCCCACGTTTGTAGTGACGGGAAACATTCCCCTTATAGTGAGGGAATCGCTTCTCCCCAGGATATTCGATATGGGGGAAAAGGTAGTTGAGAAATCGCTCGAGCTGTTCGGGGGCATGATAGGGCCTTTCTGCCTTGAAGCCGTTGTGACCGACTCGCTTGAATTGAAAGTGTTTGAGATTTCAGCACGCATTGTTGCAGGAACAAATTTATTCATCTCCGGCTCTCCGTATTCTGATTTAGTGGATGAGAAACTCTCGATGGGACGGCGTATTGCCCGTGAAATAAAGATGGCAAATGACAATGGGCTGCTTTCCGAGGTAATCTCATGACGCAAAAGAAAGAATACGATGTTATAATTGTGGGCTCAGGACCTGCCGGCATGTTCGCCGCAGATGAACTTGCAGGAAAAATGAATGTGCTTATCATTGATATGGGACGCGACATCGATGAGCGCGAATGCAAGATGAAGCGCCGCGGTGTCTGCACCCATTGCGACCCATGCGATATCATGTGCGGCGTGGGCGGCGCAGGGACGTATTCTGACGGGACGCTCAACCTTCGCCCCGATATAGGCGGAGACCTTGCAGAGCAGACCGGCGACCCCGATTATGCCTGGGAACTGGTTGACCATGTAGACAAGGTGTTCGTGAGATACGGCGCGCCCGAGCAGTTATACATTCCCAAAGGCGACGAAGTCGAGCAGTTAAAACGCCGTGCCGCTGCTGTGGGAGCAAGGTTCATAGAGATAATCCAGAGGCACATGGGATCTGACAATGCGCCAAGGGTCATAGGTAATTTTGAGAAGGATTTGAAGGAAAGGGGAATTGAGTTCCTGCTTAATACGAAGGTATCAGACCTGATTATTGAGAACGATACATGTAGCGGTGTGGTATTGCAGGACGGGACTGAGCTACGCTCCCGGTTCACGATA
>JBGPUU010000047.1:0-18758 GCA_041491305.1 Candidatus Methanoperedens sp.
AGCAGCACGTTCAGTGCTCCAACGGTTCCTCACAGCTTACCGCGTCCGGTTCGCTCGGCAGACCCGTTGCTCATCATCACACCCCGGATTCGGGGTTTTCCGCTGGAGCCCGTCGCCATGCCGGACTAGGCCACAGCCCCTAATGGTATCGCCTACTTTTATCCGATTGCTATTAAACCTATCTAATCATTATGGAGTAATTGCATGATTCAAGGAATAGATATTGCTGCAATGCGCGGACTGGACTGGTTAAAAAAACAAAAACCCGTTGCAGTAAAAGACATCTCCCGCTCCATCCAGGCGTTGTCTTTGTGGAATGAACCTGCATCAGGTTTGATTGAACAATTATTGTCTGGGAAAAAAGACGGATTCTGGGAAACAGATACGCCTATCCTTGATACGGCAAGGGCATGCAGCGCACTCGCGGGATGCGGGCTTATACAATCCGATTCGCTCCGCTGGCTTCTCAACCAGCAAAAAAACGATAACTGGAACGATAATGAGATTGATACCGCTTATGCCCTGATTGCGCTCGGGGATGGCGGGGTAAAAAACGAGGCAGGATGTGAGTGGCTGGTGCGCAATTACGGGGAAAAGTGGGAACACGCGGGCACAACATCCCTAATTATTAAGGCGCTTTTAAAACAGGATGGAAACGAATACAGGTTTTTCATAAATGACAGGGCGGGCTGGCTCCTTTCAAAACGGTTGTTCGGAGGATGGACGCATATCGCCACAAGCAACCTTGTGATCCAGACATTGATCCTTGCAGGGGAAAGGGATATTGAAATGGAAATTGGTCCATCGATAAAATGGCTCCTGGAAAAGCAGGTCAGGGATAACTGGGGCAACATAACAGCAAGCGCGCTTTCCTTGATTTCATTGAGGATGTATCTGGATAAACTTAATAGCGATTCGGATAAATGAGGGGGCAGATAATTATGAGCAAAAAAGCAGCAGTCATAAAAGGCGACGGCGTCGGCCCCGAGCTTGTAAACAGCATGCTCAGGGTGGTTGAAGCGGCGGGTACAAAAGTTGAGTTCATTACATGCGAGGCAGGGGAAGGATGGTGGAAAGAACATGGCGGCGATTCGCTCATTCCACCTGAAACATGGGACGTCCTGGGCGAAACCGATGCAGGTTTCAAAGGCCCGACAACAACACCGGGAGGCGCGGGTTCCCCGAAGAGCGTGGCAGTATCAATCCGCCAGAAGTTCAACCTCTATGCCAATGTGAGACCGATAAAATCATTCCCGAACACCCAGAAGCCACTTGGAGATGTTGATTTTGTGTGCGTGAGGGAAGGCACGGAAGGGCTGTATTTCGGAAAGGAAGTCCAGCTTACGGATGATGTTTTCATAGCCATAAGAAAAATCACGCGCCCGGCATGCAGGAATGTTGCCCGTTATGCATTTGAAGAGGCTTTGCGCCGGAATTGGAAAGCCGTGGTTGCAATCCACAAGAGCAATATCCTGAAGCAAACGGACGGGGCTTTTCTTGAAGAAGCAGAGAAAGTTAAAGAAGGTTATCCTGGCATCGAAATGGAAGAATACCATATCGATAATATCGCGCAGCAGCTAATCAAGAACCCGCAGATTTTCAACCGGAAAATCCTCCTCTCCACAAATCTTTTCATGGATATCCTGAGCGAGGAATGCTCAGCCCTGGTGGGCAGCATCGGGCTAATTTATTCTGCAAATATCGGGGATGATTATGCAATGTTCGAACCTGCGCACGGCTCTGCGCCAAAATATGCTGGCCTTGATAAGGTAAATCCTGTTGCCACCGTGCTTGCAGGGGCCTGGCTTCTTGATTATCTGGGAGAGAAAGAGAATTCAAAAGCTATCTTTGAAGCTGCCGAAAAAGTAATATCAGAAGGAAAAAAACTGACCTATGACCTGGGGGGCAGCGCAAAATCAAGCGAGATGGTGGATGAGATTATAAGAAAGATAGCTTAAAAAACAGAATTAACTTTTATTTAAAATCAAGATATTGCCATTTTTAATCAATTCCATCTCCAGAAGTTAAATCCCAATCGGAAGCAAACTGTTTGTCTTCACGTTTACTTGCTTTATAGCCTTCGGTTAATTCTTTTATGAGATATGCTTTCTTCTCCAGCAGTCTTACGGTATTCATAATGCACCTTAATTGATGTTTTGTTAGATATACTATGTAATTAAAGGCATCTATTTCACAAGCGGCGCACCAAAAGTGTAATCTTCAAGTTCAACTACTCTTTTCCACAATTCCCTGCACTCGCAATCAAGGTTGTCAAAAACACCAGCATCCTGGGACAGCGAGAAGTTCCGTATCGCCTCTGCCACGTCCTTATCGCATTTGCCACAATTGTGGGGGCCGCGCGCAGAACCTGCGCCAACGGGGTCTGACATCAGGATTGTATCTGGATTCGAATCCTTCCCTTTTTTCAGGACTTCCACTGCGCTCCACAGCCACGGAGGTCGGTAATCCCCGCGCTCGAACATCTCATCCACAAGCGTGCCTTTCTGGACATTGCACAGGTTGACCGATATTGTTCCGGCATAGGGTGCCACATCGTTTATGGATTGTACCATGTCGTTCATGGCTATGCCTTCTGAAAGAAAAGGGGGTTTAAGCATAAGATATGCCTTCACAGTTGCGCCTTCCTTTTTTGCAACCTCGCCTGCCCTGACAAAATCCGAGAACGTAAAACCCTTATTGATGCAGTCCTTCCGTATCACATCGTTACTTGTTTCAAGCCCCATAGCTACCTCAAATCGTTTACCAAGACTGGCTATGGATTCGGAGACCTTTTCCGGCGTCACATATTCGGGTCTTGTCTCTGCAATGACTTTTTTAACCCTTGCATCAGCCCCAAGGCGCGATAGCATCTCGTTTCGGGTCGCCGCATCGATCTCGCCGTCATCAAGAAAGCTGCCCGAGGTGAATATTTTCAATATGAACTCCTCGTCTTTACATCGTGACATGGCATTCCCGAACTGATTCATCAGGTCATCGTGTGATGGAGGCTTTTGCGCGCTGTCATAAACGTATCCGCACATGGTGCAATTGTTCCAGCGGCATCCCGATGTCTGGAAAATCACAGTAAGAGCGGTAATGGGCTTACCGTCAAGCAAATCCTTACCGGTCCATACAGCAGTCGGCCTGTCGGGCGGATTGAATTTGACTTTCTGTCTTTTGCGAATATCCCGTACAACGGTGGTAAGTGACATGGTCTTATTCAAACTCGATTGTGGCAGGCGGCTTTGGCGTCATGTCGTAAAGCACTCTTGAAACATTGGGTATTTCGCTCGTGATGCGTGATTCGATTTTCCGGAGCGTATCCCAGGGAAGTTCCATCGCCTCTGCGGTCATACCGTCCCTTGAACTCACGGCGCGCACTGCAATAATCCATCCATGCACGCGGATATCGCCTTTAACTCCCGTGCCTTTTTCAATGAGAGCCGCAAATGTCTGCCAGGGGCCGAACTGTTCCACAAGTTCTTCCTCAACAATCGCATTGGCCGCCCTGACCACATCCAGTTTTTCCTCTGTAACCTCGCCAATAATCCGTACCGAAAGCCCCGGACCAGGGAATGGCATCCTGTCCGAAATCTCCCTCGGGAGTCCGAGTGCTCTTGCGACCTCCCTGACCTCATCCTTGTAAAGGTCTGCTAAAGGTTCAACAATCCCTTCAAAATCGATTACTGAAGGAAGGCCTCCCACGTTGTGGTGGCTCTTAATCCCACCTTCCGATTCTATCCTGTCAGGGTATATGGTTCCCTGGATAAGGTATCTTGCGCCGAGTTTGCGGGCTTCTTTTTCAAATTCCCTGATGAATGCTTCACCCACCGCCTTTCTTTTTTTCTCGGGGTCTGTTTGTCCTTTCAACGCCCGCAGGAAATTCTCCTTTCCATCGACGACCTGAAGGTTCATATCTGAAAAAATTTCCTTTATCCTTTCGGTCTCACCTTTTCGCATTAGCCCGGTATCGATGTAAATGGGCGTAAGCATCTCGCCTATAGCCCTGTGCGCCAGCACCGCGCAGACCGAGCTGTCAACCCCGCCGGACAGGGCTATTATTGCCCTGCCTTTGACATTTTTTTTAATCTTCTCGATGCTCTCGTGGATGAATTTGTCAACTTTGACCATTGACCTCTAATTATTGTTCCTGCTTTAAATGGTTTTACCCGATAATCAAAAAATGGTTCTGAGCCTGATAAAGCATATATAGTAAAACTGCTATTAAAATACAAAGCCATTCGAAGGAAGGAGGCTGTATAAACATGGTTACTGATTTGAAAGAGTTTGCAAAAACAGCAAAACCGTCTGTTGCCGTAGTGGGCTTAGGTGGAGCTGGTTGTAATATCACTACATGGATAGCGGAAAAAGGTATTACCGGCGGAAGGATAATTGCCGCAAATACCGATGTGAATCACCTTTATGTCCAGAAAGCAGATAAAGTGATTTTGCTTGGAGAGAAATTGTGCAAAGGGCACGGATGCGGAGGCTACCCTGAGATGGGCGCCCAGGCAACCAAAGAGAATATAGGGGAGTTGAAAGCCGAACTTGAAGGTTCAAACCTCGTATTCCTGGTAGCCGGATTGGGCGGCGGAACCGGTACCGGCGCTATACCCGTGGTGGCAGAACTGACACGCGAGCTCGGTGCTCTTACAATCGGATGCGTGACTATTCCATTCACAATTGAAATGTCAAGAAGAGAGAAAGCAAGAGAAGCTATCAATCTGCTTGCGGCATCCTGTGATTCAGTTGTAATAATCGATAACTCAAAGTTAAGAGAAGTTGCAGGCAACCTCCCATTGAAGGAAGCCCTCAATGTTGCAAATGCGCTGGTAGGGGCATTTGTAAAGAACCTTACTGACACTATAACCCAGCCAAGCCTTGTAAACCTTGATTTCGCTGACCTTCGCGCGGTCATGGAGCGCGGCGGCATATCGTCAATCGGTATTGGTGAAGGGGACGGCGCAGACAGGGTAGCCAAAGCAGTAGCCCAGGCAATAAGTACCCCGCTGCTTGAGGTAAGTGATATATCAGCAAGCTATGGAGTTCTTATCCATATAGTCGGAGGCGAAGACCTGACATTGGAAGAAGTCGCGGTCACCGGCGAAATGATAATGGATAAGGTCCCGAATACCAAGAGGATTATCTGGGGCGCGAAAGTGGATAATAACCTTACAGGAAAAGTTCGTGTAATGGCTGTCCTGACCGGCGTTGAGAGTCCATTCGTATCCGGAAAGGTAAAGGAAGAGGTCGTAATTGAAGAAGCACCAAAACCTGAGCCAAAACCTGAGCCACCAAAGCCGAAGCCCGTTCCGAGAGCGGAACCGCCCAAGCCGCAGCCCAAGGTAGAAGAAAAGTCCAGCAATACCTATATCTGGATCGGTATAATCCTTTTAATAATACTGATTCTGCTCTGGTATTTCACAAAATAAGTATGTTATTCCGGTTCTTACCGGAATTTTTCTCTTTTTTTAACGAATAGGAAAGAATAAACACCTATCCCCATCTTGCGGCTTATTTTCAAGAAAACTTTTTTATGGTCATTAACTACCGATTCATTTTTTTGTTTCAGGTATTCTATAACAATCTCTTTTTGTAGTTTTGGTGTTCTGCTGTCCATAAGAAAAACAAGAAAATTGTTCTTTGTTGCTTCGGTAATCAAATCCATAAATGATTTGATAGCCTTTTTAGAGAAAGCATTTTTTGAAAAAAAAGAATTCAATTCGGCTTCGGTAGATAGGTTATGACAGTAACCTTGTATGTTTTCTGAAGTCAATCCAAGAGTAGAGTGGTGAGATATGGCTCACCAGAAACAAGAACTTCGGAGAAGTTAGTGTAAAGCATCATTTTTACAAGACCATCTTTTATATCAGCAATACTTGGAACGAGAGCACCTGAGCTATGTTTTTTCTCCATCAAGAAGAGTTCTTTTCCATAAAGCAAAACCTCATCAATGGTGAAATAATAGAATCCTCCGAGATAATTTTTAATTGTTATGGTAGCCTTATCTATTTAAATTCAGAATCGACAGAAGATTTCTTGAACTTATGGACAATTGTTACAATTTGGTGCATCCACATATGGGATTAGATGGAAGAACTCCCGCAGAAGAAGTGGGCATGGTATTAAAATTGGGGAGAAACAAGTTGTTGAATCTTATAAAAATTTTTCACAATAATGATGTAGAGTATTTATGGTCAATAAATACCGAAAATTTTAGACAGATGATTGGTCTGTATCCCCATAATTAGACAATATCTACTCTACAAAAAATTTATATATGGGAAAGTCTCATAATATAAATGATGGGGATTTGCAAAATCACGATTTGTGATTGTGAGGTGGTAGCGCTAATAAAACCCCATTAGACAGTCAGCAAAGCTGACGATGATATATTTCAAAAGACAAAGGAGGTGAAATCCAATGGAAAAAAAAGAGGAAGTATTGAAAACGGAGCAAAGAGATGTACTTTTTAAAACGCTCCGCGAAGATCCCAATTTTCGGGAGCTTTTAAAGAAGGACTGGCGAGCGGCTCTTAAGAAAATAGATATTGATCCTCAAATGGTGGCGAAGACAAAATTGTCTCGTGAGGAGACCATACCCCTCACCATGGGGCGCAGTAGGGCCAGTATCATCATAGTAATAAGTGCTTTAGAGAATCGTGAGCAAATTAGTATGAGCGACACTGTGAACTTTGAGGCTCGGCGGTAACGGATGTGTAGATGGTCCCAAGGCTACAGGATGTCGAGGCGAAAGAAAGGTAGATTGTTCCTTCTCGGTGTTCCTGTATACTTTGGGTTTGGTTCTCTTACATACATATAGTGCATATTGTGTTTACCCGGCTATAGAAGTAAAGACAAATGGGGTTCGCTTATAAAGAATCATGTTGGATTGATAGACGAACTTGGCTATATAAGGAGTGTAATCATGCGTATATGTTTTGTCAGTAATCTGAATATGGGTAGTTGGTATAGCGACTGCGAGCCGAGGGAACTTTCGCCACCTCTTGGCTTGCTATCCCTTGCCGCAGTGCTCGAGAAAGTTGGGCATCAGGTGTCACTATTCGATTTCAACTATGCCTTGTTGAAAGATGAGATTTCCTTTGATGAGGACTTTTACACGAACATTGCCACCCGGATTGAGAATTTATCACCGCATGTGGTAGGGTTTTCCACTATGTGCAACTCCTATCATATTGCCCTTCGCATGGCAGAAGCCGTCAAGGCACGGCTTCCCGAAGTGCCCATAATCTTCGGCGGCCCTCAAGCATCGGTTGTAGACGTTGAGACCTTGGAAGCCTTCCCCTTCGTCGATATGGTGTTACGGGGTGAGGCGGAGGAAACTCTACCCCGGCTAATTGATGACCTTTTTCGTGGGCAAGTCCCTGCCAAAGTGCTGGGTCTGACTCACAGGGTCAAAGGTCGCGTCGTCCGCAATCCCGACGCGCCTTTATTGAGCGACATGGATTCGCTTCCAATACCGGCATACCATATTTTTCCCTATGGAACGGGTGGTGCTTCTGCTATCGATATCGGTCGTGGATGTCCTTTTTCATGCAGCTTCTGTTCAACTTCCAAGTTCTGGCGACGACAGTTCCGTCTTAAGTCAATTGAACGCATTATCCAAGAGATGTGGTTGCTTAAACAGGAGTACAACGCTACTTGTTTTACCTTTATGCATGATATATTCACTGCTAACCCACAATGGCTGCATGCCTTTTGCGATCGGCTTCAAGCGGAAAAGCTGGAAGTCACATGGTCGTGCAGTGCACGAGTCGATACGGTCGATTTACAACTCCTGCGCCACATGGCCGATGCAGGCTGCCGGGCTATTTTCTATGGAGTGGAAACGGGGTCGCGGCGCATGCAACGGCATATCCGAAAGAATCTTAGGCTCGAAAAGGTACTATCGACAGTTGATGCGACCATAGATGCGAAGATGAGCACTACATTATCATTTATAGCTGGCTTTCCCACCGAGACCAAAGAAGACTTGAGCCAGACAATGGATATAATTCAAGCGCTACTCTTGCGACCTGGAGTGGATGTCCAGCTCCATATCCTAGCACCACAAATAGGCACATTGGACTATGACCGCTATATGGAACGATTGCGCTTCGATGGCTACTACTCGGATATCGTCAGCGTTTCCTACAAATTTCTGGAGCCTGATTGGTTCCGGAGATACCCTCGGCTGTTCAGCAGCTTCTACTACTTCGAAACCGATGAGTTGCCCCGGCAACTACTGCGTGGACTCGACATCTTCATACATGGGCCATGTTCGGTGATGCGGGGTACAATACTTCACTTGCTGACGAAAAATCGCAACTTGTGGGATCTCTACCTTGAATGGCGCGATTGGGCTGACTCTCGAGGGTTGGGGGGTGGTCCCATGGCAGGACAGAGGCTAGACCAGTTTCTCCTCGACTTCTATGCGTTTGCCAGCGATCAAATAGCAACGGGTCGTGTCGACTTTGATTTGGGTCACACCAGAGATGAGATATTGGCCTTCTACCTGCGCCACTATTGCCAAGTCCCCATCAGGTTTGTCTCATTATCCACTGCAGAAACATCACCACAGATTGCAGAAGAAAGAGGTTGAAAGTGGTATTCACGACTTTAGGTTTGATTCTGGGGTACCGGTGTAACGCCAAGTGCCGATCTTGTCTATGGGGCAAGATGCTTAACAATGGGCCTCGCATGAGCATAGAGGATGCCTGTTTCTGGGTCGATCAGGCATATGCACTAGGCAGCTTGATGCTCATTGGTTTAAGTGGGGGTGAGCCTTTTCTCTATATGAACGAAATGAAAACAGTGATCCAGTATGCTAGCAAAAATTACGAACTGCCTTCTGCGGCCTCCACTAATGCTTTTTGGGCTGTGACGCCGAGGAAGGCTGAAACTACATTGCGATCTCTTTATGACCTAGGTTTGCGGCGGTTGTTAGTGAGCGTTGACGATTTCCACCAGGAATGGGTTCCGTTGAAGCGGGTACAGAACTGTTTGAGTGCTGCGAAGTCGTTAGGGATCCATTGCACGTTAGTGTGCGTGGTTACGGCATCGAGCAACAAGCTAAGCTATTATTTAGAAGCTCTAGGAGTTTCTGAAGGGGACAATCTAGTAGCAGCGGAAGCTCCCTGCACGCCTGTTGGAATGGCTGCGATAATGCTCCCTAACAGTGACTTCCCGCTGCATCCGGGTGTGCCGTCGAACTACTGTACGCTGCTCAAGTCACTAATCATCCGGCCTGAGGGTATAGTGCATCTGTGTTGCGGCGCTGGGTTTACAGTTGATGCCCTTACTGCCGGGAATCTGAGGGAGGAGCGACTGGATTCGATCATCGAGAGGGCAGAGTGGAATCCGATTTTTAACGCGCTGGCGGTAGGAAATGGCCCCTGCCATTTGGCTACAGCGCTGGCTGAGGAGAAACATGATGATTTCTTACAAAACAGCTATGCCACATCGTGCCATGCTTGTCATCACATTCTGAGCAGGCCAGGCATAGAAGGTATCTTGCAGGAGAGATTGGAATCGCAGCGAGCTGAATTGTTCCTGAAACGGGAAATTTTAGATCAAATAGGTTATAGAAATTCAGATTTACTGAAGATATAATGAACTGTGGTACAAAATTCTTTCATACTCTCATCCAAGTTGTTTAAATCCATTTCTAATATGTATAATGCTCTGGATAATGTTCTCGTCTTGGTGATTTTTCCGGCAATTTTGAACTTGTTTTTCCTGTCCTTGTAGCATTTAAATAGGGTGGTGAAGTGAACGCTAAAACTATTTCATTATCAGACAAGGTTTTGAGAACTTCTAAACAGTCGCCTTGAATAATTTTTCCATTTCCGATACGAAATTCCCTAAACATTTACTTACCTTCTTTAATATCATATAGTAAATCAACTTATCTATTTATAATTAATAAGGACGGACTCGCCGCGATTCGAACGCGGGTCCGCGGGTTCGAAGCCCGCTAGGATATCCTGGCTACCCCACGAGTCCATTAACAGCGGTTTTATAGTTTGACAGGTATTAAATGTTTCTTGGATTATGGTAATTACCCTGCTTTCAGATTTCGGAGATGTCTATCCCGCCTCGATGAAGGGCGCGATTTACAGCATAAACCGGTCAGCCACTATTGTTGATATCTCCCATTCCGTGCCTGCTCATGACGTACGCAACGGTGCATTCATATTAATGATTAGTGCAAGGTCTTTCCCCTCAGATACGGTACACATTGCAGTGGTTGACCCCGGAGTTGGAACGCAGCGGCGGGCTATTGCGATCAGGGCGGATTCGGATTTTCACGGAACCCATTATTTCATAGGCCCCAATAACGGCCTCCTGTTACCCGCTGCGAAAAGCCTGGGTTATTTTAAGGTTTATGAGATTACAAACATGAACCTGTTCCGGAAACAGGTTTCCAGTACATTCCACGGCAGGGATATTTTTGCGCCTGTGGGAGCGCATATCTCAAAAGGGCTGGACATAAGCGTTGTGGGGAAACAGATTTTTGACTATGTGGACCTTGATTTTGGTAAATGTTTGAAAAAAGACGGCTCGCTTCAGGGCAGGATTATATTCAGTGACCAGTTCGGAAACCTTGTCACAAACATAACCTCGGATATGGTGGATTTCCAATTCGGGGATGTACTGGATATCCAGAATGTCCGGGTTTTATTCCATAAATCATACGGGTTTTGCAGAAAGGGTGAACCTGTTGCAATGATTGGAAGCCACGGGTTTCTTGAGATTGCGGTGAACTGGGGAAATGCCGCGCAATTTTTTAATAAGAAACCCGGCGATGAGATTATTTTGAGAAAAATTACTTAACCCACAATGTAATCTAAGCAGCAGATGAAACTCTCTGATTTCGATTATAATCTCCCGAAAGAACTGATTGCCCAGTCGCCCATAGAACCCAGGGATTCATCGAGATTGATGGTGCTTGGACAGGATATTGAGCACCGCTATTTTTCCGATATTGTTGATTATTTTGAAGCCGGGGATACCCTTGTGCTGAATGATTCCCGCGTCATCCCTGCAAAACTCCAGGGTAAAAAGAGTACAGGCGGGCATGTGGAAGCGCTTGTTATCTCAAAAAGCGGCGCAGGATACGAGTGTCTCATGCAGGGTAAGAACATCCGCGAAGGCACAAAACTCCATTTCGGCGAACTTGAGGCGACAGTCCTTGAAGTCAGAAAGAACCCCAACACTAACAGGTATCTTGTTGATTTTAACAGCAACGGCAACCTGGATGACATCCTTGAAAAAATCGGGGAGGCGCCGCTTCCGCCGTATATCAAGAAAAAACTCGATGATAAGAACCGGTACCAGACCGTGTATTCCAGGGAAAAAGGCTCAATTGCGGCGCCGACTGCGGGTCTTCATTTCACAGAACATCTGCTTGACAGGATAAAAGAAAAAGGTGTAAGTATTGCGTATGTCACTCTTCATGTTGGTCTTGGCACGTTCACTCCTGTTAAAGCCCAGGAAATCGAAGACCACAACATGGAACCGGAATATATCTCTGTAAGCGCGGAAAGTGCTGAAATAATCAATAAAACAAAAGGTAAACTCATAGCCGCCGGGACGACAACTGTAAAGGCGCTTGAAAGTTCATGCGTGGATGGAAAAATCGCAGCGCATGACGGATTGAGCCGGATTTTCATCTATCCGCCTTACGTTTTCAAATCGAATATCGATGCAATAATCACCAACTTCCACCTCCCAAAATCCACCCTCTTGATGCTGGTAAGCGCATTTGCAGGAAGGGAACGGTTAATATCGGCTTATAATGAGGCTATATCACGATCATACAGGTTTTACAGTTTCGGTGATGCAATGCTGGTATTCAGGTAAAAGAAATGTACGAGCTAATCCACACAGATAAAAATACAGGCGCAAGAGCAGGAAAACTCAGGACAAACCACGGCGTCATAGATACGCCAGCCTTCATGCCTGTTGCCACAAAAGCCACGGTGAAGACGCTCACACCCGAAGAGCTGTACGATATGGGAACGCAGGCGCTCATCAGCAATGCATTCCATCTCTTGCTTGCGCCGGGTATGGAGGTCATCCGAAGAGCCGGTGGGTTGCATAAATTCATGAACTGGGAACGCGCTATTTTCACGGACAGCGGGGGTTTCCAGATGATACGCAAGGATTTCCCGTTCAAGATTACCGATGAAGGAATCACTTATAAAAATCTTCGTGACGGAAAAAAATACTCATATTCTCCTGAGATATGCCTCCAGAACCAGAAAATACTGGGAAGCGATGTTGCCATGATTCTGGACGACTGTCCCGCTTATGGTAGTGAGTACAGCGTTGTAGAGGCTTCCATGGAACGGACGATAAAGTGGGCTGCGGCAGCCAGAGATGTGGAAGAAAACGAGGGCCAGCTCTGTTTTGCGATATTGCAGGGCGGGACGTTTGCAGAACTTAGAAAAAAATGCGCGGAAGAATTGGTCGGGATGGAATTTGACGGGTACGGGATAGGCGGGCTTTCAATCGGCGAGCCCAAGGAAATAATGAATGATGTACTGAAATACAGCGTCCCGCTGGTCCCTGAGGATAAGGCGCGCTACCTGATGGGCGTAGGTTCACCAGTTGAAATTATTAATGCAATCGAGTCAGGAATTGATGTTTTTGACAGCGCATTCCCAACAAGGAATGCAAGGCACCAGACACTCATGACCTCGGAGGGGAGTATCGATATCGCACGCAGTAAATTCGCCCTGGATTTTGCCCCGGTCGATGAGAATTGCGGATGCTATACCTGTAAAAACTATACGAGAGCTTATCTTCATCATCTTTTCAAGGAATCTGAACTTCTTGCGCTCCGGCTTGCGTCCATTCATAACCTGCACTTTATCCAGTCAATAGTGAAAGGAGCAAGGGAAGCGATACTTGAGGACAGGTTTGCCGCATACAGGAAACGTGTAATAGGGGCTTATTCCCCAAGCCCCCAAAAACTATAATTAATCATGCTGCGTGGTCAGTATAATGGACTTACAGAGAATCGCTAAGGAAATCAGGGAATTCGAGGGTGTGACTCGCAAGAAACCTATTGCAGACCTCATAAATATTTTCCAGACCGTCCGCTCGGAATATTCCAATTCAGTAGTGGATTTCGGCGATGACGCCGCTGTCATCGATATTGGCGGGGAGGATTACATACTGTTTGCAGCCGACGGTATCTGGGGTCGTCTTGTGAACGCAAGCCCCTGGTGGGCTGGATACACGTCTGTGCTCGTCAATGTCAATGATATAGCAGCGATGGGCGGACGACCGGTCGCAATGGTCAATGTTCTTTCATCCGATAATAAACATGCATGCAAGGAGCTCCTTCGCGGAATAAGGGACGGCATAGCCAAGTTCGGGGTTCCCATGGTTGGCGGTCATCTGCATCCTGATACACCCTATACTTCGCTATCCGTTGCAATTATTGGCACCGTAAAAAGGGGCTGCGAGATAAGAAGCGGCACGGCAGGAGCGGGTGATTCCATAATCGCGGCTTATGATATGGACGGGAAAGCCGGCCCGAATTCGCCGTACAGTTTTGATTCCACGACCATGAAAGAGCCGGAAGCGGTGCGCGGAAAATACAGGGTGATGCAGGAGCTTGGCGAGAGAAAGCTTGTCACGGCCGGAAAGGACATCAGCAATCCCGGAATAATCGGGACGCTGGGCATGCTGCTTGAAACAAGCAAAAAGGGCGCGCGCGTTGACCTTTCAAAAATACCCGCGCCGCATGAAATTGAATTTGTGCAGTGGTTAAAGGTTCATCCCGCGGTTGGTTTCATAGTTACATCCCTTCCGGAAAATGAATCCGAAGTAATCCGGCTTTTTGAAAATGCGGGATACACGGCAGCAAATATCGGCGTTATTGAAGATACGTCAAGACTTGACATTTGCGACAATGATGAGTGTGTGACGGTATTTGATTTCAGGAAAGACGTGGTGACTGGGATAACGCAGTAATCAGGACTGGCATTACCATTAATTATAATTAAGGGGACAAACCAATATAATAAACAGGGAAAAACGTTTTCAAAATAGCAGATGCGTTGAATGAAGAAGGTGAGAGCAAGAAAAAGTGCGGGGCCAAAAAATGCAAATACCAAAGCAATTTATTATAATTTTATTTTTGTTTTTAGCAATAGTAGTGCCTTCCCCTTCTATCAATGATGCTGCAAAAAATACGCTCACATCAACTACAATTTCTTTTTCACCATTTAATGCTTCAGCAACAGGCGGCAACCAGACCATAGTGGTTGCGACCAGCAGATATGCGGTTTACAATCCCTGGCTGATCAGTCCAAATTACAGTTTTAAGCTTAGTGGAAATTTCACCGTTTTTGCTTTACTCTTAAATAATGGGTTGCCAGATTCTGATAAAAACATTACTTTTAATATATCTGCAAACGGTACACTTAAATCCACTCAATATAACCTGACCCGGGAGAACGGTTTAGCAAGTATCTCTTACAATACACTCGGTATATTTACTAATAGAAATGATACCCAATATGGCAATTGGACGATTACTGCCACCTTGACTAACAATACAGCCGTCATGGATAGCACTAATATGAGCCTTGAGGGTTGGGCAAACACTAATACGACAACGTGCGGAACAAGTCAAAATATTTATTGTCATAGACTGAATATTATTACTCCCACCGATACCAATAACATTAGCGGTGGTAATTATCCTCATTCCCCTTACACAGGCGGTTACGGCAATGATACTACTTTTATGGAAGCGGCACACCAGAGGTCAAGCCATTCCAGCAATAGTTATAGGGGATGCTATATTTGCCACCCAGGATATTCAGTAAATAAGACCGGGAATTATGGTTCTACAAATGATGTACACAAGAACAGAACATGTGACTACTGCCATGGTAACTGGACTTACATAAGGACTAATTTAACACTTGGCGGTGGAGCGGGTGTTCCAAAAATCCCAAGCTGTTATGATTGTCATCCTATGTTCAATAACAACCTCACAAATATAAGCACCCTTGATGATCTGATACCAGGACCAGCCGCTAATGTCACGGGAAAGAACATCTCAGTTTATTCTTATAATTTTGATAACGGAACCCCCCTTACTGCACACAACGGTACGGAATCCAGTTTAATTGAATCAGTTCCATGCGTCGTATGTCATGGACCCGCGCACAACAACACAAAACCTGACCCTATATATGCGAATACGAATAATATTACAGAATACACCCAGTGCACCGCCTGCCACAATGCATACCAGCGCCACAACGACAGCGTGAGCTGCACAGTATGCCACAGTCAGGATGCCCATAGCATAAAAGTGTTTTCCCAGAGCGCCTCGTATATTTCCCTGAATAGAACTAATCCAAATCCGGCAAGAGGCAACTGTACAAATTGCCACCAGAATTCTACCTTTTTGAATATTTTGCTGCAACAAAACCTTTCAGGTGAGTACTCTGGAGGTGACCCACCTCAGATTCCGGAACCCGTGAACCACAGCAACGATATAAACGCTGGAATAAAATGGAATCAAACTCCTGGTTACTGGACAAATAGCCGGCAGCTTACCTGGTGCCTCTACTGCCACGGCGTAACCCAGCACAACGCCACTGCTTTAGGCAGGCCTTCGCTGTCACAAGGCAACAACACGGTAAACTCAACAATCTCATCAAGCACTTCCTGGTGTGCTTCATGCCACTGGCAGGGGTATTCAAACGGAACCAATACCTATAACGATACAGTCAGTACCTTTAATTTTCCAGATGAACCGTTGTTAGTCCCGCCTGAGATTACAGGAAATGCAAGCTTTGGACCAACAAGCAATCCTGCTTATTACAATCATAGCGGTTTTTCAGATTACAATGACAGCACATGCAAAAACTGCCACGGAAGCCTGGCCTCAGGTACGGACATAACAGGGTTCATGCACAACGTGGCTGCAAGTGGCGGATCCAACTGTATAAATTGCCACGATATAAGCGGAAGCGGCGCTCCGCTGGATAAGAGAATAACGGCGTCTTCTATGAAACAGGGGGTACATGCAAACTTAAACAGAAATGCCACCAACTCCACATCTATCGACCCGATAAATAAAGCGTGCTGGGCGTGTCACGGAGATGGTTCTGAACCAGCAGGGCATCCCCCGACATACAAAACCCCCAAGAACTGTAATAACAATGACTGCCACTCGATTTCACAATCACAATACAATGAGACAATGATTTATTCGCACTTCCGGAACGCAAGCCTGAATGGTAATCCGAATAATGTTACAAATTACAATATAACAACATCAGAGCAATGCCAGAACTGCCATATAAACAGCCTGGTAACAACAGATAACAATTCAAATCTTGCTCTCGTATCGCATTACGGGTCAAAAGATAACCTAATCGATTCTTTCAATTGCGTTTATTGCCATCTCGATAAGGATAACAGTGAAGACTGGGGAAATGCCACCCTGATTAATAAGAACAGGACAGGTACTATCGAGGTGAATAAAGAAAAGAACAACCTGACGTTGTTTGAAGGGCAGACAGTCTATCTTGGCGAAGGGTACTCCTTAAAATTAATACAAATATCAACTTTGAGAGGAGATGCCCTTATCCAGATTATGAATAAAGACATTATCGTGGACCAGGCAATGGTTGGCCGGGATAACCCATACACTTACGAGAGAGAGGTTACAATCGATAATGCAACATTCAAGACACCTGCTATTATAATAAACATAAAATCCATCTTTACTGGCTCTAAAGAAAATTTTATCACATTCGAGGCATTCAGGCCGCGAAAGGTACACACAGAAAATGAAAACAATAACAGCGCTTGCTTTGCCTGCCACCTGTACAGGAATTCCAACGAAAAAGAACGGTATAAGGTCATAGACAGGGAAGCAAAAGATAACGGGCGGGATATAATCTACTATACCGGCGTGTTACTCGATCATAAATTAGAAAATGTGAGTAAAATTTACTCAAACGATGAGGATTATGTTTTTGGCCAGCTCGGCACCATGGGAAAGTTCATTTCAGTCCCTCATTTCCAGGAATACCTGGAAGACGGGCAGATATGGCAGATAGCTGACGATTATTCTTTGAAATTCAGGGCCTCCAGTATGGACAGGCAGGCATGGCTGGAATTCAGGATAAATAATGATACTGTCCAGGAAGATGTCGTCACAGCAGGCTCAGTGTTCACATACGAGCCAGGCGTCAGATACAAAGGGTATACCGATACCAATATGACCATTTTCACTGCAAATGTTTCAACTGTTTTCCTGGGGCAGAAAGACTTTATCGTTCTTCAGGATTCGCAACTCCTGTCGGCACAGGTATTGAAGACTACTGCTAACACCACCCAGTTCGGGTATAATAGCAGCTGGCTTCATCCAGGCGACACGTTCACACTTGGAAAAATCCCTGAAAGCCTGCATACTCCAAGCCTGTTTTTTGATACCAGAGACTGGGTTGATTGTGTGGGATGTCATGATTCCTCAAAGAACCTTAGAATTCCAGAGGTCAATGCTATTTCATCACGGCTTGGGAAACATTCAGTATTGAATGCAGCAGCGCCTGATAATGCCTATATGTCAGATAGCATTGATAAAGCGTGCCTGGCATGCCATACAGGTGGAACCGAACCGAATACGCATTCACCCACATACGTTACGCCAAGGAACTGCACATCATGTCATACATACCAGGATAAACCGGCATACGGAGCTGTAAATCTCAGCGACGAAGCTCATGGGTACTTTTCTGCCTGTGAAGTATGTCACATGCCTGGGTCACATGAAATTATCAGGCCCCGGATGCTGCCTTCAATAAGTGAAGCTAATTTATCCCAAACTGTTATCAACAGCGGAGAACCGGTGAAATTGACCGTAACAGCCGCAGGCGGTATCGGGATGAAAATAAGGTCTGCTGAATACTTCATAGATAAAACAGGCAGCCTGGGGCATGGAATACTACTTAGACCCGTTGACGGGGTTTTTGACTCGCAAGTAGAACGATTAGTTACAGAAATTAATACAAGCAGTATTTCAACCGGGACGCATACAATTTATATCCATTCGATGGAGAGAAATAGCAGTTGGGGTGAATTTTATCAGTTAAACCTTACCATAGTTTCTGATCCGCCGGCCGTCGGCCAGGACAGGAAGAATGTCGCACATCTGGATTTTGTTTCTATAATAATCTCTTTAATGGTTGTTTATCTCATTATTTCAAAGCGAATAAAGATAAATTAAAACTCCTTTTTTTGATCATTAAAAGTAGCGGGCATACCTCGGGTCGTAGTCCCTTCCGCTGTCCGGTTGACCGCAGGCTCGCCTCCGCCCCGCGCCCCCGTGAGCGTTAGTTGTTCACGGGCGGTTTGCTCCCTTCCGGGCCTAGACCTTTGTCCGCAATTAAGATACAAAAACCTTCCTTCAGGAAAGCCCTTGCACCGACACTAGCCCCACAGGACGGGGTTTCACAGTAGAACCTGCGGGCCGGGCAACAGTCAAAACTTCTTCCTCTGGCTTCGCCCCCCGCTATCGACGGTTTCGGGTTATAGGTAACGCCGAATTACCCGGGCTAGCCCGCCGCCGTGATATTGTTGTTTGCATGCAATAAAGTTATCTCAAATGGTGCCATCTGGTATTATTATGGAAGAATTAATCGGTTTTGTTGC
Organism: Candidatus Methanoperedens sp.; assembly: GCA_041491305.1. Taxonomy (GTDB): domain Archaea; phylum Halobacteriota; class Methanosarcinia; order Methanosarcinales; family Methanoperedenaceae; genus Methanoperedens. Next base: position 18,699 of record JBGPUU010000047.1, read on the forward strand.
AAGTAACCAAAAAGCAAGCAAGATTCTTGCAGTGCTGGATTCAAAGGGACCCCTGGACAG
>JBGPUU010000048.1:0-18754 GCA_041491305.1 Candidatus Methanoperedens sp.
GCCTATTATTTCACCAATCTTTTGCGACCTGCCTGCAAGATCCTTTATAACGGCAGCCGAGTTATCCACGGTCGTCCTGATTTCCATTATCTTGCTTGCCACATCATTGGACATCTTGCCCACTTCCTGGGCAGTGTTGCTTGCCGCGGTAGCGCCTTCTGCTGCTTTCTGGGAATTTACCGCAACCTGCTGTACGCTGTCTGCCATCTCTTTTACTGTCCGGCTTATTTCCACCATCTTCGATGCCTGCTGGCTCACTCCGGAAGCAATATCCTGCGTGGTGCTGGATATCTGGTCTGTGGATGCTTTCATCTCTTCGCTTGATGCTGAGAGTTCCTGGGCTGTTGAGGCTACCCTTAACGCTGAACCCTGCACTTTTCCAAGAACTCCTTTTAAGCTCTCGGTCATTGTCTGGATGGCTAAGGAAAGCTGCCCGACCTCGTCCTTTGAATCATTCGTGAGCTGGACTGTAAGGTCGCCTGCAGCGACTTTATTGGATGCAAGGAGCATGCTGTCCACAGGTTTAGTTATGGCGCGGGAGATATATATCCCGATACCGAGACCTGTGACTACGGCTATGATAGAAAGTATTATTACCGTGGTTTTAGCGGTTGAATTCGTCCTGGCTATTTCGGCAAGCGCCGCAGCTTCATCTGCCTCAGAATCTGTTTCGAATTCGTCTATTACCGGCTCTATTGCATGGACGTAAGTTGTGAATTCTGCTGTTTTTGATGCTATATCAGCATCAATAGCCACTATCTTATCAAAAGATGCTGTATATACAAGAAGCTTGGCATTAATATCATTCTTTACATTCTGGGGCAGCTTGCTGGCAGCCAGATGGTTTTGAAGGATCTTTTCATTATCATGCAAAGTCTTTTGATACGTGGGGTCTAACCGCAGCTGGTAATCCTTTTCATTTCTCCTCAATGTCAGCATATCTGCCATGAGCTGGTCATTATTCTGTTTTGTGATGTCACCTTCAACAGCATGCACAGCATTCCTCATATCAAGTTGCAGTCCTGAGTTTTCATCAAGACCTTTTGTCTTATAGAGTTCAACAGTCTCAAGGAACGCTTTTTGATAACCTCCGATATCGTTTAATACCTTTGCTGCCATGTCCTTTCTTTCCTGAGGGACATCAAGTGCCTGTATCGCCTGTGCATCTTTCGTGACGTTCGCGGCAAAAGCTTTTACATTATCGACATATATAAGTTCATGACGTGCGAAAAAGTCTTTCTCATTTCGTCTTGCAGAAAGCATATCTACGTCCATTGTAAGACCTTTTTCTTTCATAGCAATCGTATTTCCGATTACTTTATTATTTTCCTGTTCGATTGTACCAAGTGTGGTTATGCTTATCACAGCCACAATTATCAGCAAGATGCTGACCAGGCCGAACCCGCCCAGCAGCTTCTTGCTCAAAGACATATCTTTTATACTAACCATATATCCTCCATTTTCCGTTTTATGCATTTTCGTTTTTCAGCCTTTCTGTTGTTCATAAGCAGCAAAGCTGCTTTTTTACGGCAACCCGTAAGATGAAAATTTCTTATTTATAAATCGATTTGTGAAAAAGGTGTGAAAAAAAGGAGAAATGAGGCAGCCTGTTATGTGGATGCTGCCCCTGCAGCTTCTGCGGATATAGTATTAATGCTATGCAATTCGTTTACACTCAGCACCTTATCCAGATTGAGAAGAATGAGCAGCCTGTTATCCATCTTACCAACGCCCCGGACGTATTCCGTGCCTATCTTGTTGGCGATAACAGCAGGAGCCGGCTCAACGTTCTTTTCAGGAAGCCGGATAACCTCGCTTACCGAATCAACAATGAATCCCATTACAGTCTCATCTATATTTGCCACTATTATGCGGGTGTTCTCGTCCTGCTCTTTACTTTCCATACCCATTATCACGTTCAGGTTGAGCACAACTATAATCCTGCCCCTGAGGTTGATAATTCCCCTGACGTAATTGGGCGCCTGGGGAATCCTGGTGATACTGGTCATGCGGATGATTTCCTGGACTTTCATTATCTCCACGCCGAACTCTTCCTTGCCTATGTTAAAGACGACGAGCTGAAGCTCGTCGTTTGCTGATGTTTGTGCTTTTGGGTCTTGAGTTTGCTCTGCCATTTTTATCTCCCTATTGCGGCCTTTTTTCATCAGCATGGGATGCCGTCTTTTTCCCTGTTTTCACTGAATCCGGTACGGTTTTGGATTTCTGGGCATGTGACTCTTTCTGCTTTACAGGTTCATGTTTAACCTGCTCTGCCTGTTTAACGACCCGGGATACTTCTTCTCCCAGATTGAATTTCGAGACTTCTGCCTGAAGGTCATTAGACAGTTTAGCAAGTTCCTGCGCTGCATTCACAAGCTGGTCCATCGAAGCAGCCTGCTCTTCTGCTGCAGCCGAGACTTCCTCTGTGCCTGCAGCGGATTCTTCACTTATTGCAGATACATCTTCAACAGAAGCGGCTATCTCTTCAACAGAGGCGGACTGTTCCTGCGCCGCTGCCGCGATTTCCTGAACCATGGTAGCGACTTCCCCGGCGGCGGTAACAATCTTATTGATAGATAATACTGCATCCTCAATCGTCTTGGCGCCTTCGCCTACGGTCTTGGTGCCCTGTTCCATGCTGTCAACTGCCTGTTTTGTTCCCTGCTGGACCTCTTTTATCAGTCCTGTTATCTGGTTTGCCGCGCCTCTTGATTCCTCGGCAAGCTTCCTGACTTCATCGGCGACTACGGCAAAACCCCTGCCGTGCTCTCCCGCTCTTGCAGCTTCGATAGCTGCATTCAATGCAAGAAGGTTTGTCTGGTCTGCAATATTGGTTATCACGCCTATTATTTCACCAATCTTCTGCGACCTGCCGTCAAGCTCTTTAATTACTAGAGCCGAGTTATCCACGGTGGTCCTGATTTCCGATATCTTGCTTGCTACATCATTGGACATCTTGCCCACTTCCTGGGCTGTATTGCTGGCTGAAGTAGCTCCTTCTGCTGCTTTCTGGGAATTTACTGCAACCTGCTGTACGCTGTCTGCCATCTCTTTTACTGTCCGGCTTATTTCCACCATCTTCGATGCCTGCTGGCTCACCCCGGAAGCAATATCCTGCGTGGTACTGGATACCTGGTCTGTGGAAGCTTTCATTTCCTCGCTTGATGCTGAGAGTTCCTGAGCTGTTGAGGCTACTCTCAGCGCCGAGCCCTGAACTCTGGAAAGAACTCCTTTTAAGCTCTCGGTCATTGTCTGGATAGCCATTGAGAGTTGCCCGACCTCATCCTTTGAATCGCTCTTTACTTGAACTGTGAGGTCTCCTTCTGCGACTTTATTGGATGCCTGCAGCATGGTATCCACTGGTTTGGTGATGGCACGGGAGATATATATCCCGATACCGAGCCCGATAATTGCTGCAATGATACTAATTGCTATAATCAGCATTGTAGAATTATTCCCATCGGTTGCTGCGTGGTCTTCTGCCTCTTTCATCTGGGCTGCCTGCATGCTTTCAAACTCATTGAGAGCTTTATTCAATTGCTCTCTTGAATCATCAAATTCTTTCATGGCAGCATTCACCTGATCATTCTGCTTGTAATTGGCCGCAGTTATTGCATCCCAGAGTTTCTGGCCAGCCTGTTTATTATCATTATGCAATTTTTCGATGTTCGCGATATCGTTCTTTTCTTCAGGTGTCAGATCCATCCCTAATAATTTTGCTTTGTGCTGGTCAAACATTTTATATGCTTCTTCAAGCCCGGATTTGGCATCAGGATTTCCAAGGATATGTTCTCCATAGGCATCATTTGCCTGCATATTAGCATCCTTCAAATCCTTTACTGTGACCGTCATCACTACATGGTCTTGTGTAATCGCTTTCAGTTCCGAATTTATTTGACTGGTACCATAATATCCTATATACCCGACTATAGCAAGAAGTATTACAACGAGAGCAAACCCGCCGATTAACTTCTTGCTCAAAGACATATCTTTAATACTTACCATAAAATCCTCCGTATTCCGTTTTTATGCATTTTCGTTTTTCAGAATTTCTCCGTTGTCCATGAGCAGCAAAACTGCTTTTTTACGGCAACCCGTAAGATGAAAATTTCTTATTTATAAATCGATTTGTGAAAAAGGTGTGAAATATTTCCCGGATAAGTTAACATACTTGATTTTTTAACATTTTCTCCTGAATACGACGGCTGATTGAGTCTCTGCTATTCTATTATCTCCCCTTTATTCTCAGGTTTGCGCCATCTATCTCATATTCAAGCCAGAGAGTGGGTTTTGATGAAAGCCCGACTATTCTTATGAAATTTTTATCGTTTTCTGATTTGATTTCTATCATACAGTCAAACAATTGTTTTAATGTAGTTATCACCCTCTCGTCATGTATGTTGCTCTCTATTACAAATATTCCAAGAGCCCCCTTTGCTTTGATGCGGCCTGTAAAAACATGAATAAACCTGAAAACCGTTTGAATGTTTGAATACATCAATATTGTAGAAAGTGAATTGATGTGAAGCTGGACTTTCAGGATATTCTTTTTCATAAAGAAATCATCAAAAAACTGGCCGATTCTTACTCCTATTCCGGTCAAATCCACGGGACTCCCTGCAATCTTAATATTTTCATTTTCAATCACAGCACCCCCAAGCGATTTTGTGACGCAGTCAATAATCCCGATTCTTGACAACGGAAGTACTAATTTGTTTTCTTCGAACCATTCTAAAATTTGTGTTGCTGACCTATTGGTAGTTACAGTTATTACTGCATTATCATTTCTTGCTGCTCCGTGATACATCAGGTGATTCAGGATTACTTCTTTTCCGCTCATTGGAGGGCCAATCAGCATGATATTCGAGCCTTTTCTTATGCCCTCGATTGCGTTATCCAGTTCTTTAATGCCAAATGTGTAATCACTCATCATTTCTCCTTAATAATATGGTTTAATGTGATTTCAATTCCTTGAAACTAATAATAATGAAAATTGAATACAAGATATGAATTACTTTAATACCCGTTCAGCCTTTCATTAATTCTTTTGCGTTCGATAATATCATAGAAAATCAATACAACACCAATGATACCGTCTCTGTCATCTTTGATGGCTGAACCGATAACGTCAACAGGCATTTCCGTACCCTCTTTTGCTATCAATACAGTATGATCTGCCAGCCCGTAGAAACTTTCTTCTTTGATTGCCTTTGTTACAGGATTTTCAACCTGGATGTCCTTTTCTTCGCTGACAATATTAAAAACCGTTACCAGAGATTTCCCCAGGGCGTCTTTCTCCTTCCATCCGGTCAGGGCCTCTGCGATAGGATTCATAAGTTTTATATGCCCTTGCGGGTCTGTTGCAATTACAGCATCCCCGATTCCTTTAATTACCGCAAACAGCCACCTGTTTCTCTCGTTCAATTCTCTTTCTGCCATATGCTTGTAGAGAGCTATCTCAATATTGATGTGTAATTCCCGTTCATTGAATGGTTTAATGATATACCCATACGGCTCTGTTATTTTTGCACGTTCCAGTATTTTTTCATCCGAATAGGCTGTGAGGTACACAACCGGGATATTGAAACGGGAACGTATCTCTGACGCTGTTTCTATCCCGTCCATTTCACCCTCCAGTACAATATCCATCAGCACTAGATCCGGCCTTTTCTCTTCTGCCTCCATAATAGCCTTCTTTCCTGAAGACGCTACCGAGCATACCGAATATCCCAGGTTTTGGAGACACCTCCGGATGTGTTCGCCAACAATAATTTCATCTTCAACAACCAGTATTTGTTTTTCTGTCATCATTTCACTCCTTTGAATTTTATTTTGAATTCAGTCCCTCCTGTACGATTTAAATCGATTTGACCATGGAGCTGGTTTTCAGCCAGTATTGTAACGAGGCGCAGGCCCAGTGATTCGGTTTTCCTGAAATCCACACCGCCGGGGATACCTATTCCGTTATCGCTAACTACAAGCTCAAACATTTTTTTACCCAGAGGATGAAGTATTATGCTGATTTTACCATCCCTGCCATCCGGAAATGCGTACTTCAAAGAATTAGTAATAAGCTCGTTGATTATTAATCCGCAGGGGATTGCAAAATCAATTCCAAGCGAAGTATCCCCGACATTTATATTTAATCCGACTTTTCCCGCTTCGACACCATGAGATTGCAGCAAACCGTTTGCCAGATCCCTGATATATTCATTGAATTCGATTTTTTCAAGATCCCTGGATCGATACAGCTTTTCATGAATAATATACATCGACATTATCCTGTTGCGGCTGTCCCTGAACATTTCAAGATACTTTTTTTCCTTTATGGATTCGGCCTGGAGCCCAAGAAGGCTTGAAACTATCTGCATATTGTTCTTGACACGGTGATGGATTTCCCTTAAAAGTGTTTCTTTTTCTTTTAGGGATGCTTCTATTTTTTCCTCCGCACGCTTGCGTTCGGTGATATCGCGCTGGATGGCCAGAAAGCCTATAATGTTGCCGTTATTATCCAGGATAGGATTGGCCGAGCCTCCAATATTCAAGAGACGGCCATCTTTGGTCTTATTGACCAATTCCCCGTTCACAACTTTCTTTGCAAGAAGCGTATCCCAGAATGGTTTATAAGCCTCTGAAAGTAGTAATCCTGATTTTATTATACGGGGTGTTTTTCCGAGCGTTTCTTCCCTGTTATATCCATATATTTTTTCGAAGGCAGGATTTGCATAAATTATCGTTCCATCAATATTGGTTATGAAGACGACTTCGTCTAATCGCTCAATTCCAAGTTTGAACTTCAATAACTCCTCTTCAGCCCGTTTGCGTTCGGTGATATCTCTCACGATGCATATATGTCCCTCGTAGCTTCCGTTCTCATCCCACAAACCGGTGCCTCTAACCTCTATCGGGATGATTGTACCGTCTTTCCTCACACCAGGGACCTCTCCGCTGAACATGCCAATATTTTTATTGTGAACGGTGCGGTCTAATTCCAATTCAGTTGGTGGTATTAATTCCGGAGTTGTGAGTTTCCGCCACGTCTCTCCAATAAGTTCCTCTTCAGGGTAGCCATAAATCTTTGCGTATGCCTCATTCAAGTATACGTACCTGTCTTTTTCATCTGATATTATGATTCCATCGTTACTGTTGTCAATGGCTTTGAGGAGCCTGTCTTTTTCCTTCTCCGCCTGCTCACGCTCGGTAATATCGCGGATGATTGCACTATAAAAAGTTCCTTCATCTGTTTTCCATGTTGCCATTGAAATATCTACGGGAAATTCAATACCACCTTTTCTGAGCCCGTATGATTCAATTCTCTTCCCGTTAATTCCAGGTTTAGCTGCCAAACTCGCACATGCTATTTTCTTCATGTGATCTTTTTTGTATCTTTCAGGTATGATATGCGAGATTGATTTACCGATTACTTCTTTTTCCATGTAGCCGAACATTGCCTGTGCGCCGGTGTTCCATGAAAAAATGATACACTTGCCATCCATCAAAATAATCGCATCATTTGCAGATTGCACAACTGAACGGAATCTCAGTTCCGATTCTTTAAGCGCTTTCTCGGCTTTCCTGTATTCGATCTTTTCCTTGACTTCGCTTAAAGCCCGATGCACGGCCGGGGCAAGACGGGATAACCGATCCTTGAGGATATAATCGGTTGCGCCGCTTTTTAACGACTCAATCGCAAAATCTTCACCGATTGTTCCCGAAACAAAAATAAAAGGCACGTCGGGGCATTTTTCTTTTGCAATCCGCAGAGCAGAACATCCATCGAATGACGGAAGCGTGTAATCAGCCAGGATGAGTTCAGGAGCAAAGTCCACAAGATTTTCCTGGAAAGCTTCTCCTGTTTCAACACGTTTTGACGTAAATGTAAAATTTGCTTTTCGCAGTTCGTGCTCCATCAACTCGGCATCTGTAATATCATCTTCAAGTATCAGTATGCGAAGTTGTTTATTCATAATTATTTCAGCTTCCCGGCGATTATTGCGGCTGTTTATTCAATAACATCCAGTACATTCCCAGTTGTGCAACCGCCTGGATGAACTTATCAAAATCCACCGGCTTGACGATGTAGCTGTTAACGCCAAATTTATAACTCTCAACCAAGTCCCGCTCTTCATGGGAAGATGTCAATACCACTATCGGTATCGTCTTTGTCCGTTCGTCCGACTTAACTTTATGCAGAACCTCCAGCCCGTCCACCTTGGGAAGCTTCAGGTCAAGAAATACCACTTTCGGTTTGTTCCCTACGTTGCGCCCGGAATAAGCGCCTTTTCCGAAAATAAAATCCAGCGCTTCCGCCCCGTCTTTCACCAGATGTATCCTGTTGGCAAGATTATGTTTTTTTAACGCCCGCAGAGCTAGCTCGGCATCGTTCGGATTGTCTTCGACTAACAGTATTTCAACTTCACTTGTATCTGTCATATTTTTGTTCCTCCATCCAGAAGTGTAAAACAAAATGTTGCACCTTCGTTAACGTTTCCTTCAGCCCATACCCGTCCACCGTGCCTGTGGATAATGCGCTGGACAATGGCAAGCCCGACACCTGTCCCTTCGAACTCTTCAGCGCTGTGCAGTCTCTGAAAAACCCCGAATAATTTATTTAAATACTGCATATCGAATCCGACGCCGTTGTCTTTAACACAATAGACATTTTCATTCTCTTTTGTGGTGCCGCTGATCTCGATAACAGCTTTCTCTTTCGGTCTTGTGAATTTTATGGCATTGGACAAAAGATTAACAAAAACCTGCCTTATCATTGACTGGTCGCCATGTGCAGGCGGAAGCGTTTTGATATCAAGCTGTATTGCCCGTTCGGGTACGGTTGTTTTAAGGTCGTCGAATACGGATTTTACAAGTTTAGCCATATCAATTTCGGATATTTCCATCTGTTTTCGACCCAGGCGGGAGAGGGCGAGCAAATCCTCAATAAGCTGCCCCATTTTCTGTGTGTTGTCCCTGACAATATTCAGCAGCCGCCCGCCTTCGCTGTCAAGCTTATCCGAATGATCTTCCAGGAGCACCCTTGAGAAACCGTCGATTGCCCGAAGCGGCGCACGAAGGTCATGGGAGACTGAGTAGCTGAACGCCTCCAGTTCTTTATTGGCAGCTTCCAGTTGCGTGGTACGTTTGATGAGTTCATTCTCTGCGCGTTTGCGTTCTTCAAGCCGCTGTGTCGCTTCCCCGTACAGCCTCGCGTTCTCCTCACTTCGGTGAACGAGTTCCCGCGATGCGTTGCGCACAAATGCGAATAGGGAGCCGTAAAGAATAAGGAAGCCTAAACCGATGCTGCTCCAGACAAAGTTGCGTATCTTGGCCAATCCCGGCTCAAGTGCGCTCATATCATCATATATTTCATAAGCGCCTGCTACCTGCCGGGAGTCTGCGGGCCGGAGAGGTACTATCACTTCTATCAGCCTGCCGAAGCGTTCGCGTTCAGCCTCATTCTCCTCTTTTTCCGGTGCTATGATTGTTACGGTCTTACCTTCCAGAGCCTCTTTGAGGTCTTCATCTGCAGGGTAGCTTTTTCCGACAAGTTCTTTTTCATCCGAGTATATCAGCATCCCCTCCCGGCTCCAAATTTTGACGCGGACGATGCGGTCGTTCAGTACGCTCTGGCGGATAAGGGCATCAACCTGTGCGTACCTGACAGGGTCAAGAGGGCCGGATAAATCCGCCTGCCGCAAGTTCGGGTTAAGAAGGGTGGCGACATTATCTGCCGCACCCTCGGCTGCGTTTTGAAGTGCATTGTATTCCATCTGCTGCTGGATGCCCCACGCCATGGCAATGCCGATTGCAGCAGTAATAATAAGACTGATAATCGTAAACCTGGTTAAAAGATTGAGTTCCGGCAATCGTTTTATTTTCATTTGATCTTCTCGCTATTCAGAGGATTCTTTCATCAAAATGAAAGCCTGAATACCGAATGATTCACCTGGATATATACAAAGTTGTGAAAAAAGTGTGAACTATTTCCTGTTAAATAGCTTGAATCCCCCGAGAAATTTCGGAAGTTCTGTCATGCTGATTTTATCAAACAGACTGGGAAGACTGCTGATACCGGGTTTTTTAAGTAAGTAATATGATTGGGTTTTTTCCTTTGTTTTGCCTACATCGTTGCCCTTAGCCGGTTCATCGCCTGAAACAATCTTACCTTCTTGTGGGATTTTATGCCCCACTTCCCCCCTGTCCCTGCCCGCTTTTCCTTTTATTTTTCCTTCATTATAATAAGACTCAGGCGATTTAATCCCGAGGCTCTGGGCTTCTTTAATAAGGGCATCATATTCTCTCAAAACCCAGCCGATTTCCGAGTGATTCTTATATCCTACTTCAAATCCCAGCTCGGAAATTTTTTTTATGAGCCGCTCTTTATCAGCCTGTTTATCTGTAATAGTTCAAAACCCCTTAATATTTTTTCAGTGGTTTCAGGACAATCAGGCCCTTATTCGTGAATTCGATACAGCGCATTTCACATTCGTGTTTTGTTCCCCGCATCTTAATTATCTGCAGCGCTCTCACCATTCCTTTCTGGGTATCCAGGAAATTATGGAGAAATATCACGCCGTGGGATGCGAATTGTTCAATAGTATAGGCATCTGGCTTGGTAAGCTCTGATAAAAGCAGGGTTGTGCATCCAAGAGTTTTAAGATTCCTGATGAACCTGCCTATGGATTTCTCTTCGTTGGCAGGATGCGATGAAGTGAACCTGATGGCTGATAATGAGTCTATTACCAGTCTCTTGATATCGTGCTGCTTTACAACCGCCTCCACACTCTTGAATACTGAATACGGCGTGGGAGGAGCGCTATCTGCTGATTCGGCTTCTCGCTGCTCATAATTTGGCGTTATAAACGAAGAAACTTCTTCATATTCCGCATATTGGGTAGTCGGCCCGAGATCTAAAAAAAACAGTTTTTTCTTGTTTACCAGTTCTTCGATGTGAAGATTGTACCTGGACATATCTTCGCTAATAGTATCTATGCTTTCGGATAATGCAACGTATGCACCGGCTTCCCCGGCAAGGGCCCCGGCAGCTAAGAATTGCGCTCCGAATGTAGATTTACCGCTGCCCGGGGAGCCGCTGACCAGATACTGCCTGTCCTTAAGTAAGCCTCCTTCGATTAGCTCATCAAATCCTTCAATTCCTGTTTTGACTCTCATATTCGAACCTCGTATTCAATTATGAGCGACATTGAATTAGTGTGTATATAAACGCAGTTGTGAAGTTTGTGTGAAATATGCTTAATAACACGTACATACAATAATTTAAATTACCAATGTAATAATTTAGAATAACATATTTATAAAAAGATAATATAAAGGATAAAAGGCGATGTTCGAAGACATTTCAGAAAAGTTTAAAAAATTAAAAGTGCCGGAAGAGTCCCTTATTAAAAAAATCGAAAGGATAAAAAAGACTCCCGACGCCGGGGTACCAGTAGCCGGAGGTACGCAATCCACAGGTACGCCACCAATAGCAATGCCTGATTTATCCGAACAGGTAAAAAAAGCCCAGGAAGAAATTACACAGAAGATTGAAGAGATAGTGAAATCCAAAACCGAACAAATCAGCGCCACGACCGAATCCATCAAGGAGTATGATACCAAAATAAGCAAAGTGGAGAGCGCTGTCTCATCGACAAAAAACCGTGTGGATGAATTTAAGGACAGATTGGATAAAATAGATGAAAGCCTTCTTGAGTTATTATCTTTATATGAAGTGGTTTCCAGCACCGTAAACCCGTTTGTCGGCGACAAGGAAAATGTCCCGAATGAAAAAATAGAACAGATGGAGAAAAAAATCGAAGCCTTAAGCCAGAAAGCGCCGGAACTTCCCCTGAATATAAAAGAAGAATATGATATTAAGTTTAAAGCTCTCGAGGCCAGTTTGCAGGCATTGACCGATGTGATAAATTCAACGGCATTGAACCAGGATGTCCTGGTAAAAAATGTTTCAGAACGGGTCTTAGAAGAGATTAAACCCCTACTCGATCAAAAATCCCTGCAACCAATCATGGTTACGGAGCCGTCATCCCAGATACTTGAGCATGTTGAAAGCGCGGTTCCTGCAACAAAAGCAGGCGGGGATGTAAAACTGCAATATCTTGATAATAAAGCTGAAACCTCAATTATCCTCCTTAACTGGATAGAATTCCTGCTTGAAAAAGTGGGACGGAATAACCTCACTGAAGTCCTTGAATATTATATTGACATAGGATGGATAAGCGAGGAAGTCTGTGAAAAAATGATTGCCTATGCGAACGGGATAGATTATTACGTTGAGCGTCCCACATGGAAACTCCTTCCCGATGACCATACGAAATCGCTGATGTTCATAGAACAGTTAAAAGGAAGGAAGCTTGATAAAACCATGCTGTCAAAGCTTGAAAGGGATGTAGAAAAGGTAGTCAGAAGCACCGAAGTATATATATCTTAAATATATTTAATTGCTTAGAACAATTTCTGTATTATTATATCAAATGACTTCGGGTCAACCAGCATAATTAACCGCCCGGTTTTATTCATTCCCAGGGCGAGGTTGGTTGCAAGCGCGAATTCAACTTTTCCTGCAAACTCTTTCATGGCGGATTCCGCAATCTGGGAAGATGCTCCGGTCTTGAAGGTCGGGGCTTTAAGTAACAATGGGATTTCAATATATTCAGAGATGGCACTGACATATTGCCCTCCGAAAATATTGGCTGTTTCTTTTAATGTGGAAATTATATCCTCGGTAAATTCCTTGCAGGCAGCCTCAGGGGGATTGCAGAGGAGTTCGTTCGCGACATCCAGGGCATTTTGTTTTGAGATATACAACTGCATCTCACCGTTCATTTCTCCGGTTGGACCCTTTCCATGAAGCTCCACGCCAATCATTACTACTGAATCGCCAAGGCTGATTATTTCATCGTGCATCTGTTCAATCGGAAGTGTACGAAGCTGGGTGTGAACGGATTCGGCTTCCTCTCCTGATAACTGAGTGACAGTCGATGCTGCGTTTGTCATTCCCGACATCCCTATATCGCTTAAAAGCCGCACAGCCGAATCGATATTCTGGGGTGGTGCGGCAGGCTCCGGTTTTGCAGGTGGAGTATGAGTTTCCGCTTTCAGGGGTTCAACGGTCTCTGTGATTTCAACTTCCAGTTTTCTTGCACTGGTTTTAATTTCGGGTTCAGAAGGTCTTGCTTTTACTTCAGGTTCAGGTGATTTTTTCTCGGGTTTAATAGTTTCTTTAACCTCTTCTATTTCGGGTTTGGCAGCTTTCGCTTTAATTTCAGATTCGGGTGATTTTTTCCCGGATTTTACAGATTCTTTGACCTGTTCAGTTTCCTGCCTGGCAACTTTCGCCTTCAGTTCAGGTTCGTGTAATTTTTTATCGGATTTGAAGCCCTCTTTATCAGGAATAGCTTCCGGTTCTAATTCGGTTTCCTCAGCTTCTGGCGATTTGCGAGACCTCTTTTCAAGTCTCTCAATTTCTTTTTTCTTTGCGGTATTCTCTTCAGGGTAATCTAAATCATAATCAACTGAAGATATTTCTCCTGCCATAATCTCATCTTCAGCCGATTCGCCGGAGAGGTCATATCCTGCAGGCCTGTGTTTCCTCAATGGTTTTAATTGAACTTTTTTTGCGCCATTGCCCGGGGTTCTCCTCCTGGTTGCTACAATTTGTTCTTCGTTCTCCAAATCTTTTTCTCCTACGGGCGCTCCTCTGCCGGCCGGATTATTTTTTCTCAAATTTTCCATTTGCAGCCATATCGAATTCGTCTGCATGCCAGAGCCGTTGTTTTCATTATATTTTAAAATAATATCAACTGATACCAATCCATTAAATTCGTTTTTCAGGCCCAGAACGATCTTTCTACCGTTTCCGTTTGAATCGGTATCTGTTATCATCAAATCATTCGAGAACCGGGCTGTATTGCCATAGTCGGTTTTTGTTTCCCCGTTTTCAATGCGTGATAAATACTCGCATTTAAACAAATCGGATGGGATATCAAGTGTTACTAGCGGGATATCAACGTTTTCAGAAAAATCGGTCTCATCATTTTCATAAGCATACCTGTTGCCATTCCCGTTCGATTCTATTTTCTCTATTGCTTCCCCGGCATGCTTTCTCAAATCTGTGGAACCGTTCTTTAAAATAGCCCTAAGACCGGGAACAGCGCGCTTGTCGCCTATCCTTCCAAGCGACCATGCCGCATGTATCCGAACGTTATCGCTCGGGTCATTTAAAAGAGCGATCAACGGGAGCACTGCTTTTACATTCCCGATTTCGCCAAGAGCCCATGCCGCATTTGCACGGATCTGGACATCATCTATTTCAAGTAACCCGATTAAGGGGCGAGTGGCTTTCTTGTCCCGAAGCTCGCCAAGGATGCATATCGCATCCCTGCACTCCTTAATATCGCCGGTATCAAGGATACCCAGCAGCCCCTCAATATCCCCGCGTTTTTTTAACTCTTTTAAATCGGTATGGTCTAAAGGCAAATAAAATCCCTCTTTCCGGGGAGTAAACATTCGTTCTTCGATATTTTATGCTATACTCTCTAAAGATACATTTGCCTTGCATTCACACAAATATAAATCAGGGTGTGAAGATGTGGCATATTGAAGAAGACGGGATAATAAAAAAAGTAGCTGAAACACCCCAACCGTTATTGATTCAGCCTTCCATTCAGAAGTTAATGATGATGAGTTTCCTGTTTCTCGGCTTCCCGTCTTCTTATTGTATCCTCACAGGCTTCAAAGCAGCTATCACATATATTTTTGTTAGCTTCCCTGTAGTATGGTTCCTGGAATATCGGTACCTGGACTTTAACCTGGAATAACGGTACATTTTTTGCACCGCACAGGTCGCATTTTTTACCATTGGACGGAACCCGGTTAAGATTTGCCTCGTGGCAAATGGCAAGACATTCTTCGTTGATTCCCCTCCACGTCCCTGTCGGGTAAGCCGATAAGACTGAGGGTGCGTTCACTTTTACAGGACAAAGGGTGGGTCTTGCCGTACCGCACAGGTCGCAATCTGCCATTAAAATCACACCCCTAAAACTTTTGCAGCATTCATTGCCATCTGGATAAAAGGCTCAGGATACAATCCTATACCTATTGTCCCTATCACTGCAATCAGGATAGCCACAACATACGGCACAGGCTCTTTTATTTTCTCTCCATTCGGAGGCAGTACGTACATGTATCTTATCACGCGGGCATAGTAATAAATGGAGAGGGCGCTGTTTAAAATTGCGATAATCACAACTATCAGCAGCCAGCTGCTTGCCTGAGATACTGCCTCAATGGTGATTGAATAGAACAGCACAAACTTGCCGACGAATCCTGCCGAGGGCGGGATACCTGCCAGGGCCAAAAAGAATACGAACAGTGAAAAAGCCGTTATCGGGGCGCGTTTTCCAAGCCCCGCGAAATTCCCGAGGTCATCGGTATTCTTAGCGTTTTTGTTATCAGAAAGCACCATATATCCTACCAGTGCAACTGCAAGGAACGCACCGCCTTTCATCAAAGCATGACCAAGGGCAAGAAGAATGCCCCCTGCAATCGACATCTGTGTGGTGACCACAAATGCCAGGGATATGTATCCGGCCTGCGCTATGGACGAGTAGGCAAGCATCCTTTTTATGCTGCGCTGTGATATCGCCACTATATTGCCGTAAGTCATGGTGATTATTGCAAGAATTGCAAACGTCATCTGGATATCAATGCGTATCGCAACAAGGGCAAGCACAAGAACCCTGAATGCCGCAACGAATCCCATTTTTTTGGAGCCGGCCGCAAGGAGAGATGATACAACAGAAGGTGAACCTTCGTATGTATCGGGCGCCCACATGTGGAAGGGGACAAGCGCCATCTTGAATCCGAATCCGGCAACAAGGAATACCATGGCGACTATATCAAGCGAGCTCACCGCCATCGCGGGATTGGATTTGAAGAACTCAATGATTGCAGGAATATTCGTTGAACCTGTTATGCCGTACACAAGCGACATGCCAAACAGCATCAATGCCGATGAGAGAGAACCTATGATGAAATATTTTAATGCAGCCTCAAGGGACGAGGGGTTCTTTTTCTCAAAACCTGCTAATACATATGTGGACATGCTGGCAAGTTCAAAGCCGACAAACAATGCAACGAGGTCATTTGCAGATGCTACTACCATCATTCCGACCGTAGCGAGGAGAAGCAGGGCATAATACTCATCCTGACTGCGGTTATCCCTGAAATATTCGATAGAGGCAATAACTACTATCAATGAAACTATCAAGAATATCAATTTAAATATCTGTGATAGCGGGTCGATGGTCAGGGAATTGTAGAAGAAACTTCCTACTTCGTTCATTCCATTTCCAAGGACATATACGATCGAAGCCAGAAGACCTGCAGCGCTAATATATCCAAGCATGTTCTTGGAGACGTCCCTCATTAAAAGACCCAGAATGACAACCAGTAGAGCCAGTAATGTCAACAGGATTTCAGGGGCGAGTAGATTATAATTCATGTTATCACTCCTCTCAGCACGACAAATTTCAATAGCTGCTCGGCGTTCGTTGTCATCATAGTAAGAACCGGGTTTGGATTTAGACCGAAGAATATTATCAGCAGTATCAGTATACCCATGGAAGCCATCTCATAGTTCGCGCCGTCATGGATATGTCCCAGTTTTTCGTTGTATGTCCCGAATACCGCTCTTTGCATAGCCCAGAGGTGGTACCCTGCTGTGAACACGATGCCGAATAGTGCGAGTATCACGAATGTGGGCAGTGTGAAATACGAATTGACAAGTACAAGGAATTCGGCTATGAATCCGCTCATTCCGGGAAGCCCAAGCGAGGCAAGGAAGCCGGCAAGCATCAGGAACGTGAGTTTTGGCATGTATTTTGCAATTCCGCCGAGGTCGCCGATAATCCTGGTGCCCGTAGAATGCTGGATCACGCCGCACGACATGAACAACACGCATGTAATGAGACCGTGCGAGAACTGCTGGTACATCGCACCGCTTACTGATAGAGGAATAAGGGCGGCGGCGCCGAGAGTCACATAACCCATGTGGCTTATACTTGAGTAGGCCACCATTTTCTTGAGGTCGCGCTGGGCAAGTGCAAGGAATGTTCCGTAGAGGATGCTGACTACGCCGATTATCGCCATCAGGGTTATCATTTGACTGGGGGAACCGGAATACGGAAGAAGAGGAAGGATTACCCTGAAAAGACCATAGCCACCCATCTTGAGCAATAGGGCTGCAAGTATGACACTGCCGGCTGTGGGCGCTTCCACGTGCGCGTCCGGAAGCCATGTATGGAATGGAACTGCCGGCATTTTAACAATAAAACCAAACAACAGCGCCAGGAATATTGCATCTTTCAATATCGGTGAAGCGATTATCTGGTAAGATTTCAACAGATAGAACATGTCAAACGTTCGCTGACCTGTGAAGGGATCAACAGGAGGAGCCATGAAGTAGAGGGTAAATATCGCAAGCAGCATCACAAGGCTTGCCACATGCGTATATATGAAGAACTTGATTGCAGCATAATCTTTTCGCGGTCCTCCCCAGATGCTTATCAGGAAGTACATGGGTATCAGGACGATTTCCCAGAATATGTAGAACACGAAGAAATCAAGGGAAGTAAAAACTCCAATTACCCCTACAAGCTCAAGAAGAATCAAACCATAGAACCTGTTTGCCTCTTTGGTTTCCCCCCAAGCGAATATGACAGTGAGCGGGATAACTATGTTCGAGAGGAGGACAAGCGGCATGCCTACCCCATCAAGCCCGAATTTCAGGCTTACACCGAGACTGGCAATCCATGGATATGACTCGCCAAATTGAATGGTAGATATTGAACTATCGAATCGTGAAAATAGTACCAGGGATATGACAAGTGAAATCCCTGAAGCCAGGAGCGCTACCAGGCGCGCCTGTTCACGGGTTCTTGTTAAAAATGTAATGATAGCTCCGATTAAGGGGATTGCGATCATCAATGAAATCAAAGCAGTCATTTATGTCCCTCCGAATTTGATTCTGAGTAAAAGTATCAGCAAACCAAGCCCCAGCAATGTAACGGACGCGTAATTCTGGACTACGCCCGTTTGCAGTTTCCTGATAAATTCGCCCAGTTTGAATAACGTATTGCCGATGATGTTATCAATCACAAGCCCGTCGATGATTTTCCTGTCTACGAATTCGCCGGATTGCGCAACAACATTATGAGTCAGTTTCACTCCTATTATATCCGCGCCGATTTTGGGTTCGTAATACCTGTTTAATAATAGTTTATACAGGGGATTTTGGGATGATATGAGCTTACTCATATCCAGCATCCGTTTATAGTATATCATATACGATATCAGGAAACCCAGTACCCCGACAATTACAGGCAGCAGAACAATGATTGGCGACATCGGCAATGCTTCGCCTTCAGGAACCGCCGTTTCCCCGGTCATTAGTTCGAAATTCTTGTTAAGATAATCATAGAATCCAAGGTGCATGAACCCGAAGAAAAGGGCAAATATTGCAAGTATCATCAAAGGACGCGTCATCACTCCCGGGGATTCATGTGAATGCCGCTCTGAGCGCGGCTTTCCTGTAAAGGTCATGAACCACAGCCTGAAGATATAAATGGATGTGAGAAGGGCTGCTATGATTGCAAAAGCATAGGGAATGAAATCTCCTTTTAATTCTCCGTATTCAAATGCTTTTTCAATTATCATATCTTTGCTGAAGAAACCTGCC